>NZ_JAQCNH010000043.1 GCF_028275115.1 Halorientalis sp. | reverse complement strand
TCGGATGGCTGGATAGACGACACCGAAAGCGATAGTGGCGACCTGGACGTGGGCGTCGGCCTGTACGTCGACGACGCCGAAACCGAGGAGTGGCTCACCGCCGTCGGGTTCGCCACACAGAGTGAACAGAAGGCAATCGAACACGCGATCGATGCGCTGGATGCTGGCTACGAATCCGAGCGAGACGCTTTCACCGAGGCATGGGAAGCGTGGCACGACGGCGTCACGACCGCTCCGACGGGGGACGACGCAGTCGACGACCGGTACGAACGGTCCCTAACGAGTCTGAAGTGTGCCGAAGACCACTGTCAGGCGATGATTGCGGGGGCGTTCAAGCCGACGGACATGACGTACAAATTCATCTGGCCGCGCGATCAGGTAATCATCGTTCAAGCGCTGGCCGCTGCCGGAGCGTTCGACGAGGCACGGGACGCGCTGGAGTGGCTCGACGAGGTTCAGATCCGAGGCGAGGATGCCGTGACGGACGACCGAAACATCGACCGTCGGGGGACGTGGTGGCAGAACTACTACACCACCGGCGAGGCCCACTGGCGGGCCCTACAACTCGACCAGGTGGGCGGCCCGATCTATGCCCACTGGCTACTTTGGCGCGAGACCGACGACGACGATCTGCTAGAGAAACATTACGCTATGAGTGAACGCGCCGCCGAGTTCCTGCTTTCCTGGGACAACGACTGGGGGTTCCCGAAAGCCCATCAGGACCCGTGGGAGGAGGTCTGGGGCCACTCCACGGAGGGCAGTGCGGCGGCCATCGCGGGATTACGTTGTATGGCCGAGATGGCCGACGCCGTCGGTGACGACGACTTCGCGTCGCGGTGTCGCGAGCGAGCGGACACCTGGGCCGGAAACTTCGTGACCTACTGTTACAAAACGGACACGCCCTACGGCGACCACTTCGTCACAGCCGACAGCCCGGAACATGGAAATCCGGCGCCGGACCAGCGACCGGACGCGGCGGCGTTCATGGCCTACTGGCCGTGGAACGTCGTCGCGGCCGACGCACCCGAGATGGTCTCGACGGTCGAGCTCGCAGACGATCCACAGTGGCGGGCCGACGAGACGCCCTGTCTCGGCCGATACCCGGGCGACGTCTACACGCCGAGTGGCACCGCCGAGGATGGCGGCTGGCCGCTCTGTGAAGCGTACGCCGACGTAGTCCGGTGGCAATCAGGGGTCGACACTGACGCCGTCGAAGACCACGTCACCGACCACGCGAGCGAGTGGACCACGACGGCCAATCTGTTGCCCGAACGAGTCGACGGCGACGGAACCGTGAGCTGGAACTCCAACCTCCAGTGGAGTCAGGCGATGTATGTTCTCCTCGTCGAGAGTCACCGTCGCGGTGAGTCCTACGGCCTCGCTCCGTCGAGCTGACGTGCCCGTAATCGGTGTCGACAGAGGGACACTGCACGGGGAAAGAGCACCGGTACCGTAGTTCGCCTGCACGGAGACGAGGCCGACCTGACATAGCTGGCACGTTACCCGTTGGTGAGTTATCGTTATTTACTACCGAGACGTTACGATGTGGTATGCAACGGCAGGTAACCATCGGAAACCCCGACATATCAAGATATCCGTGATATCCGCGTGAATCTGCCCTCTGTTAGCGTTCGCAAGCGCGTAGCCAGACTCGACTCGATCCGGACGCAGTTACAGCTCGCAGCGAGGGACTTGCTTCGACAGGAGTTTTCGTATTCGACGGGGCATATCGCCGCCGTACTGAACACCTGTCTCTTTGCCCCGTCGCTGCTCACCTTCTGGTTCGTCAACGGCGTGTTAGATTTCTCGACCGCTATCGCTATCGGCGCCGTCGCGACACCTGCAGGATTACAGATTCGGGTGTTCGCGTATCTGTTACTCGTTCCGGTGTTTCTGGTCATACGAGTCAGCGTCCACCTGCTTCACCCGGCGCATCGCCGGCAACTGCTCTCGGGGTCGTGTCCGAACGTGCAGTTGGTGAGTCTCGACTGGTTCAGTATGGGGATTCTCGCGACGGGACTGCCGCTCGCGCTCCAGAATCTCGGCCCCTGGGTCGGGATGAATGCCCTCTTTCTCGTCGGGGTGTTCCTCGTCCCGAGGTATCTACCCGACAACCGTGGTCGACAGACCAAACTCGTCGCCATCGTCCTCGGTAGTGTCGTCTTTCTGTACGCAACCTACGGCGACGTTGTCACGATGATTCCCGACCCAGCGTCGGTACTCGGGCCAGTCGCGACACTCGCCCTCTCCGACGAGACCACCGCGTCGCTGCTGCGGGTCGTCAACAGCTTCCTCACCGGCCCGATACTCGTCGGACTGTTCGGTATATCCATGAATCACTTACTGACGCGACCGGAACTCACCGACATCCCCCTCGTGCAGTACGCGTTGCCGCGACGTGACCCCGATACCGTCGTCTCACTCAGCGCGGCGACCGGGACGGTGTTCTATCTCACTATCGTTGCTCTGCTGACTGGAACGGGTAGTATCATCCCGTGACAGCGCGATCTATCTGAGTCCGATCTTCGCAGGCGTATCACACAGAACTGTCATGGTCGTGCGCACGTGGTCCACACGCACACTGCTGGGATACAATTATTACGTAGTTTTCGTTGCCCGATATAACTGTATGGAGTGGGTGCGCTCGCCTCGCGCGTTCGAGCAATCTGTTTACAGGGGACGTGGGTAGCGGGGTGGTAGAATGTACGATAGACGAACGGTACTCGCAGGGACGTTCGGCGTGGCCGCGGCACTGGCCGGTTGCCAAGGCTCCGGCGACTCGGAGACGCCCAGTGGGACGCCTACCGGGACGGCGACGCCAGCACAGACCATCGACTATGGCGACTGGTTCGCCGACACCGACAACTTCGACGGGACAACAGTCGACATGCGCGGACAGTCCTCGGTCACGGTGTCAGTCGGCGCTCAGGGCAACAGCGGGGACTTCGCCTTCGACCCGCCCGCCGTCCACGTCGACCCCGGAACGACCGTGGTCTGGGAGTGGACCGGTAACGGCGGCAGCCACAACGTCGTCGCTGACGACGGCAGCTTCCGGAGCGGTGACCCGACCAGCAGCGGGACGTTCGAGCACACCTTCGACACGGAGGGTATCCACCTGTACTTCTGTGACCCACACGACTCGCTGGGGATGCGCGGGGCCGTCGTGGTCGGCGACCCCTCGGGCGGCGGTGGTGGTGGTGGGAACGCCTACGGCTTCGACGCGGCCAGCTTCGACGCCTACTGGTACTCGCTGTACAACATGAGCACCAACATCGCGATGAGCGGCAACGGCGTGCCGTTCCCGCTGAACGAGCAGATGGAGAAACTCAAGTCCAAGCGGATGCCCGCGATGCTCCAGAACTCGGAGGTCGACCAGCCCCCCATCGCGAACCCGAACCTCTCGCTGGCCGCCTTCACCGAAGGTGACCCGTCGTTCACGCAACAGCCAGTGCTCTCCGACGACAGCGGTCGACCGGACGCGAGTACACTGGCGTGGGACAAGAGTCAGTCCTCCGGTATCGTCAGCCCCTCCTCGGTCGGGTGGACCCACCTCAAAGGCGTCACCTGGGCCAAGAACTTCCAGGCGCACTTCGACCTGCTCCCCCAGGAGATGGCACCGAAGTTCCGGGCCCAGCTGCTCTCGACGCTCGCGCAGGTCGGTATCAACGCCGCCATCCTTGTGGGCGGCTCCCGCGGGAACGGTGCGCTGACCCACGGCGACACGTTCGAGTTCCTCTCGGAGTACCGCCCGAGTGCGGGCGAAATCGTTGACGACACGCGCCGGCCACACCACCACGCAGCGATGCTCTGGTTCCTTTCGGATATGAACAGCCTCGCCCAGAACGGCTGGTTCGGCTACGAGAATCCGAAGCCGCTGGTGCCCGCCAACGCCGGCGACGACGCCGTGTTCGACCCGCCGGTCGGCATCCAGGG
>NZ_JAQCNH010000041.1 GCF_028275115.1 Halorientalis sp. | reverse complement strand
CCGTCCTCGCTGTACATGGTCGGGGCGGCCGTCGGGACGGCAGGCGCGTTCGGGCTGGGCCGGCCCGTCATCGGTCCCCTCTTCGGTGGGTGGCGGCCGCTCTTTCTCTGGAGCGGCGTCGCCGCCATCGGCTACGCGGTCGTCTGGCTGGCGGTCGTCCAGGTCGTGCCGATCGGCGCCGGGAACGGAGCCACCGGAGGCGCGAACGCGTCGACCTCGGTCCGGACGGACCTCCGACGGGTGCTGGGCCATCGCGACCTCCGGCTGATGGTCGTCCTCGGGGTCGTCTATCTCGCGCTGGTCCACGGGTTGCAGGGCTGGCTCCCGACGGTGCTGGAGGCGCGCGGTCTGTCGGCCGACCGGGCCGGTCAGACGACGACCCTGCTCGTGGGCGCGAAGGTGGTCGGCGTGCTGGCGATCCCGACCCTGGCCGACCGGGTGAACGCCCGACGGGCGGCGGTAATCGGCTGTGGCGGGCTCGCGGCCGTCGGCGTCGCGGGCGTCATCGCTGGCGGTGCTACGGCCGTCGCGGCGCTGGGTATCGTGATCGCCGGCCTCGGCGTCGGCGGGCTCTCGCCGCTGATCCGGGCGATCCCGCCGAACCTGAAGGGGATCGGGCCGGAGTTGACCGGCGTCGCCATCGGGCTCGTGTTCGCCGTCGGGGAGATTGGGGGCTTCCTCGGCCCCGTGCTGGTCGGGACGCTCCACGACCTGACGGGTTCGTACGTGCCCGGTCTCGGCGTGCTGGTCGGCGGCGGCGCGGTCGCGGTCGTCGTCGGTGCGACGCTGGGCGACGTGTAGCGGTCGCCTCGCCGGTCGCCGCTCCGTTCGTGGCCTCGTGTGCTTCGCGTACTCGGCCTCGCTGCCGGCATACTCAAGTGCGTGAAACCGTCAGCAGTTACTAATGAGCGAGGACGGGACGATCAGGGAACTCGACGGACAGACCGTCGAGCGCATCGCGGCCGGGGAGGTCGTCGAGCGCCCGGCCTCGGTAGTGAAGGAACTCGTCGAAAACAGTCTCGACGCAGACGCCGGGCGCGTGTCCGTTGCGGTGAAGTCGGGCGGCAAGAACGGCATCCACGTCGAAGACGACGGGGTCGGTATGTCACGGTCCGAGGTCCGGAAAGCCGTCGAGGAGCACACGACATCCAAGATTCGAGACGTCGAGGATTTAGAGGCCGGCGTCACGACGCTCGGCTTTCGAGGCGAGGCGTTACACGCCGTGGGAGCGGTGTCGCGGGTGACCATCCAGACGCGGCCGCGGGAGGGAGACACGGGAACCAGGCTCCGCGTCGAGGGCGGCGAGGTGACGGCCGTCGAGCCGACCGGCTGTCCGGCGGGGACGACCATCGCGGTCGAGGACCTGTTCTACAACGTCCCGGCCCGCCGAAAGTACCTCAAACAGGACGGGACGGAGTTCGCCCACGTCAACACAATCGTCACGAGTTACGCGCTCGCGAACCCTGGCGTGGCCGTCTCGCTTTCACACGACGGCCGGGAAACCTTCGCCACGACCGGACAGGGCACCCTTCAGGGCGCCGTACTGTCGGTGTACGGCCGCGACGTGGCCGAGGGGATGGTCGCGGTCGAACCGGACGGTGCCGACGACGTTCCGGACAGCCCCCTCGACGGCGTTTCGGGCCTGGTGAGCCATCCCGAAACCAACCGGGCCAGCCGCGAGTACGTCACGACCTACGTCAACGGCCGGTACGTCCGGTCGTCGACGGTTCGGGACGCGGTGGTCGAAGCCTACGGCAACCAACTCGCCCCCGACCGCTACCCCTTCGCCGTCCTCGACCTCTCCCTGCCGGCAGATACCGTCGACGTGAACGTCCACCCCCGCAAGATGGAGGTTCGTTTCGCTGACGCCGAGGGTGTCGCCGACCAGGTCCGGACTGCCGTCGAGGATGCCCTGCTCCGCGACGGACTGATCCGCTCGTCGGCCCCCCGCGGCCGGAGCGCGCCGGAACAGACCGAGATTTCCCCCGACCGCGACGGCGCGACCGGCGAAGCCGACCCGGACGCGGTGACGGGTCGGGACGGAGGGGAGACCGAAGCAGAAGAGAGCCCTGCAGCGCCGGAGACGACGGCACAGTCGCCTATTGGGCCGGACGACGTGCGGGACGCCGACCCGGAGCGAACGACCGGGGCCGACACCGGATCGGCCGAGACGGGGCGCGACACCGGTGAATCCGGGAGTTCAGCGGGCGAGCGGACCCGGAGCGATGGAAACGACCGGGCGACGGCCGAGACGGGGCGCGACACCGGTGAATCCGGGAGTTCAGCGGGCGAGCGGACCCGAAGCGATGGAAACGACCGGGCGACGGACGAGACGGGTGCCGAGTCGGCACCCGGCAGGGCCGAGTCGGGAACGACCAGTGGAGACGGCTCGACGGACCTCCACGACGACCGACGGTTCCGACCGGGGACCGACCAGGCGCGGCTGGGCGACGGAGAGCCGGCGAGCAGTGAGCGCGAGTCGTTCGACCGGCTCCCGTCGATGCGCGTTCTCGGTCAGTATCGGGACACCTACTTCGTGGCCGAGACCGACGACGGCCTCGTCCTCATCGACCAGCACGCGGCCGACGAGCGGGTCAACTACGAGCGGTTGCGCGAGCGCTTCGCAGCGGGGGCGACGAGTCAGGCGCTGGCCGACCCCGTCGAGTTGTCACTCACGGCCAGAGAGGCCGAACTGTTCGAGGAGTACGAGCCAGCGTTGCGACGACTGGGCTTTCGGGCCGAACGGACGGACGAGAGCGAGGCTCGGGGGGTCTCGGACTCCGCGAGCGGTGACGAACCCCGAGCACGGACCGTCGAGGTCCGGACCGTGCCGGAACTGGTCGCGCAGGCGGCCGGCCCGGAACTGATTCGGGAGGTGTTGTCGGCATTCGTCACGGGCGAGTCGGCGGCCATCGAGACCGTCGACGCGGCCGCCGACGACCTGCTCGCGGACCTGGCCTGTTACCCCTCGATTACCGGCAACACGTCGCTGTCGGAAGGCTCGGTCGTCTCGTTGCTCTCTGCGCTGGACGACTGCGAGAACCCGTGGGCCTGCCCGCACGGGCGGCCGGTCGTCATCGAGTTCGACCACGAGGAGGTCGAACGTCGGTTCGAGCGTGACTACCCGGGACACGGCGGCTGAGCGTTCCGGGGCGGGTGTCGGCGGTCACCGCGGTGCCGTCGGGCGGTGGTGTCGACGTGCCAACTCACCACACGAACTAAACCTCCCGACTCCGATGGTGTGGATATGACACAGTTGGTGACGTTCGGGGAGGCGGTACTCAGGCTGTCGCCGCCGCCGACGGCGCGACTGGAGACGGCCGAACAGTTCGACGCGTGGACGACGGGGGCTGCGAGCAACGCCGCGGTCGCGGCGAGCAGACTGGGGACCGACGTGACATGGCTGTCGAAGCTGTCGGACACGCCGCTTGGTCGGCGGGCGGTCTCGACACTGCGTGGGCACGGGCTCACGACCGACGTGACGTGGGCCGATGCCGGCGAGAGCCGACAGGGACTGACCTTCTACGAACCCGGGGCCACGCCGCGGGAGAGTACCGTCGTCGACGACCGCGACAGGACGGCGCTCGAATCGATTGAGCCGGGCGGATTGCCGATGGGCACCGTCCAGGACGCCGATGCGGTGTTCGCCAGCGGCGAGTCGCTGGCGCTCTCCGGAGACGTGGTCGAGACGACACAGGCGGTGTTGCGGGCCGCCGGCGGCACGTCGGTCCTCGGGCTGAACCACAGACCCGCCCTTTGGTCGGGCGAGGCGGCCCGGGAGACGGTCACGGAACTGTTCCCGGCGGTCGACGTGTTCGTCACCAACACCGAGGAAGCAAAGCGCGTGCTGAAACAGACCGGCAGGCCGCCCGAGGTCGCCCACCAGCTCGCCAACGAGGGTGACTTCGAGACGGTCGTGATGACCCGGGGCGAACGCGGGGCGCTGGTCTGGCACGACGCGACGATCCACGAACGCGACGGCGTCGAGACCGACGCCATCGACACGACCGGACAGCAGGGTGCCTTCGTCGGGGCGTTCCTGGGCCGCCGGCTGGCCGGCGACGACATCGCCGACGCCATCGCTCACGGGGTCGCCGCGGCGGCGCTGACCCGCACGATCCACGGCCCGGTTCCGACAATCGACCCCTCGGAAGTCGAACACCTCATCTCGGACCTCGACGACGGGACGCCAGGCGCCAGCGGTGGGCCACTCAGATAACCCGAGAGAGGACAGTTCGAGAGCGTCGGTCCCGTCCGCGCAGTAGTCGGTTCGGTGCGACGTCGGGCGATGACAGCCGACAAAGGTATATGAGAGTGTTCCGACTCACCGGGCATGGACCGGATAGCGACGTTGCTTCTGGCGGTCGTCGTCGTGGTCTCCACCGTTCCGGCGGGAGCGGCCGCGGAAGGGACGCAGAGTGACCCCGTCACGCTTACTGTCACGGTCGAGAACGAAGCAGGCCTGGCGGTCGGTGGTGCGGAGCTGACCGCGAGCTGGGACGGCGGCAACCGGACGGCGACGACCGCCTCGAACGGCCAGGCGCTGATCGACGTGCCACGTGGCACGGACGTGGACATCGCCGTCCAAAGCGACGATTTCGTGCGGAACACGCCGTACGAAGTCGACGACGTCGGCGACGAGTCGGCGACGGTCACCGTCGCGGAGAAAGGCACCGCGACCGTCAGGGTCCTCGACCGAAGCGGCGCGCCGGTCAACAATGCCGCTGTCCAGTTGTTCCACGACGGCGAAACCGTCGTCAACGCCCGGACGAACGCGAACGGAATCTACCAGTCCGACGCCATCGAACAGGGAGAGTACGCGCTCCGTGCGTTCAAAGAGCGGTACTACACCAACGGGAGCACTCTCGAGGTGACCGAGAACACGTCGGTCTCGACCCGCATCGAAACTGGGTCCGTGCTGGTGACGTTCGACGTGCGAGACGACCAGTTCGACCCCGCGCGGCCGGTCAAAGACGCGGTCATCTCTATCCCAAAGTTCGGCGTCACGTCACCGACACTCGCCGACGGCGAAGCGACGACCAGCGTCCCCGTCAACACCGAGTTCGAGGTCGAAATCACGAAAGACGGGTACGAAACGGCGACGGAGACACTGGACGTCGACGAACAACAGACGAGCCTGAACGCCACTATCCAGCGCGAAGAGGCGATCAGACTGAGCGTATCGAACTCACAGGTCGTCGTCGGTGAGAACGTCACCGTCGACGTGGAGAACGAGTACGAGACGGTCATTGAGGGCGCGACAGTCACCGTCGACGGCGAAGCCGTCGGGGAGACCGACGACAGGGGCGAACTCACGTTCGGCATCGAGAGTGCCGGCGCCAACACCATTCGTGTGGAGTCGGAAGGCCTCGAAGACAGCGCGACCGTCGAAGGGTTCAGTCCCGACGAGGGAACGCCGGAAGAGACCGCGACTGAAGCCGAGACGACCGAAGACGAGTCGACGACGTCCAGCGGTATCGGCCCCGGATTTACTTCTATCGCCGCCCTCGTGGCTGCCCTGCTCGCCGTCCTCGTCCTGCGACGACGTGGCTGATGGCCCGGTAGCTCGAGCCCTCGGCTGCAGACTCAGTTTGTGAACGTTTCACACTGTAACGGTTGGAACCGAGATTTAATTCGATGAGTTCCCACAATGGCGTATGGCCGACGCCACTGGAGAGGCGCGTGTCGAAGACAAGGGCGAGAGCGTGGTTGGGACACTCCGAGCCTTCTTCGCGCTCGAGCGGGACGTGTTGGTTCTCTCGGCGGCGATGTTCGCGTTCAGTCTCGGCTTCCAGATGGCCGGGCGGTACGTGCCCCGCTACATGAGTCTCCTGGGAGCCGGCGGACTGGCAATCGGACTGTACGGCACTGTCGGCAACCTCATCAGTGCGCTCTATCCCTACCCCGGTGGGGCTGTCTCCGACCGGGTCGGGTCGCGGCTGGCCCTGACGGCGTTTGGACTGGCCTCGACGGTCGGCTTCCTGGTGTGGCTTGCCGCGCCGCTGTTCGGGACTCTGACTGTCGACCTCTCCGTTCTCCCGCTCGTGACCGTCGAGGCAGTCGTCCTCCCGGTCGGGATATTCCTCGGACTCTTTTTTGTGCAGGCCTGGAAGTCGTTCGGGCTGGGCGCGACGTTCGCGGTGGTCAAGCAGGCCGTCCCGCCCGACCGACTGGCGACCGGGTTCGCCAGCACGGAGACCGTCCGCCGACTGGCGTTCCTCGTCGGCCCGCTGCTCGCCGCGGCGCTAATCACCGTCTTCGGATTCGGCCTCGGGTTCCGGGCGGTCCTCCTCGTGGCCGCCGCGTTCGGCCTGGTCGCGACGGTGGCCCAGCACGTCCTCTACGACTCCAGCGACGACAGCCTGGGAAAGTCCTTCGAGGGTGTCTCGGCGGTCGCCGACGATTTGCGGTCGATGCCGCCAGCGCTTCCGCCCCTGCTGGCGGGCGACACCCTGGTGCGCTTCGCTAACGGTATGGTGTACGTGTTCTTCGTCATCGTCGTCACGGAGTTTCTGGCGGTCGACGTGACCCTCCCCGTCGTCGGCTTCCTCTCGCCCGACGCGTTGTTCGGTGTCCTGCTGGCAGTCGAGATGGTCGTCGCCCTGCTGTCGATGGTGCCGATGTCCAGGCTCGCGGACCGCGTGGGGCTGAAACCCGTCGTCGCGCTCGGCTTTGCCGTCTACGCCGTCTTCCCGGTCCTGCTCATCAACGCCCCCGCGGACCCGTGGGTCGTAGGGCTCCTGTTCGCGTTTTCGGGGCTCAGATTCGCCGGCCTACCCGCCCACAAAGCACTGATTGTCGGTCCGGCAGAACGGGACGCCGGCGGCCGGGTCACGGGCGCGTACTACCTCCTGCGGAATACGATTACCATCCCCAGCGCACTGGTCGGGGGCTACCTCTACGACGCCGCCTCGCCCGAACTGGCCTTCGGCGTGGCGACGGCCATCGGCCTGGTCGGGACCGGCGTGTTCCTCGTGTTCGGCGAGGAGTTCGACCCCGACCAGTGAGTCATCCGCCGCCGGAGGCCCGGTAGCCGCCGTCGACGAGCAGGCCCTCGCCGGTGATCCAGGAGGCTTCCTCGGACGCCAGGAAGACGATAGCGTCGGCGATTTCCTCGGGTTCGCCGAGTCGACCCAGCGGGTAGCCCTCCTCCATTTTTTTGCGGGCGGCCTCGGGGTCGTCCGAGGTGGCGAGCATCTGCTCGACCAGCGGCGTGTCGGTGAACCCGGGACAGACCGTGTTGGCACGGACGCCGTCCTGACCCGCTTCGGAGGCGATGGCGCGGGTGAAGTTCAGCACCGCGCCTTTGGTCATCGAGTAGGCGGCGTTGCGCGGCAGGCCGAAGACGGAGGCCAGCGAGCCGACGTTGACGATGGCGCCGTGGCCCTGTTCTTTCATGAGCGGGAGCGCGGCGTGACAGCCGTTCCAGACCCCCTTGAGATTCACGTCGATGACGAAGTCACGCATCGACTCGTTGATCTCTTCTACGACCGCAGGCGGGTGGCCCGTCCCGGCGTTGTTGATTATCACGTCCAGGCCGTGCTCCTCGTGGACGGCCTCGACGGCCGCCTGGAACTCGTCGGCCTGAGTCACGTCGACGCGGTGGGCTTCCGCCCCGCCCGTGTCGAGTGCGTCGACCTTTTCGGCGGTCTCCTCGGCGCTCTCATCGTCGATATCCGTCGCGATGACGTACGCTCCCTCCTCCGCACAGCGCAGGGAGGTTGCCAGTCCGATACCGGACCCGGCACCGGTGATGAACACCGTCTTGTCTTCCAGTCGCATGCCCCGAACGATTCGCTCCACCGTCATAAATCTACCAGAATTAGCAGTGGGGGAATTCGGGTTTCCAGAGTTAGCGTGACGTGGATTCTCGGTACTAGCTGGAAACTGTGACGGTTCGAGACGGGAACGACGGTCAGAATCGGGGGCGTGTAAACACGGTGAGAGCGGGCAGAACACCGACGACGAATCCGTCTCCGGAGGGCCGTGACCGACACCTAGTCGATTACCAGTTGTTGGAAGATCTGTCGCTCGTCGTAAATATCTTCCCGTCGCTCACTCCCCGAGCGAGGGGGTCGCGGCGCAGTTGTTCGGGCCGAGTTCGACCTCGAAGGCCGCGTCGTCGTCCAGCCGTTCGAGTCCGAGGTTCGCGGCGACGATGCGCTCGAAGTTGTCGGGCTGGGGCGGTATGTCCCGCATGATCCGGGCAGTGAACTCCGTCCGCTCCATCCCGAAGACGGGCAACCGCTCGCGCAGGTCTCCAAGGGTGGCAACGAAAGCGCCGTCCGCGGCGGGGTCAGTGCCCTCGCCGTAGTGGCCCGGCGCGACCAGCGTGTCGTCGTCGAAGTCGGCCAACCGCTCGGTCAGGGACTCGTACAACTGGGCCGCCAGCGCCTCCGCGCCGCCTTCGCCGCGCTGGAGGTCCGGGCGAGCGACCGATTCGAGAAAGAGGCTGTCGCCCGAGAGGAGCACGTCGCCGGCGGCGAACGCGGTCATCCCCGTGGTGTGGCCGGGCAGGTGGACGGCCCGGAGGGTGGCGTCGCCCACCTGAAGCTCCTCGCCGTCGACGACCGTCGCCACGTCGGACTCAACGCCCCGCTGGACGCTCAGCCGGGGCAGTACGGGGGTCGCGCCGGTCTCGGCGGCCAGTTCCCGGAGGCCGCTGACGTGGTCGGCGTGGACGTGCGTGTCCACGACGGTCGTGATCTCGGCGTCCCGGTCGGTGGCCGCGTCGACGTAGCGGTCGGTGAACGCTCTGAGGGGGTCGATCACGGCGGCTTCGTCGCCGGCGACGACGAGATAAGAGAGACAACCGCTCGCGGGCCGCTGGAACTGGACGACAGTGGGCCCCTCACCGGGCAGTTCGAGCGTGCGGTCGACGCGGGCCCAGCCGTCCATTCCGTCTTCGAGGTTGTGTGCGTCGATGCCGGCCTCGGTGAGCAGACCGGCGACGTAGGCGCTGGCCTCGCCTTTGCCACAGACGACGGTGATGGGGCCCTGGCCGTCGATTTCGGCGGCGCGGTCGGCGACGGTGTCCTGTGCGTCTGCCTGGAGCCACTGCATGTACGGGACCAGGGTGGGCTCGACCGGCTGGCCGGTAATCCGCCAGTCCTCGAACTCGTCGCGGTTGCGCACGTCGAGCAGGCGCACCGGGTCGCCCGCGGCCAGCCGGTCGGCCAGCCAGTCCGGTGACCGCGAGTCGACGGGGGCGTCGGGTTCGGGGTAGTCACTCATGCCCGTGGGTAGATCCCGACGGTGAATAAACGGCCCGACGAGTCGTCGAGAGCCGGCCCCGGAAAGCTAAGCCGCCGGCTCGCCAATTCGGAGGCATGGACGGACAGGAGTTCCTCGACCGGGTGCGCGAGAACGAGCGGACCGCCATCGAACGGCTCGGCTCGGACAAAGCCCTGCTGGCCGCGACCGGTGCCGACCTCGACACCGAGACGGTGCTGGGCGTGCTGGCCGCGACGGAACTGTTCCACGCCGACGCATTCCGACGGTGGACCGCGGAGGCCGACGACGATCGGGTGGCCGACGCCGTCGAGTCCGCCGCCGAGACCGCGACCGACCACGCCGACCGTCTCGCCGCCGACCTGGACGCGGTGCCCGACGGGAGCGGCCTCGAAACTGGCGTCGGTGGGCGGGAAGGGGAGGTCGAGCGGGTGGCGGCCGGCCTCGTGGGGGCGTCGCTGACGCTGGACCGACTCCTATTACAGGCGGTCAACTTCTTCGTCAACGAGGCCGACGAGCAGCGGGCCGGCCTGATCAGGGAGGTCCGAAGCGCGGCCAACGACCGACGGGACGCGGGGCTGGCGCTGCTCGAGGAGGTCTGCGAGACTGACGACGAGTGGGGGCGGGCCGCGACGGCGGCCGAGGATGCCGTCGTGGCGGCTTACGAGGACTACGTCGCGACCCTGGAAGGGCTGGGTATCGACCCGAAACCGGTGTGTTAGGGGTGTCGCGTCGCGGGGTCAGTCGCCGGGCTGTTCCGGTGCCCTCTGCTGAAATGCGGCGACAGCGTCGCGGAAGCCGTCGGGAATGCGGGTCGGCTCGCCGGTTTCACTGTCGACGGCGACGTGGGTGACGGTACCCTCGACGAGCAGTTCGTCGTCGGCCCGCCGGGCGACGTACTCGCCGGTCATGCTGGACTCGCCGATTCGCTCGATTCGGTAGCCGTGCGTCAGTTCGTCGGCGAAACTTGCCTGCCCGCGGTAGTCGATGTCGACGTTGACGACATGCATGTCCCAGCCGGCCGCTTCGACATCCTCGTAGCTGTAGCCGATTTCGCGGAGGAAGGCAGAGAACGTCTCGTCCTGGAATGTGACGTAGTTGGCGTAGAAGACGACGCCCTGCCTGTCGGTCTCCTCGAACCGCACGCGGCTCTCCCAGACGACGGGGACGTTCATATCAGAGGGAGGCGGACGCCCAGCAGTTAATCCTGCCGGTGGGATGTGGCGGTGTGGAGACAGAGGCAGGCCGCTCAGGCTGTCTCGACGGTCTCCAGCACGCGCTGTGAAAACTCGGTCTCAGTTATTTCCTCACGCCCGAGTTGGCGGAACCACGCGGCTTCGGCCTGCCAGGAACCCAGTCGCTCGCCCTCGAGGTCGGTGACGACCGTCCGGATATCGACCGGGTCCCAGCCTTCCGCGCGGAACTCCCGGAGGACGTTACAGAGCCGGCCGATGTCCCGGTCGGGGACAGCAGGGGTGTCCGCGTCGCTCCCGCCGTGAACGGTTTCGTACGTTATCTCGAGGGGGTCACCCCGGTCGAGGTCGGTCACGTAGATACCGTGGCTCACGAGGCGATTCTCGATGCGCTGGTAGATATCCTCGGGGGCGGACATACCGTATGTAGCGGCGAGCGCGGTTTGGCTCTTTTGCCGGGGTCAGGGGTGTTCGGGGTCGTACTCGTCGTGGAGCGTCTCGGCGAGCAAGCCGCCGGCGTCGAGGGCGATGTACACCACGAAGAACGGCTCGGTCGCGGGGCGAATACAGAAGACCTCGTATGGAGGGTCGACGCCGCCAGCCTCGATCTTCCCGAGCATCGGCTCGATAGTTTTGCGGCCGTCACAGAACTCGGCGAACAGGTCCCGCTCGCCGGCCTGCCCGGCAACTGCATAGAGGACGCCGTTTGGTTCGCCATCGGTGTCGTGGGTCGCGGTCGGGTAGATCGGCATCTCCTCGGTGCGAGCCTGCTGGAAGGTCTCCTTGGCGCGCTCGAAGATGTCTGGCGTGTCGTCGGCGGCGAACAGGAGCGTGCGGTTCAGAACGGTCAGGTCGGAGATGGCGGCCGGCTCCTGGCTCCAGTCGAGCGTCGCCTCGACGAGGTTGCCCGGTCGGAGGGCAGCGACTGCGTCGGCCAAGGGCTCGTCGTACCCGTCTGCGCGGACGTAGGTCGGCTGTTCGGTCCCCTGCTCAACGAAGCTCAGCTCCCCGTCCCCGCGGTCACTCCCGTAGACGCGATAGGTCCCGGTTTCGGTCGCCGTCATCGTCAGCAGTTGCCCTGCCGGACATTTAGATTCACGGATACGATACAACCCGGAACCCTAATAGCCAGAACACAAAATCAGGGGGAGAGGCAGAGTGAACGCGCATGGGAAAGGTTTCAATAGCCGGGAGCAAGTTTAATATCGAAGTTGTTTCACGCGGTGAACAGGTCACGTTTCGGCTCGTCGTCGAGTACGAAACCTCGGGAGGGGACCGATTGGTTGGGCAGTCGACACTGCCGGTCGAGTCACGCTCTGAGGTGACGACCGACACGCTGTCGGCGGCACTGACCGAGTGGGCGGACGGGCGCGACGTGGCGACGGTCACCGGGTTCAGCGTCGTCGAAGAGCAGGTCGCGCGTCGTGGTGGCGAGGTGCCGGAGGCCGGGGACGAGACGTTGCTGGTGGAGCCGTCCGAACGGGACGTCGCGTCCGGACAGACCACGCGGAAAGCGACGGCCCGGGCATCGCGGTACGTCGAAGGTGACCACTTGCTCTACTACGAAGGCGGGCCGGAGAGCGCAGTGTACGGGTATACGACCGAAGGGGTCGTCACGGAGGCACCCCCCATCGAACACCAGCATCGCGAGAACGAACCGGACAAAATTCGCCTCAACGTGGGCGAGCGGACGAAACTCGTCCCGCTCGCGTGGGTCATCGGCCACGCCGACGAGGCCGACGAACCGGTCGACAAACCCCGCGATCTCTGACTTTTTCAGGCCGGGGGCCGTAGCACACCCATGCGAATCGTCTCCCTGCTTCCCTCGGCGACGGAGATCGTGTACGCCCTCGGGCTCGAACCCGTCGGCGTCTCACACGAGTGTGACTATCCACCGGCGGCCGCCGACCGGCCCGCGGTGAACCGCTCGCGGGTCGACCCAGAGGCGAGCAGCCAGGAGATCAACGAACAGGTCGTCGACGCCGAACAGAGCGGCGACGGCGTCTACGAGATCGACCTCGACGCGCTCGAACGGCTCGACCCGGATCTGGTGATTTCACAGGGTATCTGTGACGTGTGTGCTGTCGACGAGGTGCTGGTTCGGGATGCAGTCGAACGACTCGACATCGACGCCGCCGTCCTCACGACCGATCCACACAGTTTAGACGACGTGTTCTCGGACATCCGGCGCATCGGTGACGCCACGGGGACGGGTGAGCGCGCCGCGGAACTCGTCGCGGACCTGCGCGAGCGGGTCACGGCGGTCGAGCGGACGGCGGCGGCTGCGGAGAAGCGCCCGCGCGTGGCGGTGCTGGACTGGCTCGACCCCGTGATGGTCGCGGGCCACTGGATTCCCGAAATGGTCGAAATCGCGGGCGGCGAGTACGGTATGGCCGAGTCGGGCGTGCGGTCCGAGCCCCGGGAGTTCGCCGAGGTCTGCGAGTACGACCCAGAGGCGCTCGTTGCCGCCCCCTGCGGGTTCGAACTGGACCAAACCGAGCGGAACCGCGAGGACCTGACCGGCCGCGACGGGTGGGCCAGTCTGACCGCCGTCCGAGCGGGACGGGTCTTCGCGATGGACGGCAACCACTACGTGAACCGGCCCGGGCCGCGGCTGGTCGAGACGCTGGAGCATCTGGCGGCGTGCATCCACCCGGACCTGTTCGACGTGCCGCCGCGGTCGGCCGTCCGGCCGTTCCCGGGCGCGCTGGCCTGAGATGCTCGCGCTGACCCGTCCTGTGTACGACGAGGTGATCGCCCACGCCCGGGACCACACGCCGGAGGAGTGCTGTGGGGTGCTCGGCGGAGCGCGTGAGGAAGACCGGAACGAGTCCTCGAAACAGGCGAGTGAACCCGGCGCGCCCGCGAGCCAGGCCGACCGCTACCGGCGCGCGTCGAATGTCGCGAGCGAGCCACGGACGGCTTACGAACTCGACCCGGCGGAACAGCTCACGCACATGCAGTCCATCGAGGACGCGGGGCAGGATGTGGTTGGCTTCGTCCACTCACACCCGGCCGGGCCGCCGGTACCGAGCCGGACGGACGAGAAGCAGGCGACCTGGGCGGGCTACTCCTACGTGATCGTCGCTCTGGGCGGGGCAGAGCCGTTCGTCGGGTCGTGGCGCTGGACGGGGGCGGAGTTCGAGCGAGAAACCGTCGCCGTTCAGACCGCCGACAGTCCGACGTAGACGTTCGTGACGACGACGAGCGTGCCGAGAGTCGTGACCGTGAGAATCCAGGACCGCCACATCGGCACCCGCTCGATGGCGTCGCGGTAGGTCAGCAGCGTCACGCCGACGACGAGGGCGACGACGGCCTTCATCGCGAGCATGAGCAGGGGGTGGTGGGCGAGCAACTGCCGGACGAAGGGGTTGGCTTCCATCCCGATGTCGCCGGTGAACGCGAGCGCGATCAGCGTCGAGACCGCGTCGCCGAACCCCCAGACGAACACCAGCGCGAACACCGACTCGACGTAGCCAGGCTTCTGTAGAACGAGCGCCGGCAGTTTCGTTTCGAGCGATGAGATTGACATCTGAGGAGTGCCACCTGAGCGGCTACACCTTGCCGGGAATGTATTATAAATATACGCGCCCGATTACAGAAAGTGAAAATTGGTCCGCGGTGGGTCCGGAGAACCGGCTCAGTCTGCACCGATGGCGCAGGTCTCGACGTACTCCACGTCCGCGACCGAGGAGATAGCCGGAGCCTCGCCGCAGACGGGGCAGTCCGGATTAGGTTGGACGGGAATCTCCTCGAAGGTCATGTCCATGGCGTCGTAGAACACCATCCGACCGTCGAGCGTGTCGGCCTCGGGGGCGAGTCCGGCGTCCTGCAGGATCCACTTCACAGTTTCAGTCGCCTGGATGCAACCGACGGTCCCGGGGAGAACGCCGAGGACGCCGGCCTCCGAGCAGTCGGGTATCTCGCCGGCCGGCGGGGCCTCGGGAAACAGACACCGGTAGCAGGGCTGTCCCTCGGTGAAGGAGGTTATCTGGCCCTCGAAGCGGTAGATCGCACCGTGAGAGAACGGGACGCCGGCGAGCGTACAGGCGTCGTTGACGAGGAACCGGGTCTCGAAGTTGTCGCTCCCGTCGACGACGAAGTCGTAGTCTGCGAGCAGGTCCTCGACGTTCTCGGCGCGCACCCTGATCTCGTGGGTGTCGACGGTCACGTCTGGGTTGCAGTCGGCGACGAACTCGGCGGCGCTCTCGGCTTTGGAACGGCCCACGTCGGCGTCGGCGTGGACGATCTGGCGCTGGAGATTCGAGCGCTCGACCACGTCGTCGTCGGCGACCCCGAGGCGGCCGACACCCGCGGCCGCGAGGTACTGGATGACCGGCGAGCCAAGGCCGCCGGCGCCGATTACGAGCACGTCGGCGTCGAGCAGCGCCTTCTGGCCCGCCGGTCCGATGTCGTCCATGATGACGTGCCGGGAGTACCGGTCCAGTTGCGTCGGGTCGAGATTGAGGTCGCTCATATCTCGGCTTGGCGGGCGGGGCGGTTAAGCGTGCGGTCGAACGCGCAGTTCAGAGCCCGTAGAGGTCGCCGAACTTCCCGCGGGCGTAGTCGAGGAAGTGGTCGGCGGTCAGGGGCTCCCCGGTCGCCTCTTCGATCAGGTCGTCGGTCGTGTACCGACAGCCGTGTCGATGGACGTTCTCGGTGAGCCAGTCGTGGAGCCCACCGAACTCGCCGTTCCGGACGTCGTCGTCCAGGTCTCCGAGTTCGTCCTCGGCCGCGGCGAACAGTTGCGCGGCCAGCACGCTCCCCAGCGAGTAGGTGGGGAAGTAGCCGAAGTTGCCGTGGGTCCAGTGGATGTCCTGCAGACAGCCCTCGGCGTCGGTGTCGGGCCGCACACCCAGATACTCGTCCATCTTGTCGTTCCACACCTGTGGAATCTCGTCGACTTCCAGGTCCCCGCGAACGAGGTCGCGCTCGATCTCGAACCGGAGGATGATGTGGAGGTGGTATGTGAGTTCGTCGGCCTCGACCCGGATACGGTTCTCCGGGTAGATCTGGTTGGCCGCCTCGTACAGTTCGCGGGGCGACACGTCGGTCCCGAGGTGGTCGTTCACAGTGGGGGTGAACAGGTCCCAGAAGGGGCGTGAGCGGCCGACGTGGTTCTCCCAGAGCCGGGACTGGGACTCGTGGACCGACAGGTCCCGGGACTGGCCCAGCGGCGACCCGTACTCGTCCTGTGGCAGGCCGAGGGTGTAGGTAGCGTGGCCGAACTCGTGGACGGTCGAGCCGAGCGCGTCCAGCGGGTCGTTCGGCTTGAACCGTGTGGTCACGCGAGCGTCGAACTGGGTCCCCATCGAGAAGGGGTGGGCCGCGGTGTCGAGTCGGCCCCGGTCCCAGTCGTACCCAAGCGCGTCCAGCGCGTCCCGGACGAGTTCCTCCTGTGCGTCCTCGTCGTAGCTCCCCTCGAAGGGGTCGGCGAGGTCGGCGTCACTATCCTCGATGTCTTCGATCAGTGGCACCAGTTCCTCGCGTAGGCGTTCGAGGACCTGCTCGGCGGTTTCGATGCCCAGGTACGGTTCGTACTCCTCGAACAGCACCTCGTACGGGTCTCGGTCGGGGTCGATCTGGGCGGCGTGCTCGCGTTTCAGTTCGACGATTCGCTCCAGCGTGGGGGCGAACTCGTTCCAGTCGCCCTCGGCTTTGGCCTGCTCCCACGTCGGGAGGGCGTTTGCGGTGGTCTCGGAGAGTTCCTCGACCAGGTCGCCGTCGACACGAGTGGCGCGCTCGTGTTCCCGTCGGACCTCGCGGACGACCGCGGCGGCGTCGCCGTCCAAGTCCTGGCTCCTCAGCGTGTCCAGGTAGTCGGCGAGGTCGTCGTCGGTGAGTAGTTCGTGGTGGAGCGCCGACAGCGCGGCGGTCTGCTGTGAGCGGGCGGGCGTGCCACCCTCGGGCATCGTCACCTGCTGGTCCCAACTGAGGATTCCGGCAGCGTTGCCGACGTTGGTCATCCGACGGACGTGGTCGCAAAGCGACTCGTACACGTCTGGATGCTCGGCCTGATCCGTTGCCATACGGTGATTTTCGACCGACGGAATAAAAGAATTGGTCCTACGGCAGTTACCCCCACGCCAGTTCCAGAGTTGATAATCGCGTCGCAACAACTATTCAATGAGGTTCACGAGGTATCATAACAGGTCCGGTCGATGGTAGTGTCGGCAGGACTCGGCCGGTGGGAACTGAACGATGAAAGTCGATATCGACGCCCTGGAGGAACTGAATCTGCTGACCCGTGACGGCACGGAGCGAGCCAACAGTGCACTCACGGATATGACGGCCGCCAGCACGGCCATCGGGACGACCAAGATTCTACTGGTGAACCACGAGGATATCATCGACCGGATCGACGACGGCGGCTACGAAGTCGTCCGGTTCGACATCGAGGGCAAACTCTCCGGGACCGCTCTCCTCCTGTTCGACCAGCCGGCGACGGAGGCAGTCGTCGAAGCGCTGGTCCCCGGCGAGGCTAGCGAGGGGATGGCGTCGGCGGGACTGCAGGAGATGGCCAACATCATGATGGGGTCGTTCACGACCGACTGGGGCGACCACCTCGGTGCCGGGCTGTCGATGACCGCGCCGACGTACCTCGACGACCCGGACGCCGACTCGCTCAAACTCGACCCCACCGGCCCCGAAACCGACAGCACGCTCGTTTTTCAGAGTTCGATTACGTGGCGGTCGGGCGACGGCCGCATCGACGTCTACCTCGCGCCCGACCGCTCGGCGCTCGACCCGGTGTTCGCCGAGACAGAGCGCGACGAAAGAGAGCCGTCGGAGGGCGAGGCCAAACTCGACGGGCTGGTCGAACCCAGCGAAGACGACGAGTCGGCTGCGGCCGCCGCCGACGCCGAGCCAACTGTCGAACCGGCGACCGGAGACACGACAGTCGACGACGGGGGTGAAAGCGCCACCGACTCGGCGGGAGACGACCCCTTCGACGGGAACGCCGAAGGCGCGTTCGACACGAGCGACGACACCGGCGGGTTCGGCACCGACGGATCGGTGGGCGAGGGCGCAAACGCGTTCGATCCCGACGAGGACGACGACCTGTTCGGCTTCGAAGACGGGGCCGACGGGACCGACTCGATTCAGCTGGAGAAACTATCGGTGTTCAGCGACCTGACCAAGGAGGGCACCGAGGCCGCGGCCCGGCGCGTGACCCAGATGACCGGTATCGAAACCAGCACGGAGATTGCCGGAATCACCTTCACCCCCATCGACGATATCGCCCCGCAACGGGAGGACGAAGACTACGTCGGGACGACCGTGGAGTTCGAGGGCACGCCCAGCGGCTCGTTAGTGATCCTCTTCGACAAGGCGTCGGCAAAAAACATCGCCGAGGAGATGATGCCCGTCGACCCCAACGACTGCGACGGCCTCACCGGCATGCACGAGAGCGCCATCGAGGAACTGGGTAACATCATGACCAGCGGGTTCATCGACGGCTGGGCGAACGTCCTCGAAACGGGCGTCGAACACAACCCGCCCGAGTACGTCGGCGATATGAACATGGCGTTCATCGAGATTATTACAGAGCAACTGGGGCCGTTCCAGACGCACGCGTTCACCATCGAGTCGACCCTCCAGACCGACGACGTGGCGTTCACCTGCGAGATACACGCCCTGCCCGACGAGGCCGACCTCGGCGCGGCGTTAGAGGCGCTCGCAGTCGAACGGAAAGACCAGACCGGCGCCGACCCGGGCGACCTGTTCTGATCACGCCTGCCGGAGCGTCTCCTTTTCGACCCACACCGGTACCGTCGCCTCGGCGGCTGGGGGCGTGACCGCGACGACCGTATCGAGTGCCGCGTCGGGCGTCGACGGGACCGGCGGTCCCGGTCGAACGTCGGCGGCAGCGAGCGGACGGCGGCGAACCCTTCGCCGAGTGTTATTTCCGTCCGGGTCGAATCAACAGCCGACAGACAGACACCACGGGCGGTCGCCCCCGTCGCCGTCTTCACGGTCGGTGGCACTACTCGGTGCGGTCGTCGGGGGGATTCCGTGGCTCACGGAGGTGTTCGAACGTCACGAGTGAACAGCGAGACGGGAAGCGGTTCGTCGGCCAGACCGGGCAACTCAAAGCCGTCTCCCTCGTATCGATCCTGCTTGGGTCGGGGGCGTTCTGGGCGGTCCACGACACCGACGTGGTGGTCGCGTACGGACTGCTGGGTGCGTCGCTCGGCGTCGGGTTGCTCGTCGGTGGGTTCACAGCAGGCATCGAGTACGCGACAGAACCGTCTGTCGGAGCGGACTGACCGGCACCGCGTCCCGCGAACTCACCCGGACTCACCCGGAGAACGATTCCACCAGGCCACGGTAGATGCGTTCACAGCGCTCGATCACCGCGAGCGACGCGCTCTCGTCGGCGGTGTGGGCCTCACCAGGTTCGGCGATGCCACAGATCACGCAGTCGGTGCCCGCTTCGGACAGCCACCCCGCGTCCGTCGCGTGGGGCTTGACGACGTGCTCCGGACTCGCCTCCTGGACGGCGTCGGCGGCCGCGAGGACCGCATCCGCGAAGTCGGCGTCGTCACAGGCCATCGGCGGGAGGGTCTGGTCGACGGTCCACTCGACGCCAGTGACCCCCTCAACTCGCTTCAACGGCGCGCGCTCGCCGGGGACCGTCCGCTCGTCCACGGTCAGGGTACAGCGTTCGGGGAGCACGTTCATCGCCGACCCACCCTCGGCCTCGGTGACTGCGACCGAACCGGACATCGAGTGACCCAACACCTCGGTCGAGGGGAAATCGAGGTCTCTGATCGCGTCGACGGCGTCGGCCGCCCGGTAGATGGCGTTCTCGCCCTGCTCGGCCTCGCTGGCGTGTGCGGCCTCGCCGTGAGCCGTAATCGTGCTGCCCCGCCGGCCCTTGTGGGCGACGGCCACGTCGGTAGTCTCCGGTCCTGAATATCCGGTCGAACCCTCCGTGACGACGGCGTAGTCGGGCGCGAACCCATCGTCGATAGCTGCACGGGCGCCGACGCCGCCGACCTCCTCTCCGACGAAAGAGGCGAACACGAATTCACTGGCCGGAGTTGCGTCGCGGAAGGCGACCATCGCAGCCGCCAGCGCGCCCTTCATATCGGCGGTGCCACGGCCGTAGATGCGGCCGTCGCGCTGTTCGACGACGTACTCGCCGTCAGCGTCGGTCTGAGCGTCGTCCGGCGGCACCACGTCGTGGTGGCCCACCAGCGCGAGCGTCGTCTCGCCCGAGCCCCTGCGGGCGAACACGTTGCCACCCCGGCCTGTGTCGGCTCCCGCCTCGTCCCGGCGCACGTCGGCGTCGGTGTGCTCGCGGAGCCATCGCTCGATGGCGTCGCCGGCAGCGGCTTCCGAGTCGTGGCTCGGAATGGAGACCAGTTCCCGTGTCAGCTCTGTCGCGTCCATATCGGAGACTGGGGGCGGGTGTCTGTTAAGCGCGCTGCGACCCGTTTCCCAAGAGACAAGACGTTGTTCGTGGAACTCGGAGTAAATGTCGTCATCGCCGGACCACGCGACCGACGAGGCCCCGGCGCTCGGGGAGTCGGTGCCGCCGCTGCGGGAGTGGGCGTCGACGTACCTGATCGGGGTCTTCATGGGGAGTGCCGACGCCGTCCCGGGAGTTTCGGGCGGGACCATCGCGCTGATCGTCGGGGTCTACGAACGGCTCATCACCGCCATCACCGCCGTCACGCCACGGGCAGTGTCTGGCTTTCTGAAGGCGCTCACGCCTCTCGACGGGGGTGTCTCTGTCCGCCGGGCAGAGGCCGTCTTCGACGAGGTGGACGGCTGGTTCCTCCTCATCCTGCTGACCGGCATCCTCACGGCCGTCGTGATCGTCACTCGCATCGTCGCAACCCTCAACGAGAGCGCGCCGGTGGTCCTCTACGGCTTCTTTTTCGGACTGATCGCGGCCTCGGGGGTCGTCCTCCTGCGGGCCATCTCGATTCGGACGGTGGGTGCCGGCGTCGCCGCCGTCGCGGGCTTCCTGTTCGCGTTTTTGATGTCCGGACAGGCACGGGAGCTGTTCGGGGGCGGCCTCCCGCTAGTGTTCGTCGCCGGGACCGTCGCTGTGAGCGCGATGATTCTTCCCGGCCTCTCCGGCTCGTTGATTCTCGTCATCCTCGGGCAGCACGCCAGGCTGTCCGAGACGCTCTCGGCGTTCGTCGACGGACTCGCCGGACTGGCGACGGGCGGCTCAACGGATGCGATTACCGGCCCCGGGACGGTCGTCGTCACCTTCGTCGCCGGCGGACTGGTCGGCCTGTTCACCATCTCCCGGGCGGTCAGGTACGCGCTGAACCGCAGCCGAGAGGTGACGCTGGCCTTCCTCGTCGCGCTCGTCGTGGGGGCGCTCCGGGCACCCATCGCGACGGTCCGGGCGGACGTGGGCTTCTCCACGAGCGTGCTCGTCACCTTCTTCGGCGTGTCGGTCGTCGGCGCGGTCGTCGTCCTCGCGCTCGACCACTACGCCGCCGACTTCGAAATCGAGGATATATAACCCGGCGACAGCATCACGGGTCTTATACCTCGACCGCCCCCTACAGTACAGCATGAACGTTGTACCGGACACCAGCGTCGTCATCGACGGGCGCGTGTCCGACCACGTCGAAGCTGGCGAGTTCGCCAGCGCGACCATCTACGTGCCCGAGGCCGTCGTCGGCGAACTGGAGTCACAGGCCAACGAGGGCCGCGACAGCGGCTGGAGCGGACTGACCGAGCTCCAGACACTCTCTGACCTGGCCGACGACGGCGAAGTCGACCTCGAGTACGTCGGCCGACGCCCCGACAGTGCCGAGAAACACGGCGCCGACGAGGGCGACATCGACGCGCTCATCCGCGACACCGCCGCCGAGCACGACGCGACCCTGTTCACCTCGGATATCGTCCAGAGCGAAGTCGCGGGTGCCAAGGGTCTCGACGTCGAGTACATCGAGCCCATCGTCGAGGAGACGGCGGTCGAGACTCTCTCGGTCGAGCAGTTCCTCAACGAAACGACGATGAGTGTCCACCTGAAGACCGGAGTCCCGCCGATGGCCAAGCGGGGCGAGCTCGGCGAGATGCACTACGAGGAGATCCGCGACGAACCCTCGACGGAAGCCCAGTTGAAAGAGTGGAGCCAGGAGATCGAAAACAGCGCTCGTGCCAGCCCGGACGGGTTCATCGAGCTCTCCGAGCCCGGGATGACTATCGTCCAGTTCCGGGACATGCGGATCGCCATCGCCAGCCCGCCCTTCGCGGACGGCCACGAGATCACCGCGGTTCGGCCCATCGTCAAGACCGACCTCGACGACTACGAGTTCGCCGACGAACTCCGCGAACGGCTCACAGATCACCAGCGTGGCGTTTTGATTTCCGGCGCGCCCGGCGCCGGGAAGTCCACCTTCGCGCAGGCCGTCGCGGAGTTCCTCGCCGAGGCGGACTTCGCTGTCAAGACGATGGAGAAACCGCGGGACCTGCAGGTCGGCCCGAACATCACTCAGTACACGGAGCTGGGTGGCCAGATGGCGAAGACCGCCGACTCGCTGTTGATGGTCCGGCCGGACTACACCATCTACGACGAGGTGCGCAAAACGAACGACTTCGAGGTGTTCGCCGACATGCGCCTCGCGGGCGTGGGTATGATCGGCGTCGTCCACGCCACCCGAGCCATCGACTCGCTCCAGCGGCTCGTCGGGCGCGTCGAGCTCGGGATGATCCCGCAGGTCGTCGACACCGTCGTCTACATCGAGGAGGGACGCGTTGAGAAGGTCTACGACGTGGCGACCGAAGTCAAGGTGCCCGCGGGGCTGATGGAGGAGGACCTCGCCCGTCCGGTCATCATGATCCGGGACTTCGAGACGGGTCAGCCGGAGTACGAGATTTACACCTTCAATCGGCAAGTCGTCACCGTCCCGCTCAACGAGGAGGGCGACGGCAACAACCGGGATTCCGGTGTCGACCGTATCGCCAAACAAGAGGTCGAACGCGAGATTCGCTCGGTCGCTAACGGCCACGTCGAAGTCGACCTCAAAGGACCAAACACCGCCGTGGTCTGGGTCGACGACGACGACATCTCACAGGTCATCGGGAAAGGCGGCGGCCGGATCACCGACATCGAAAACCGGCTGGGCATCGACATCGACGTGCGGACGCTCTCGGAGAAGCCCGGCGGCACGTCGGGCGGTGCCAGCGGTGGCGGCGGTTCCGGCGGCGGTGGCGGCCAGCCCGGACAGATCGTCTCGCCCGAAGTCACGTCCCGGCACGTGATGGTCCCGATGGAGGGCCACGCCGGCGAAACCGTCGAGGTCCAAGCCGACGGGAAGTATCTCTTTACAGCGACCGTCTCGCGGGGCGGGGAGATTCAGGTCTCGCGAGGCAGCGCCATCGCCGAGGAACTGGAGCAGGCTATCGACCGCGGGAAGACGATCACCGTAATCCCGTCGTAACCCATGTTCCCGGAGCCAGACGCTTTGCGGCTCCGAACTGACACGGATGCGGGCACGAACGTCGTACACCGAACGGTCGACTGTCGCGGCACGGGGCTCATCGAACGTGCGCTTGACGGTGGCCGAGTACCGGTGACTCGTCGGCGGCGCTGCTGACGGGTCAGAAAAAAGGCTGTGTTAGTCGGAGACGGCCGATTCAGTGCTTTCCGAGGGCTGTTCCTCAGCATCGTCGACGATCTCGTAGAGGTTCTGCCGGGCGTCGGCGAAGTAGACGTCCTCGTCGACGGCCCCCACCTCTTCGAGCCGTTCCAGGGCGTATCGGACGGTCCGTGCAGACAACATGGATTCTTCGACGATTCCCTTCTGGGTGAGCGGCCCGTTGTACTCAAGCACCTTGTACACGAGCTTCGCGCTCGGCGGAAGGTCCGCGATAGTCTCCCCATCGGATTCTGCCATCGCATTGGTGGTAGCGCGCCGGGTTCATAAAGATTGATGGACAAACTGGTGGAATTGCCCGAATCTCGCCCCGTAGCGGCCGCTCGCCGTGTGTTAGTGAATAACTTGCAAACAAGGGGAGCCGGGGCCGAGTCGCGTTCAGCGACCCGACAACGAACGGTTTTTGAGGCCCGATGGCGGAAAATGGAGTATGGCAACGGACACGGCCGAGCGGCGAGCAGCCCACGTCCGCGGGCTGAAGGTGACAACGCTGTCTTCGATCGCGGGGATCGGAGCAGCCGTCGCGTCCTCGGTAGCGACTGCGGAGTTGGCACCCGACGCGGCCGCGACCAACAACACCGCGCTGCTCATTGTCCTTGGCGCAATCTTCGTCCAGCTCCCGCTCCTGAAACTGCTGGGCGTCGACGTCGACGACTTCGGTGCGAAGGACTACCTCTACGTCGGCTTCATGACATTCTCCCTCTGGTTTGTCTCCTGGGGCGTCCTACTGACCGCGAACACCTCCCTCCCATTCTAATATGGCCGAAGATAGTATCGCAGTCGTCGACCTCGACAGGTGCCAGCCCGACCGGTGCAACTACGAGTGTGCGAACTTCTGTCCCCCCAACCGGACCGGTGAGGAGTGTATCGTCACCCGGGACGAGCGTTACGAGGAGGCCGGGCTCTACGAGGGCGGCCCCGACCAGATTTCGATCAGCGAAGAACTCTGTCTGGGCGAATCCTGTGGTATCTGCGTCGAGAAGTGCCCCTTCGACGCTATCGAGATCATCAACCTGCCGGACGAACTCGACGAAGACCCCGTCCACCGTTACGGCGAGAACGCCTTCGCCCTCTACGGGCTGCCCGCCCCGGAAGAGGGACAGGTGACCGGGATTCTCGGCCCGAACGGCATCGGGAAGACGACCGCCGTCCACATTCTCGCAAACGAGATGCGTCCCAACCTCGGACAGTTCAACGTCGAACCCGACTGGGACGCCATCCTGGAGGAGTACCGGGGCACCGGACTCCAGGGGTACCTCGAAGAGCTGCGCGACGACGAGGTGACCGTCGCGCGCAAGCCACAGTACGTCGACCAGATTCCGGACCAGTTCGACGGGAAGACCCGCGAGCTACTGGAACGGACCGACGAGCGCGGAGCGCTTTCCAATCTGGTCGAGCGGTTCGGCATCGGGGCCGTCCTCGACCAGGACATCGACTCCATCTCGGGTGGTGAACTCCAGCGTGTGGCCATGACGGCGACGCTAGCGCGCGAGGCCGACTTCTACTTCCTCGACGAGATTACACCGTATCTGGACATCGGCCAGCGCGTGACCGCCGCCCGGATCATCCGCGAACTCGCCGACGAGGAGGACCGTTCGATGCTGGTCGTCGAGCACGACCTCGCCATCCTCGACCTGCTGACGGACAACATCCACCTCGCCTACGGGAGTCCCGGCGCGTTCGGCATCATCACGCCGCCGAAATCGGTTCGCAACGGTATCAACGAGTATCTCTCTGGCTACCTGGAAAACGAGAACATGCGCATCCGGCAGGACGCCATCGAGTTCGAGGAACACGCGCCGCGGACGGTGACGAGCGGCCAGGTCGTCGCCGAGTATCCCGAACTCACCAAGTCGTACGGCGACGGCGAGTTCAGCCTCGAAGCCGAGGCCGGCCAGATCCACGAGGGCGAAGTGCTGGGCGTCGTGGGCCCGAACGGCATCGGAAAGTCGACGTTCGCCCAGTTGCTCGCCGGGCGACTCGACCCCGACACGGGCGCGGTCGATGCGAACCTCGACATCTCTTACAAACCGCAGTACATCGAGATCGACCAGCACATGCGGGTCGACGCGTTCCTCCAGTCGATCGCCGACGACTTCGGCACCTCGTACTGGCAGACGGAGATCGCCGAACCCCTCCAGCTAGAGCGGGTGATGGAGCAGAATCTCACCGACCTCTCCGGCGGGGAGCGCCAGCGAGTCGCCATCGCGGCCTGTCTCTCGGAGGACGCCGACCTCTACCTGCTCGACGAACCCTCCGCCCACCTCGACGTGGAACAGCGTGTGCTGGCGACCGGCGCGATTCGCCGCTACACCGAGATCCACGACGCAACCGCACTGGTAATCGACCACGACATCTACATGATCGACCTGCTGGCCGACCGACTGCTCGTCTTCGACGGCGAACCCGCCGAATACGGCCGGGCCTCCCCGCCAAAGGGAATGCGCGATGGCATGAACGAGTTCCTCGCCAACCTCGACGTGACTTTCCGCCGCGACGAGCGAACCAGTCGTCCGCGAGTCAACAAGCCGGGCAGTCAGCTCGACCGCCAGCAAAAAAAAGACGGCGAGTACTACTACACCGACTGAGTGGACGGCATCCGCGGCCCGATCTCGTCGGCGAGGTACGCGTCGACCGCTTCGATAGCGTCGATTCCGACCGGCGAACCGTCGCGCTCGAGGGTCACGAGAAAGCCCGACTTCTCGTCGAGACTGTCCGGCCAGATGAGCACCCACGCCTCGTCGAAGATCCGGACCAGACCGCGGAACGGGCCGAGGTCGACCGCGTCAACCTTCGACTCCAGACCGAGCTGATTGATGATAGCCTCGTCGACGAACGACTGGACGTCGCTGTCGGTGTACTGCCGTCGAACGTCCTCACGCATGTGGTATTCGTAGTCCACTGGGTGGTATCGGATAACCGCACGGAGGTCGGTCCCGTATCGCCCCACCAGTTCGTCCCAGACACGCTCGCTCAGGGTCACAGACAGGTGTGACCGTCGGAGTTTCATAGTAGTTCGGTCGAACTCGACCGACGACACGCGAGAGCCGACGACCCCGAAGCCGACTGCCGGTTTCACCGCCACCGTTTCGACGTGACACGGCCACGTCCGAACATGGTCGGTTCGCGGACGGTAACCGCGGCGGTCGGCGTCGCACGCTGGCGGTATTTCGGGTCGTTCGTCCCGTTTCTGTCGCGCGAGGACGGGGGCGACGGCGAGACTGGGCGCAGTTGAGAGTGTCCGCTCTCGGACACCGGCGGACGCGGGTCGGGGCGAACTTAGAGAATCGGTGGCGAGGGCCACCGGTCCAGCCGCCGGCTCCACAGTTCCGGCGCGTTCACACCCGGCCGTTCACCGACCGGCGGGAACAGGACCTACATCGAACACTGAAACGCAACGAGGGGTTATAGAGCGCCGGACGGTAAGATATATGTCAGATGGATCGGGACTACCACGTCCACTCAACGTACTCAGACGGTCGCTTCCTGTTCCAGATGGTTCGGGCGGCGGACGAGGCTGGTCTCACGGGTGTGGGAATCGCCGATCACTGTAACGTCTCGGCCCGCGGGGCGCTCAGAGAGCAGAAACACCAGTTGGGGTTCAACCTCGACGAGACCTACGAGCGTCGCCGGGAGGCGATCGAGCGGCTCCGTGAGGAGAGCGACATCGCCATCTACGACGGCGTCGAGATGGACTATCATCCCGACGAGGAAGACGCCGTCCGTGGGTTTCTCTCCGAGGCGGAGTTCCAGTACACCATTGGCAGCGTCCACTACCTCGACGGTGTCAACGTCCACGTCGAGCCCTATTTTGCCGAGCAGACCGAAGACGACCGGCAGGCAGCCGTCGACCGCTACTTCGACCACCTCGTGGCGCTGATCGACTCCGAACTCTTCGACGTGGCCGCCCACGTCGACCTCGTGGAGCGCAACCCCGCGCTCCGGGGGTTCGCGACAGAGGCCCACTACCGACGGGTCGCAGAGAGTTTCGTCGACTCCGCGACGATTCCGGAGCTCAACGCGGGCCGCGCGCTCGACGAGTACGGGGAGTTCCACCCCGCACCGGCCTTCCTCGACGTGCTCGCCGAACACGGGATTCCGGTCACCGTCGGCTCGGACGCCCACCGACCCGAAGAGATCGGCGAACGCCACCCGCACATCAAGCGCTATCTCGACGCGCGGGGGATCGAACCGGTGACGCTGGATCTGTAGACGAGCGCCGTCGGGCCGGACAGTGCAGCGGTCGGGGTCGCCGCGCACCGTTCCCGCTCAGGAACCGCCGACCTCCGTTGGAGTACAGCCGTGTGCGTCTGCGGAGTGGCAGTCGGCACAGTGGCTCACGCCACAGTCCGGGCAGGCGTAGAGAAACGCATCGACGACACCGCAGGCCGGACACCCGAGAGCGGAATCGGTGGTGTCAGCTCCGGCCGACCCCGTCCCGTCCGTACCGCTGTCGTCGGTCGAAGGGCCGCCGTCCGCGCCCGACGGCTCCTCGCTCCGGTACCCGGGACAGCCGTGCTCGTCCGGCAGCAGACACTCCGGACAGTACTCGTCGCCACAATCCGGACAGTTCAGGCGTGCGTCGACTCCTCGCCCGCACGCGGGGCACGGACCGGCCATCGCTCGATGGACGTTCGTTTCCGCCCCTCGTTCATGAAATTATCGACAGCGAGCGGTCGCGCGGGCGGTCGGTCGCTCGTCCCCGTGTCGGTCGACTCCGGTCACTCGAACCGGACACCCAAGTCGTGCATCCCGTCGTTGTTCTTCGCGACGTTGATGAGCAGCGGCGTAATCGCCTCGATCTCGGCGGCGTTGGAGAGTGGGCCGGCGTCGACGGCGCGGAGGCCCTCGATCTCCTCGCTCAGGCGCGTGACCGTGTCGACGGCGTCGCCGTCGTCGCCGACGATGGCCGTATCGACGTCGAGATCGGCGTCTAGGTCGGCGAGGCGGGCCGCAGGCAGGTTGTGGTACGCGCCAACAACAGGCACGTCTTCGGGGGCTGCCTCGGCGGCAATAGCCGTGACGCTGCCCGCACCGGGGCGATTGTAGTGGAAGCCGTCCTCGTCGCGTTTCATCCCGACGGCAGGGGTGACGAGGACGGTGTCGTCGTCCAGTCCGCCCTCGATGGCCGCGACGGTGTCGGCGAGATGGTAGGCCGGCACCGCGAGAACGGCCACGTCGGCGGCCGCGGCGGCGTCGGCGTTGTCGTGACCCGTCACGTCCGCCTCAACACCACGCTTGTCGAGTTCGACCCCGTACTCCCGGGCGTTGCTTTCGGCGCGACTCGCGTCGCGGGAGCCAATCAACACGTCGTGGTCGGTGTCGCAGGCGAACCGAAGCGCCAGCCCTTCACCGATGTCGCCGGTACCGCCCAGCAGTGCGATTTGCATACTCGTAGGTACGGCGAAGCCCCAAAAAGGGTTGCGCGAGCGGCCGACGTTGCCGCGTCAGTTCGCTAGTTTCCCTGGCAGGTCGTTGATGGAGTCGACGACCAGGTCCGCGCCGGCCCGTTCGTACTTCCGCCGCCCGGACTCGCCGGTGAGGCCACCGGTGAGGACGCCGACGCCGTGGTACGTGCGGTCTGGGTCTGCCTCGGCCGCGTTGACAGCGGTGCGAACGTCGTCGAGGGTGTCGCCGGCGAAGGCGACGGCGTCGGCCTCGAACCGTTCGGCCAGCGTCGTGAGCGCGCGGGGGTGGGGTTTGCCTTCCGCCCAGTCGTCCATAGTGAACCGATGGTCGTCGGGCACCTCAAGGCCGACACGGTCCAGCGCGATGTCGGCCTCGGCGGCAGGGCGTCCGGTGAGGACGCCCACGTGGAAGTGACGCTGGAAACGCGCCAGTACCTCGGGGTCGACGAGTTTCGGTTCGTCGTTGATGAGCCCCGCCGTGTCGAGGTCCGGTTCGCCACCTTCCAGTTCACGGTACAGGTCGCTACCGAGGTACAGCTGCTGGAAGACCTCGCGCAGACGGTCCGTCTCCCAGGCCTCGTAGATTCGCTCGCGTTCGGCCGGGCCGACGGCGTTGACGACGACGGTCTCGGCGGCGTCGAGACCGCCGCCGGTGGCGGCGATCATGTCGGTGAACGCGTCCACATCGCGGTCCAGTCCGTACTGGCTGGCCAGCACGTACAGCGCCGCCGCGTCGGTGAGCTCCCAGTCGTTGTTGAATCCCCCGGCGTTCTTGAACTGTTGGACGGTCGCCCGGTCGACCGTGTCCCCGTAGACGTGTTCGATAGACTCGACGATGGCCCGGCGGTAGGAGTCGGCGACATCGACGAGGACTCCATCGATATCGAGCACGACCGCATCTACCTGCATAGACGGTCAATAGCGGCCCGAGTTGAAAACCGCTTCTGACCTGTCGAGCCGCGAAGGGCGGCGAGTGCTACACACCGCAATGTCAGCCAGGTCGGGCGTCGTCGGCGACGAACAGCGTCTCGCCGGGCAGCGTCTCCCGGTCGACCGGAATTACTGGGGGGTCGCCACCGAGAGTGGTGAACAGGAGGTCGGCGTCCACACGGCGGGTGACGGCACGGGTCGGGCGGTGGAGTTCCGGCGGGAGGTTCAGGGCATAGACTGCGTCGGCGTCGGCGTACACGGAACTGTCGGGGTCGGTCACGTCGTCGCGGACGAACTGGACGCCTGCAGGGACCTCGCGGTCGTGAACGTCTGTTACAGTCACGGTCTGGCCCCGGTCGGCGAGGGCAGCGGCGACGGCGGGGCGGTTGCCGACCCCCACCTCGACCAGGGTGTCGTGGGTGGCTAACCTGTTGAGGAGGGCGGCGTAACGAGCGTCGGTCATGGCGGGATGTTTATGGGTAGCCCGGACATATGAGTTGGCATGCACGTCGACATCGTGCCGGTCGGCGAGGTGCCCGCTCCAGTCAAGCGGGAGGCCTCCGCCGGGTTGCGGACCGTCTACGACTGTGAGGTCACGGTCCACGACGCCCAGCCGGTGCCTGACGGGTCCTACGACGCAAATCGGGACCAGTTCCGTGCCGAGGAGTTCATCGAACTGGCCAGCCACGTCGGCGCCGGTGAGAAAAACATCGCGATCACGCCCAAAGATCTGTTCTATCGGCGGCGTAACTACGTCTTCGGGCTCGCGTACCTCGACGGGAACGGCAGCGTCATCTCCACGTACCGGCTCCAGACATCCTCCGACGGCGGCTTCTCGAACCGCTCGGCCGAAGATATCTTCTCAGACCGTGTCCGCAAGGAAGTCGTCCACGAGATCGGCCACACGCTCGGCCTGGAACATTGCGACAACAAACGCTGTGTCATGAACTTCTCGCCGACAGTTCGGGAGGTCGACGTGAAAGAAGAGAACCTCTGCGGTACCTGTCAGCGACAGGTCCTGTAGTCGGGGCTCCGAAGAGTAGGGCCGCGCTACGCGCTGGCTTTTTCGAGGGCGTCCTCGATGTCGTCGGCCTGCGTGACGCCGACGAACCGGTCGACGATACCGTCGTCGTTCTCGACGATGAGGGTCGGCAGCGAGCGGACCTGGTACTCGTTCGCCACGTCCTGTTCCTCGTCGACGTTGACCTTCTCGAATTCGACTGTCTCCCACTCCGTCTCCAACTCCTCCAAGATCGGGTCCTGGGTCTTACACGGACCACACCAGTCCGCGTAAAAGTCCTTGAGCGTAACTGTCATAGATGTACGCCGGTTGTAACCCACGGTTCGGCAAAAGGGTTTCTACTGCCGCAGTTACGAGCCACAGCGGCACGGGCATTCATACGACGGGAGCGCCAGGAACTGGATATTTACACACCGCAGAGTCGGCACGACAGAACAGTTATTTACTGGATTAAGAAAGTGGCGGACATGCGATACGCGTCTTGCCTCATTACACCGAATCCAGCTATTTCGACCCTGGGGAGGAGGGTTTCAGAGAACACGGGGTGATTCTCCGAGCTGTCAAAATATGAATATTATTCTTCGTGACGCTCTACGAGGTGACCGGCAGCGTCAAAGCCATCGAGGAGAGCATGGCACTGGCCGGTGAGAAGGTGGTTGGCGACGACATCGGCGGCACCGACGAGACGCGCCGACTCCAGGTCCACTCCCGCCCGAGTGACACGACCCGGGCCCCCTTCGACCTGCACCGCTCACACGCGACACACCGAGGTATTCGCTCGAGTTCGTCCGCACCGACAGGTCGAGTCTCCGAATTCGGTGTGTGCCTAATTTTCCTCTTCTGGCGTGAACTCTTCTATACTGTGGCCGACGCCGGGGTCGACGTGACGTATTGAGCCTCGAAACGAGGGCAATCACTATTGAGGCGGTTCGCGCTACGTGAACTGTGAGACACGTCACCTACGCGCTAACGCCGGAGCGAGGCTATTTCGATCCGAGTGAGGTGATATTTCGGGAGTGTGGGGTCGTCATCCGGTCGATACAGGAACTCGACCTGCTGACCGACGGAACGGCAGTGATGCTGTACCAGGCGGAAGCGACCCGCGACCAGATCGACGAGAGTCTCGCACGTACGAGCGAGAAAGTGATCGACCACCAGGTAGCCGACGCAGGCGATTGCGTGATGTTACAGGTCCACTACCACCCGAGCGACCTCATTCGGAACCTCCTGGAACTCCACGACTCGTACGCGACACATCTCGACTTCCCGGCCGAGTTCGTCGACCCGTCGGCCTCGAGCCTCCGGTTGTCGGTGATCGGGGCGAAAGACCAACTCCAGGAGCAAATCGCAGCCACGCGCGAGGAGGTCGACGTGACCATCGAACGCATCGGCGACTACGACCCGGGGACCGACCGGCGGTTCGCCGGTCTGACCGACCGCCAGCGCGAGGTGTTGCTGGTCGCCGTGGGGAAAGGCTACTACGAGTCGCCTCGCGAGGCGACGTACGACGATATCGCGACCGATCTCGATTGTTCCGCCAGCGCCGTCGGCAAACACCTCCGGCGCATCGAGAGCGAACTCGTCGACGCGACCGTTTCGGACCGGGCGATGAACGAGTTTCGCGACACGGTCGCGGAGCTGAAATAACGAGCACGGGCCGGCCCACCGGCTGGGCCGGCAACCGGGACGGCGCTCAGAACAGGCCGCCGAAGAAACCACCGTCGTCGTCAGGGTCGCTCCAGTCGTTCACGACCAAGTCGACACAGCCCACGTCGGGCCGGAAGTAGTCACAGTGGTTCTCGACGGTACCCGTGACGTCGACGTCGGTGTAGTTGTCGGGCTGACCGTCGTCGAGTCCGAAAAAGCCCGTGGGACAGTCCGACCCGCTACAGCCCACGCCGGACGGGCCCTCGGGAATGTCGTATATCGTGCAGACGATGTCGTCGCCTTCGGAGTGGTAGTTGTACACTTCCTCGGCACCGTCGGCGATGGCGGCACCGAACCGGCCGTCGTCACAGACGGTAACCGGATTGACCGCGGCACCGAGCGCCGAGACGGACTGGACGGTGGTGTCGTACTGCGCCGAGTCCAGCATGTCGTAGACACCCCGGCCGCCCAGCGAGTGGCCGACGACTCTGATCGTCGTGTCCGGATTGGCGTCGGTGTAATCTGTGAGGTAGCTGCCGAGGTCCGCACCCGCCTGTTCGGACACGTCTTTCTGGCCGAACCAGTTGGGCGAGTTCGCCGGCCACTTGGCCGCCACGACCGGCACGTCCTTGCCGTTCTGTGCGAGCGCTTCCTGCAGCGCTACCGACTGGTTCACCGCACCACCGGTGAACGCCTCCAGCCAGCCGTGCAGGAAGAACACGACTTCCTCCTGGCCCGCCGGGACGTTGCTCGCCGTCGGCGAGTCACCCGTCAGGTCGACCGTCGGGAAGTCCTCAGGCGCGCCGAAGGGAATCGCCGGACAGTTGCCGTCCAGCCGGTCCTCCCCCTGTGCGACCGCCGATCCGCTCGTCACCGAGAGTCCGGCGACGGTGACCGTGCCCGCAGCCACACCCTGCAGCACGCGCCGCCGGTCGATTCCGTTCCGCGTCGATTCCGCGTCAGTACCCTGTTCGTCCTTCGAAGTGTGTCCCATCTGTATCCCCCTCTGTGTGAGTCCCCCCACACGGAATGGCGGTACTCGACCCTCGTACTAAATTTCATCGATGAAACACAGAAATATACACGGAGGTCGGCGCGGGGCTGCCGCTCTGCGTGTGCAGGGTAATGGCGGTAGCCGGTGGCTCGGCGGTGGGTGGAATCAGAGCGGTGGGTCGGTCACCACCAGCCGTCGCCGTCGTCGCCGTCGTCACCTGCCGGATCGGTCCCGCCGCCGTCGATGCGGTCGACCATCTGCGGGACACAGCCCACGTCGGGCCGGAAGTAGTCGCAGTGGTTCAGCACGGATTCGCTCACGTCTACGTCCGTGTAGGTGTCCGGAGTCGACCCCTCGTCGAACCAGCCGCCGTCACACTCTGCACCGACGCCGCCGACGGCTTCGGTCATCTCGAGGAGTTTGTAGGCGCCACAGACGATGTCGTCGTTGCCCGAGTAGAAGTTGTACACCGCGTCGGCCGAACTGGCGATACCGTCGCCGTACCGACCGTCTTCACAGACGGTGTCGGGGTCGTTCGCGGCCCCGACGGCCGACACCGACGCGACCGTGCCCTCGAGGGCGTCGAGCATCGAGTAGGCGGCGCGGCCACCGAGCGAGTGGCCGACGACCCGGGCCGTCGTGTCCGGATTGTCTGTCATGTAGCTGTCGAGCCAGCCGGCGAAGTCCGTCCCGGTCGCATCGGCGGCGTCCTTGGCACCCCACCAATTGAGCGTGTTCGACTCCCAGAGAACGGAGACGACGGAGACGCCGTATCCCTGGCCCTCAAGCGCCGCCGCGAGCGCCTGTCCTTGGTTCTCGCCGCCGCCCGTGGCGTCTTCGAGCCAGCCGTGGATGTAAAATAGCACCTCGTTTTCGCCCGATGGCACCGCGCCCCGGGTGGTCGGTCCGTCGCCCGTCAGGTCGACGACGGGCGCGTCGTCGGGTGCCTGTGGCACGTCACCCAGACAGTTCCCGAGAAGTTCCTCTTCGGCCTCCTCTGCCGTGGCCGTTCCGGTCGCCGCGCCGAGGCCAACCGTCCCGACCGCTGCCGCCGACGTGGCTTTCAGCACGCTTCGTCGGTTCAGTCCCCGGTCCCTATTCTGTTCGGTCTCGTGAGTGGTCTCGTTCGTCATCGCTTCCCCCAGTGACACAGTATAACGTGTATCACCCTGTCAGCGTTCTCTTCCGTATCAGAACCGATTTAACTGCCCGTTCGTTCCCGGGTGTTCTTATTAGAGTCGAGGCGAAACACTTACAACCGGACACCGGTCACAGTCGGGTATGAGTAGTAACGACGGCGGGGGCCTGATGTCGAGTGCCGGACTGGTCCGGTATTTCGACGCCGAAGACAACAACGCGATTCGGATCGACCCGAGAACAGTCGTCGCTTTCGGCGCCTTCTTCGGCGTCTTCGTGCAGGTCCTGAACCTGATTCTTTAGGGTCCCGGCCCGCCAACGGCCGACCATGCACTTCGACCAGCGAACACAGCGGGCGCTTCGAGAGGTTGGTCTCTCGACCGACGAAATCGGCACGGCCTCGGAGCGCGTCGTCGAATCGACGGCCGAAGACGCCAACGCTATCGAGGACTTCTTCGACGGGCTCGACACCGTCCACTCGGACATGGACCTCGCACACAGCGCCGGCGACGTAGCCAAGCACGACGTGGCGTACGTCGACCTCTACACGCACGCCGACGACCTCCGGGGGTATCTCAAGTTCGACGGCTGGGGTGTCTACGTCGAGGGCGGCCGCGTCCTCACAGAGGAGACCGTGGAGTTGACCCTCGGTCCGACCGTCCACGACCGGGTGCGGTTCACGACCGACCCGGACTCGCTATGAACGTCCGCGTTCGCGGCATCTACAGCACGGCCCTGACCGCGGCCATCGAGGACCGCGCGGACCTGTCGACGGTGCAGGCGTCCGACGCGATCGCTAACCGCTTCGAGGGGTCGTTTCCCACGATCCACGCCGACGCCAGGGTCGAGACGACGCGCGACCGGCAGGGCGTCGGCGTCGCCGGCACTCCGGAGGTCGTCGAAACACTGGCCGATATGCTCGCCGGTGTCGGGCGAGACACGCTGTGCTGGCTCGACCCGGCACCACGGGATGCGGTGTTCGACGGTCGGGTAACCGAGACGCTGGGCAGCGGTGCGGTCGTCCGCCTTGACGACGGAGTGGAAGGGTTCTTGCCGTACGACCGCGCCGACGGTCGCGTCGAGACGGACGACCGGGTTCGCGTCCAGGTGCGCGAGCCGGCACCACCCTGGGACTCGAACCGGCCGGTGCTGTCCACGGAGCTCGGATTCACGGGTGCGCTGGCCGAACTGGTCCGGGGCGAGTCGACCACTCGCGGCGGCGGGCCAGCCGACATCGTCGACCTGGTCTCGGCGGACCCCCGGGACGGTTGGGGCGTTCGGTGGGGCCCGCGCTCCGAGGACGCCGAGTTCGACGCACTGGCCGACGCTCTAACGGCCCAGAACGAGCGCGCCGCGTCGCTGGACGACGCGCTCGATGGCGCGCCCGACCCCGGTGAGGGGTCGCTGGGGCGGCGTTGGGACGGGACGGTGACGCGGTGGGTGTGGTTCGGGCGCGAGTCACGCTTCGCGCTGGACGAGCGCCGACGCGAGGTGGTCCCGACGATGGCCGGGCACCACCGCATCAAGGCTGGCGACGACCGCGCGAGCACGGCCGTCGACTTCGCGGAGGCGGTCTGTGGCTTGGAAACCGGCGACGACGAGGAGGCGTTTCCGTTCGGCGTGGTGACTCGGCAGTTCGGACCACGCGAGGGTGACTCGGTCGAGATCGGCCACGGTAAGCCCGACGGCCGGTACATCAGCCTCGGACGGGGCGACGTGGCCGGGCACGACCCCGACGGGACTGTCACGGTTTCGCGAGAGCTCTCGCCGGGAGGGACGCTCGACGCAATCGGCGAGCCAATCGAGGCCGGCGACGTAGCCGTCACGAAGTTCAAGGAGGGTCGGTGGTGGTACGCGACGGTCTACCGGGACGCCGAGGACCGCCGGAAAGGGACGTACGTCAACGTCTGCACTCCCGTCGAGGTCTTCCCCGACACCGTCCGGTACGTCGACCTCCACGTTGACGTGGTGAAACACGGCGACGGTCGGGTCGAACGCGTCGACGACGACGAACTCGACGCTGCCGTCGAGGACGGCGACGTGTCCGGGAGGTTAGCCGAGAGAGCCCGGAGCGTGGCGAGTGCTGTCGAGAACGCGCTCTAATCCCACCGTTTTCGCCTCGGATCGCCTCCGGCGACCACTCGGTACAGAAACATGGAAAAAAGGCCGAGGCCTCACTTCGTCCGGCCTCGGGCCATGCGCCACGCACCCAGTCCGAGTCCGGCGAGGCCCGCGAGAACGCCGAACCCGGGGCCACTGGCGGCGGTCGTGCCGTCGGTCGGTGTCTCGGTGGCGTCGTCGGGGGTCAGCCCCGATCCGGGATCGGGGAAGGTGTACAGCCGTTCGGTGACGTCGATTCCGGGTGGCTGGTCGACGCTGGCCGCGACGAGGAACTCACCCGCCGGTCGGGCGGTCCAGAAACAGGCGTCGTCGGTGTCGCGCCAGGCGGCGATCTCGGCGGGGTTCGCGGGGTCGCTCACGTCGAAAACTTTCACGCCACCCTGATACCAGGAAGTGTACAGGCGGTCCCCGGAGAACTCGAAGTTGTGGGCGGTCGTCCAGACGCCGTTCCGGTAGCTGGCGTCCGTGGTTGGCGGCGGGTCGATCCGGGTAAGCCGCTTCGGACGGGTCGTGTCGGAGACGTCGTAGAGGACGACCCCGCCGGGACCGGGGTCGTTCCACGCCTCAATCCCGATTCCGAGCAGGTCACCGGCGTCGTCGACGGCGACGTAGTGGTCGTTGCCTGGCTGCCGGAGTCCGTCGCGCCGTGCGGCTCTGCGTCCGAACTCGCGGAGGTCTTCGACCGGACGACCGCGAACCCGGGAGACGAACGACGGGTCGGTCGGGTCCTCGACGTCGACGATCCACGTGCCAGCGTCCCAGTGGGCCAGGTGTGCCAGACCGTCCTGCACGAACACGTCGTGGAGGTTCGCGAGCGAGTATCGCACGTCGGCCCACCGCTGGTCGTGGTCGGTGAGTGCCCAACTACCCAGTCGTTCGGGGGCTGTGCCGGCCGAAACCGTCACCAGGCCGACGCTCGCGGCCCCGTTGGCAGTGAGGTAGGCCACACCGTCCTCGAGGTCGCAGTTGTGGATTGGATACGGCGTCTCGTGGACACCCAACTGCTCGGGGTCAGCAGGGTCGCTCACGTCGTAGAAGACGACGGCCTGGAGGGCGCTGGCCTGCGGGTTTGCCGGGCCGACGACGGCGAGGCGGTCGCCATCGAGTTTCACGTCCCAGATCTCCCGCAGCGGCCCGCCGTCGCGGTCCGTGAGGATGTCACGGCGCTCGGTCAGCAGTGCGGGTGCGGTCGGGTCAGCGACGTCGACGGTCACGAACCCGTCGGAGACGGCGGCGAAGGCCGTGGTGCCGCCGTCACCGAGGACGGTCTCTGCGAGACCCGTGATGTCGAGTGTCCCGAGTGGTTCGAACGAGGAAGACTGTGAACGGGGACGACCGGCGGCGGTCGGGACCAGTGCAGCCCCGGCCGTCGCCGCGAGGAACTGACGGCGGCGCATAGCCGGCATCTGGGGGTACCGACACCTATGGGTTGTGGTAGCCGCTCGGCGCGATAGTTTCAATACGCGGTATGTGGTAACATGAGACATGGCATCGGACGGATCGACGGCACCGGCGGACCTGACCGAGGACGAACGGGCAGCGTTACACAGAATCGAACTCGGGTTGGAGTGTCTCCACCGGGCGCACGGGCATCTGGTGGAGTTTCACCACAGCACGGGTCACGCGATGGACCACCTCGCGGCGGCTGAGCCGCTGTTGCGCGAGTGTGGCTACGACGACCTGGCCGACGCAGTGCGAGACCAGTACCTCCCACAGGGTGTCATCGACGACGACCGCTGGTCGTACGACGTGCTGGAGAGCTTCCAGGAGGACTTTCTCGCGGAGATCGAGGGCTTCGAAACGGAGGCTCGCGAGGCGGTTGCGGACGGGCAGCGCCACGCCGAGGAGCGGGCACAGGAGCGGAGTTGGAAAGAACGCGCCGGACGGGAGTTCCAGGAGTGACCGACGACGCACGATTACGGCGGGTCAGGCGTCGTCGACGAGGAGACGAGACTCGATGTAGGCATCGAGCTCCGCGCGAACCGCTTCGAGGTCCGGTTCCGTCGAGGTCGTCGCCTGAAACGTCGCGCCCTGGATTATCGTGACGAGCATCGAGGCGACCTGCTCCGTGTCGACGTCGTGGAAGAGACCCTGGTCGATGCCCGCTTCGAGGATGACCCGGACTCGCTGTTCGAAGTACCGGTCGTTTTTCGAGAACTGCTCGCAGAATGCGTCGTCGTGCGCCGACTGGGCGCGCAGCTCCGTCATCGCGCGGTTGAAATCCTGGCGGTCGCCGTCGATGATTTCGGAGATTACGTGGTCGAACCCGATGCGCAGGCGCTCGTCCGCAGCGTCGGCCTGCTCGAGCGGGATGGTGCCTTCCATCCGTTCGAGCATGAAACTCAGGAAGTCGACCAGCAACGCGTCCTTGCTGTCGTAGTGGTGATACAACAGCGACTTGCTCTTGTCGAACTCGTCGCCGATGCGCTGGATCGTCAGATCGGCGTATCCGTGCCTCGAAAGCGCGTCGTACGTGGCCTTCATAATGGCCTCGCGTGTGTCGTCCGGGTTCGCCTCGAACAGGTCCCTCCGCTCCGGCATTGTTGATTGAATATTCAATCACCGATTAATAGTTTTTCGGCTCCCGATGCCGGGAAACGAATGAAAAGATACTTGTGTTGAATAAACATTCAATCAGACAAGCGTACTGACTGAACGTTCAATCAAGCATGAGAGGATCACAACTCGCAGCTCTTGCAGTCGTTGCATTGTTTTTAGTCCCGATGCCGGCGCTCGGCGGGTTCGTCGTGTCTGGTAACCCGGAGCTATCGGCGTCTCTCGACGACAGCCGTGTCACGCAGGGCGAGGACAGAACGCTGAATCTGCAGGTCAACAACCAGGGCGAAGTCGACTACGGGTCCGCCAGTGGGCTGGAGTCACAGGTCACCAAGGCCCGCGGAATGACGGTCGACCTGCGCTCCGGGTCGGCACCGGTGACAATCGAAACCAACCAGCGGACCGTCGGACAGTTGTCCGGCGAGTCCTCGACTCAGGTGCCGTTCGACATCAGCGTAGCCGAGAACGCAGAGCCCGGGATTTACACCCTAACGGCGGAAGTCGAGTACGAGTACTACTCGAAGATTACCCAGTCCGACGCGGGTCTGCGAAGTTACAACGAACAGAGCGAGACGGACACGTTCCAGGTGACGCTCCGGGTCGAGGACAGCGCTCGTTTCGAGATCGTCGACACCGAGTCCGACGTGCAGATCGGATCGACCGGGACGGTCGGTGTCATCATGGAGAACACGGGCACCGAGACGGCCAGCGACGCGAGTGTCGAGTTGGAGTCGCTGAACAGCGACCTCACGTTCGGTCAGTCGAGTTCCGGGACCCGGTACGCCGGTGAGTGGGAGCCTGGCGAGCGAAAGACCATCGAGTACCGCGTCACGGCGTCGGACAACGCCGAACAACAGCGCTACGCCTTCCGCGTGACCGCTAGCTACGACGACAGCGACGGTGTCACCCGGCAGTCCAAGAGCCGCTCGCTGGGCGTGACCCCGCTGCCGGAGACGAATTTCGAGCTGTCGAACGTCGAGCCCTCGCTCCGGGTCGGCGAGGACGGCACCATTTCGGGCACCGTCCGGAACGGCGGTGACTTGGTGGCCCGTGACGTGGTCGTCCGACTCACCGGCCAGTTACAGAATCTCAACCCCACCGACCGGGAGTACTCCGTCGGCACGCTCGAACCGGGGCAGGCGGCCGACTTCGACATGGAGATAGAGGTCAACGACGCCGCGGCGAGCGGCCCCAAGCAGTTCGTCTTCGTCGCCGACTACCGCGACACCGAGGGCGACTCGCGCACGAGCGACGACCTCCCGGCCCGGGTGGACGTGGCACCCGGCTCGGACGCGTTCGCCGTCAGCATCGTCAACGGTTCGGTGGAGGACGGCGGCTCGACCACCATCGGTGTCGAGGTCACCAACACGGCCAACGAGACACTGTCGGCTATCTCGGCGAAGATGTTCGCAGACAGCCCGATCAGCGTCTCAGACTCCGAGGCGTACATCGACGAACTCGGGCCCGGCGAGTCGACGACGATCGGTTTCAGCGTCGGAGCCAGCGACGCGTTGCCCAAACAGTACCCGCTGTCGGTTGACTTCGAGTACGACGACGCGGACGGCGACACGCTGCTCTCGGACCGCTACCGCCTCCCCATCGACGTCGAAGAGAGCAGCGGCGGCGGTGGCTTCCCGCTCCCGCTGATCGGCGTCGGTGTCGTCGTCGTCGTCGCCATCGGCGGTTACATGCGCTTCCGCTAACATGGACTACCAGCGCGTCATCGACCGGGTCGACGAGACTATCGTCGAACGGCCCGGCCGGATTATCGTCGTCTTCCTCGTCGTGACTGCCCTGTTCACGGTGGGGCTGGGCAGCGTTAGTACCTCCGCCGGAACCTCGCAGTTCACGACCGGGCTCCCGGCCGAGGAGGCGTTCACCCAGGTCAACGAGAAGTTCTCTCCGTCGTTCGCTGCCGACACGGGGAGCACGTCGCTGATTCAGCAAAACCGGAACGTCCTCGACAAGGAGTCGCTGCTGGCGATGCTCCGTGCACAGGACCGTCTCGAACAGCGTGACTCCCTGCGCGTGACCTCGACGGCGAGTGCGGCCCGTATCGTCGCCACACAGCTCGACCCGTCTGCGACGACGCTTTCGGCACAAATCGATGTCGTCGAGGATGCGACCGCCGGCGAAATCGACCGCGCGGTCGCGCAGGCGGCCGGGCGAAGCCCGCAGTTTACGAGCCTCCTGAGTAACGATTTCAACCGCGGGTCCGCGACCGCGACAGCCACTATCGGCACGGTGAGCCACGAGGTGCCCGCGGGGCTGTCGTCGGGGTCGGGACAGGGCGGGTCAAGCCCACTGACGCCGATCCAAGAGCAATCGATCTTCGCGGTTTCGACCACTGGCGGTAACATTCAGGTGTTCGGCTCGGGCGTGCTGGCCGGCGAGTTCTCGAACGTTATTATCGACTCGCTGTTGATCGTCGTGCCGGCCGCGGTGATCTTCATCACGTTTTTCCTGATCATCGCGTACCGGGACCTGCTCGACCTGCTGCTGGGCGTGGTCGCACTGGTGATGGGCATCGTCTGGACCTTCGGGTTCATGGGCCTGGCCGGCATCCCGTTCAGCCAGATGCTGATCGCCGTGCCGCCGCTGTTACTGGCGGTCGGGATCGACTTCGGCATTCACGCCATCAACCGGTACCGCGAGGAGCGAGTCCAAGACTACTCCATCGAGGAGTCGATGCGGGTCACGACCGACCAGTTGCTCGTGGCCTTCTTCATCGTCACCGGAACGACCGTCATCGGCTTCGCCGCCAACCTCGTCAGCGACCTGCCGCCGATTCGGGACTTCGGGGTCGTCGCGAGCATCGGAATCGTCTTTACCTTTCTGATCTTCGGAATCTTCCTCCCGGCGGCGAAGGTGTGGCTCGACCGGAGGCGCGACAGGATCCCGATCCCGACGTTCAGCCAGACTCCGGTGGGGTCGGAAGACTCCGCGCTGGGAAGCGTTCTCCGCGTCGGGGTCGTCGTCGCCAACCGCGCGCCCGCCATCTTCCTGGTTCTCGTCCTGCTCGGGACCGTCGGTGCAGGCTACTACGCGACCGGCGTCAACACCTCCTTCGCACAGGAGGACTTCCTCCCGCCAGAGGACAACCCCGACTGGGTGATGGAGTTACCCGAACCGTTCAAGCCCAACGAGTACACCGTCACAGAGACGACGAACTTCCTCGAAGACACGTTCGACTCCACACAGTCGGACTCGGTGACGATGTACGTCGAGGGGCGGTTAGAGAGGCCGACGGCTCTGGAAGACATCCACCGGGCCAGTTCGGACCCGCCCGACACCGTCATCACGGACGACGAGCGCCGCGCCGACTCGACGAGCATCGTCACGGTGATTCAGAACCGCGCCGAGCAGAACGAGTCGTTCGCCGCTCTGGTCGCCCGTAACGACGTCGACGGGAACGGCGTTCCCGACCGGAACCTCGGCGATGTCTACGACGCGTTGCTGTCCTCGCCGGCCCGCGGGCAGGCGCTCGACTACATGACCGAGGACCGTCGGGCCAGTCGCGTCGTCTACACGGTCGAGTCCGGTGCTGAACAGAGCGAGATCACCGCCGATGCCCGCGAGATGGCCGGCAGCTTCCGGTTCCACACCGTCGCGACCGGCGAGACGGTCGTCTTCCAGGCGGTTTCGGACGTGATTTTCACCTCGGCTATCGAGAGCCTGGCGCTCGCCTTACTCGGCGCGACGCTGTTCCTGCTGCTGGTCTACTACGTCATCGAGGGCCGGGCGACGCTTGGCATCGCGAACGTGGTTCCGATCATCACGACGGTCACACTGGTCGCGGCGACGATGCGGTTCGCGGGAATCCCGTTCAACGCCATCACGGCGACGATGCTGGCGATCACTATCGGACTGGGAATCGACTACTCCGTCCACGTGACCCACCGCTTTGCCGACGAACGCCGGGAGTACGACCTCGTGACGGCGCTGGACCGAACGGTCCGAGGCACCGGCGGGGCGCTGCTCGGCAGCATGCTCACCACGGTCTTCGGGATCGGCGTGCTGGGCCTGGCGCTGTTCCCCGCTATCGGTCAGTTCGGCATCCTGACCGCCGTGAGCATCGTCTACGCGTTCCTCACGTCGATCTTCGTTCTCCCGGCGGCGCTGGTGCTGTGGGACCGCCTCGTCGGTTACGACGCCGGCGCGACGGCGACCACGGGCGGCGGCGGTCCCTCGCCGACGCTCGGCCCGGAGCCCGCAACCGGGACGCCAAACCCCGACGTGGTCGCGTCCAGCGGGGACGCGTCGGTCACTGAGTCGCTACTGGACACCGACTCGGTCTCGGAAGCCGACGCCGCGGCAAACGGCGGCGCGACGGCCAGCGCGAACGGCGACTCGGCCACCGACGACGGCGCGGACCCGACAGACGCGGGCGAATCGGGTGACACCGAAGACGAGACGACGGAACCGCCCGCCGACACGGACTCGACTGCCGAGGACTGATCGAGGCCGGGCGGATTAAGCGCCCGGCGTCACTAGCAGGGGTATGCACACACCCGACCTCTCGGGGCAGACGGCCCTGGTGACAGGGAGTGCGAGAGGCGTCGGCCGGGAGCTTCTGCTCTCCATCGCGGCCTGCGGTGCCGACGTGGCCGTTCACTACCGGACGAGCGACGCGGCCGCGACCGAGGTGGTCGAGCGCGCCCGCGAGGCGGGCGTCGACGCGGTATCCGTCGAGGCCGATGTGACGGACCCCGACGAGGTGGACGCGCTTTTTTCGACAGTCGAGGCGGACCTCGGAACGGTAGACGTGCTTGTGAACAACGTGGGCGCGTTCGCGCCGGTCCACTGGGAAGAGATGTCGTTCGCGACGTGGAAGGCCGTGCTGGAGACGAATCTCGACGGGACCTACCTCTGCTCGAAACGGGCGCTTCCGGGAATGCGGGCGGCCGGGCACGGACGGATCGTCAACATTGGGTACGCGGGTGCCGACCGAGCACTGGTCAGCCCGAAAAACTTCCCGTACTTCGTCGCGAAGACGGGCGTTGCGATGTTCACGCGGATGTTGGCCGGAGACACCGTCGACGACGGAATCACTGTCAACGCGGTCTCGCCGTACGTCGTCGAGAACTCGGAGGAGTTCCCCGACGACCTCCCTCGGGGCCGGCCGGCCGCCTTCTCGGACCTGATTCGGCCTACGCTCCTGTTCCTCGATCCGGACAGTGACTACCTCAGCGGCGCGAACATCGAGGTGTCGGGTGGGTGGTTACCCGAACAGGTGTGACGCCGGAACGTTTTTTTCCGACTACGAGTATGTGAGACAATGTGACAGTCAGAGAACCGAGAGCCACGGACGAAGAGCGAGTCACGGCACCGGTCGGAGAGGCTGGCGTCGAGCGGGAGGAACTGCCACTAGACGTGCGAGTGGAGTTCTGGCTCGAGACGTTCCCCTGGTTTCCCGCGTTCAGTGCCGGTTTCGGGGCGTTTCTACTCGGGTACGTTGGACTGTTCGCGACGGTCGTCGCTGCACCCCTGTCACTGCCAGAGGGAGACCTGCCGATCCGGGTCGGGTTCCTGTTTTACAACGCACACAACGTCGTCGTGACCGGCGTGACGACAGCGCTACCGGACAGCGTTCCGATGACGATGGACTATCTGCCGCTGGTCGGGGACCCACTGCTCTACCGGTTCCTCCCGGCGGTCGTGCTCACCGTCGCGAGCGCCCTGTTCACCTTCGTTCGGGTCCCCGTGCGGCGGAGCACGACGGCCGCGGTGGCGACCGGGGCAGCCATGGGAACTGGGTACGTGCTGATCGCACTGGCCGGTACCTTTGTGTTCACCCTGAACGTCGACAATGTCCTCTACCAACCGTCCCGCGCAGGCACGATGCTGTACGTTCTCGGCTACGGCCTGCTGTGTGGTGTCTGCGGGAGTCTGTCTGGACAGGTGGCAATCAGCGTGGTCCACAGGACGTAGGCGCGGTCACCGACCGAGCGCGTCGACGAACCGGCCCAAGCGGCTTCCCTTCTCTTCGTCCTCGGTCTCGTCAGTCAGTTCCTCGGCGGCGACCGTCCCGCCGTTCCCGTCGGTAGCCGTCGTCCCCGCCGCCTCGTCCCGACTCCCACCGGACGACACTGGTGCGCTCACCTCGACGCTCGCAGCCGACGTCTCGGGCGTCGGTTTGAGCGTCTTGGTGATCCGAGGGGTCTGTCCGGGCTCGATATCGAGCACCGCGGAGGGGTCGGTCGCCACGTCGTGCCCGATGAGCAACCGGACGACCAGGGTACGGTAGGGCAGCAGCGGGTCGACACCGGGCATGTCCAAGTCGGGGACCGTAGCGAGGTGATCGGCACCGACGGTCTCGACGATTTCCTCGTCGGACAGCCCCTGACAGGTCCGGGAGACGACGATGCCGGCGACGGAGCAGTCGAGGCCGCGGGCGAACTCCGCGGTTTTTTTCGCGTCGAACACGGCGGCCTGGTCGGGTGTCGTCATCACGATGGTCTCGTCGGCCGCCTCGATCGGGATGGCACTCTCCCGGGAGACACCGCTGGCGGTGTCGAGGACGATGGCATCGTACCGGTCAGCGAGGACGTCGACGACCTCCGTGATCGCGCTGGGGTCCGCGGCGGCGAAGGCGTCGAGTTCGCTGGCTCCCGGCAGGACGTCGAGTCGACCGGCTGCGTCGAGGGCGTCGGACGACTCGCCAACGACGGCGTCTTCGAGATCGGCGTTCCCGGCGAGGACGTCGTGAATCGTCGGATCGTGGTCGATGCCGACGATACCCTGGAGGTTCGACATCGCCAGGTCGGCGTCCACGAGGACGACCTCTCGACCCGTCGCTCGCAACGTCGCCGCGAGGTTCGCCGCCGTGGTCGTCTTGCCGACACCGCCTTTGCCGCCGGCAACTGCGTAGACTGTGGCTGGCATTGTGGCCGAGAGATGATAGCTGGCATTATAAATCAGGGCCACCGTTCGCGCACGGAAAGCGGTGATACGTGAGTCGAGAGTGAGTTTTCACCGATGATACTTCGTGGGAGAGAGGTGCTGCCGGCAGGTTCTGATTTCTACGAGTGATAATGGGGTTGGAGAGTCGGTTTCCCTGGACCACGTCGATGACAATCGTGGCGGCGACGATGTGTGCTCTCGGAACGTCGGTCGCGCCGTCGATAGTGGCCTCGTGCTCGCGGGGAAGCAGCCGCCCCCTCGCCGTCGTACTCGTTCGGGGTCGCCACAGTTGGCTGTCAGGCGGTGTGGTGACTTCCTCCCCACCCTACTCGCTCACCGCTGACGCGGTTCGCTTCTTGAGGGTGGGGCTTCCTGCTTCCACGACGCGCTTTGCAGACACCGAATCGGTGTCCGTAGGGAGCGCAGTCTCCACAGGCGTTGATTCGGGACAGCCCGTCCCTACCTGTTCGAGAGCGCGAGAAAGAATGTTCCATGCCGCGTTCCAGTCCCGGTCGGCGGTGAACCCACACGACGGGCACGAGTGTTCGCGGACCCACAGCGGTTTGTCTGTCTCGACACCGCACGCCACACACTCTTTAGTCGTTCCTGCCGGCTCGACCGCGACGAAGTGCGTGCCTTCCCGCTCGCACTTGTATTCGAGCATTCGCAGGAACGTCCCCCATGAGGCCCCGGCGCGGTTCCGAGAGTTGCCCGGAAGTTCGACCAGTCCCTTCGCGTCCAAGTCCTCGATTGCCACAAGGTCGTACTCACGGGCGTAGTACGCCGAAAGTTTGTGCAGGAAGTCACGTCGCTTGCGCTTCAGGTCGGCGTGGCGTCGAGCGACCGTCTTGCGTTGTTCCTCCCAGTTGTTCGAGCCGTGTTCCTTCCGCGAGAGATTACGTTGAGCGCGTTCCAACCGCTCGCGTTCGTCGGAGAAGTCCGGCGACTCGACAGCGGTCCCGTCGCTATCGTGGACGTATTTCAGGATACCAACGTCGATACCAACTGCGTCAGTCACTTCGTCGGGCTTCTCGGGTGGGTCGTTGGGCGTTTCGACGCCGAGGATGGCGTACCAGTTGCCAGTGGGTTCGCGTTTGACCGTGACGGTCTTGATGGTGGCGTCGTCGGGCAGGTCGCGGTGGAACGTGATGGGAATGTCACCAATCTTCGAGAGCCAGAGTCGAGTCCGACCACTCGTGTTTTTGAGTTTGAAACCGGACTGACTGTAGGTGAACGATTGGTACTCTCCCGGTGCTTTCCACTTCAACTCCCCGACGCTGTAGCCGTTCTGCTTCCGGCCTTTGAGTGTCGAGAGGTTGTCGTACAACCGCTGGACGACTTTCTGCAACACCTTCGAGTGAACGTCTCGCAGGTCAGTCCACCAGTCTTTCAGGTCCGGCAGGCGCTTCTGCTCGGAGTACGATAAAGTGTCGTCGTGGCGGTTGAGGCGGTGGAGGAAATGGTTGTAGGCCTGCCTACAGGTATCGACAGTCCACGCTAATCGCTCGCGGAGGTTGTCAGACGGATTTAGCCGATACCTGTAATTGTAGTTCATTTATTCGTCGTCGGGGTCAGAAGTACGGACGACTTTCACGTCCGCATCACGCCAGCGTTTCGGGACGTAGACGTGAGCGCCGTTGCCGGTGGCTTTCACGTCGCCGTCCACAACTTCGTGGCCGTTGATTGTGAACTGTTCCATGTACGATGTATATACTTTGTCAGGACTGACAAACGTGCCGGTTGGCCTGTGGGCCGGTCGTTGCGGAGTGTATGTGAGACGATGACGGCGTGGACGAATCGCTCCGCGATTCGTTCGCACACCAGAAATCACCGATTTCTGGGGACGCTGTATCCCCGCCCTACTGCGCTACTCGGTCGCTTCGCTCCCTGCGTTGCTCCTTGAGGACGAGGCATTAGCGCCTAAATTTTAGGTAACGAGCCGTCGTATTGGGTGGCCCGGGAGTCACTGGTGGGAACCGACAGGGTTTCACTGAATCAGACCCAGGGTTGGTACAGATGACCAGAGAGCACATCGAGGTCCGCGGGGCCGAGGAACACAACCTCAAGGACGTCGACGTGACGGTCCCGCGAGAGGAGTTGACGGTCGTGACGGGACTGTCGGGGTCAGGAAAGTCCTCACTCGCGTTCGAGACTATTTACGCCGAGGGGCAGCGGCGATATATCGAGTCACTCAGCGCGTACGCCCGCAACTTCCTGGGCCAGATGGACAAGCCACAGGTCGAAAACGTCGAGGGGCTCTCGCCTGCGATCAGCATCGACCAGAAAAACGCCGCCAACAACCCGCGGTCGACAGTAGGGACCGTCACCGAACTCCACGATTATCTGCGTCTCCTCTACGCCCGCGTCGGCACGCCACACTGCCCCGAGTGTGGCCGGGAAGTCGGCGAGCAGAGTGCCCAGAACATGGTCTCCCGGATTCTGGAACTCCCGGCGGGCAACCGCGCGAAGATCGCCGCGCCCGTCGTTCGCGACCAGAAAGGCGCTTTCGAGGACCTGTTCGACGACCTCGTCGCCGAGGGGTACGCCCGGGTCGAGGTCGACGGCGAGTCCTACGACCTGACGATGGACAGACCCGGTCTGGACGAAAACTACGACCACACCGTCGACGTGGTGGTCGACCGTGTGAAGATTAGCGACGAGGCCCGGTCACGGATCACCGACTCGGTCGAAACCGCTCTCGACGAGGGTGCGGGTGTTCTCAAGGTGATCCTGCCGGACCCGCCAGCGGACGCCGAGCTCGGCGGTGCGAGCGCTCGCTCGACGGGGGACCTCGCAGACGCGGACGACGAGGGCGCCACCGACCGCCTCGTCGTCGAGTTCTCCGAGGACCTCGCGTGTACCCACTGCGGCATCGACATCTCCGAAATCGAGACCCGTTCGTTCTCGTTCAACTCACCCCACGGAGCCTGCCCGGAGTGTGAGGGAATCGGGTCGACCAAGGAGGTCAGCGAGGACCTGGTGATCCAAGACCCGTCGAAGCCGCTCAAGCACGTCTTCGAGCCCTGGAGCTACAACCGGACCTACTACTCTCGACAGCTCGACAACGTTGCCGAACACTTCGGCATCGACCTCGATACGCCCTTCGAGGAGCTGGAGCCGGAAATCCGGCGACAGTTCCTCTACGGGACCGATAGACTCGTGCACTTCGAGTGGACGACGAAAAACGGGACTCGAGAGAAGACCGAGCGGTTCGAGGGTGTTATCAACAATCTGGAACGTCGCCACGTCGAGACAGACAGCGACCGCGCTCGTGAACACATCGAGGAGTACATGGCCGTCACCACCTGTCCGGCCTGCGATGGAACCCGGCTCAAGGCCGAATCGCGGGCCGTCCTCGTGGACGGCAGTTCTGCGAGCGAGACGGGCGGCGCGTCGTCGGAGGGACCCGCCGGCGGAACGTCCATCACCGAGGTCAATCGTATGTCCATCGGTGACGCCCTCGAGCATTTCGAGGGGATGGAGGACGGGTTGGACGAACGGGACACGAAGATCGCTGCGGAGATTCTCAAGGAGATCCGCGCCCGCCTCGGATTCATGTGTGAGGTCGGACTGGAGTATCTGACCCTGGACCGGGAGGCCTCGACGCTGTCGGGCGGGGAGAGCCAGCGAATCCGACTGGCGACCCAGATTGGGTCCGGCCTCGTCGGTGTGCTGTACGTGCTGGACGAGCCGTCTATCGGCCTCCACCAGCGGGACAACGACCGCCTGCTGAACACGCTCGAAGAACTGCGGGACCTGGGCAACACACTGCTCGTCGTCGAACACGACACAGAGACGATGCGGCGGGCCGACCAGATCGTCGACATGGGGCCTGGCCCGGGCAAGCGGGGCGGCGAGGTCGTTGTCAACGGTTCCATCGACGAACTCAAAGCCGCCGAGGAATCGATCACTGGCGACTACCTCGCGGGCGACCGATTCATCGACGTGCCCGCGGACCGACGCGACCCCGACGGCCACGTTACGATTCGCGGCGCGCGCCAGCACAACCTCGACGACGTGGACGTGGACCTGCCACTCGGTTCGTTCACCGCGATCACGGGCGTCTCCGGGTCAGGCAAGTCCACACTGATGCACGACGTCCTCTACAAGGGGTTGGCCCGGCGAATGAACGACAACACGTCGGTCGACCCAGGTGACCACGACGACATCGAGGGACTGGACAGAGTCGAGACCGTCCGGCTGATTGACCAGTCGCCGATCGGCCGCACTCCGCGCTCGAACCCGGCCACGTACACCAACGTCTTCGATCACATCCGGAACCTGTTCGCCGACACCAAACTGGCCAAACAGCGCGGCTACGAGAAGGGGCGGTTCTCATTCAACGTCAAGGGCGGCCGGTGTGAGGAGTGTGGCGGTCAGGGGACCGTCAAAATCGACATGAACTTTCTCTCGGACGTGCAGGTGCCCTGCGAGGAGTGTGGCGGCGCGCGCTACAACGACGAGACGCTCGACGTGACCTACAAGGGCGAGACTATCGCGGACGTCCTTTCGATGAGCGTCGCAGAGGCGTTCGAGTTCTTCGAGAGTCACCGCCAGATTCGTCGGCGGCTGAAGCTCCTGAAGGACGTGGGCCTCGGCTACATGCGACTGGGCCAGCCCTCGACGACGCTGTCGGGCGGGGAGGCCCAGCGGGTGAAACTCGCGGAGGAACTGGGCAAAAAAGACAGCGGCGAGACGCTGTACCTGCTGGACGAGCCCACGACCGGGCTCCATCCCGAGGACGAGCGGCGGTTGATAGACGTGCTCCACAGGTTGACCGACGACGGCAACACGGTGGTCGTAATCGAACACGAACTCGACCTCGTAAAAAACGCCGACCACATCGTCGATCTCGGGCCCGAGGGCGGCGAGAAGGGTGGAGAAGTCGTCGCGACCGGCACACCCGAACAGGTCGCCCGCACCGAAGCGTCCCACACCGGGCGGTACCTGCGCGACCTGTTGCCCGCGGTGGAACTGGAGGGGCCCCGCAGCGACCGGGAGCCGGTGGCCGCGGACGGCGACGCGGAAGCGACTGGGACTGGGGACGACTAGGAGACGCGGCTGAACGGCGCGTCTCCGAACACGCGAGCGGGGAGGACCGACCCGCGAGCAGAACGCGGCTGAACGGCGCGTCTCCGAACACGCGAGCGGCCGTCTCTCGGGTCTGAAAATCGGAGGCACGTTTGAAGCGTCCCAGTTCCTAAGAGCCGGCAATGTCCGAGACCTGGGTTGGACTGTGGTGGGTTTAGCTCGGTTTGCTGGTAGTGACGGCGGTGACCCAGGCCGTCGTCGGTTACTGGGCGTACACGCGGCAGTGGGACCGCGACGGGGCGCAGTGGTTCCTGTTTATGCTCGGGACCGGACTGCTCTGGGCACTGTCTGTGTTCTTTTTTACTCCCCGTCGATCGGCTGTTCAGGCGGTTCGGGTGGATAGTCGCAGCGCTCAGTGCGATCCTGACTGTCGGGGCGTTCGTCGTCGGCGCGCTGTCGATCATGACGCTTGATTCGCTGAGTCAGTACACGTCCGTGTTCCCGGTTCGGTTCAGTCACGCGGTGTTCGGGCTGTTGCCGTTCTACAGGCGGAGTAGGGCGAGTACCTCGGCGTCGAACGGAAATCTTTGATTTCCGTGATGACGAGACGCTTCGCGTCTCGATCCACTTGACCCCGAGGCGGTTCACTCGATGTGAAACCGGTGGCACGCAACACTGTCATCGAGAATCTCAGAGACCCGGTCCTCGTCGTCGACGACCGGCAGCGCGTCGTCGATTTCAACGAGGCGACCACGCACGTCTGGCCTGGAATCGCCAGCGAGGTGCCGGCGGCGTTCCAGCGGGTCTGTCCGACGCTGTCCGGGGCCGTTGTCATCCCACCCGACGGCGAGGGCACGACCCAGCAACTCTCGCTGACCTACGACGGGCAGGACCGCTATTACTCGGTTACGGTGTCCGCCGTCTCGAAGAGCAGCGACGAGCGGACCGGCTGGTGCTCGGTCCTCCTGCGAGACATTACCGAACCCGAACGGTCCCGCTGGCAACTCGAGAAGCAGAACAAGCGTCTCGATCAGGTGGCCTCCACGATTTCCCACGACCTTCGGAACCGCATCAACGTGACGACGGGCCGCCTCGAACTGGTCGAGGCCCGCATCGACGACCTCGATGTCGACGCCGCAGTGCGGGAGCAACTGAAAGACGAAATCGGGAGCGTCGAGTCCGCCACCGACCGGATGCAGGACATTATCGACGACATCCTTACCATCGCCCGCGAGGGCAAGACCGTCGAGACGACCGAGACCGTCAGCCTCAAGACCGCGACCCGCGACGCACAGGCGAACGTCGACACCAGCGACGCCACGCTGACCGTCGCCGACGACCGTCAGTTCCGCGCCGACCGGAGCAAGCTCCTGACCATCTTCGAGAACTGCTTCCGCAACGCTGTCGAACACGGCTCTGTCGACGTGACTGTGGAGGCAGGGTCGACGCCCGACGGGTTCTACGTCGCAGACGACGGTCCCGGTGTCCCCAGAGAACACGTAGACGACGTCTTCGAGCACGGCTACACCACCAGCGGCGACGGCACCGGCCTCGGGCTCTCCATCGTCCGGACGATGGCTGAATCTCACGGCTGGACCGTCGAGCTGGACCGCGAGTACGAATGCGGGACCCGCTTTGCGTTCGGCAACGTCGGTACGGCAGCTACCGACGGTAGGTGGCAAACAGGCGACCGCTGCGGGTCGTGACACGGTCGGTCGCACGACGGCAGTCCGTGCCACGGCGAGAGTCAGCGCACGGAGACGGGTGGCTCCGTTTCGGAATATAAACGTTCGGAGACGACCGAGAAGGTATATGAGCGTCCGGGGACAGAGCGTAGATATGTACGATTTCGTGGTAGTGGGGGCCGGGCCAGCCGGTTCGCGGTTCGCGCGCCAGGCTGCTGCGGACGGCGCCGACGTGCTCGTCTTCGAGCAGGGACGGGTCGGCGAGCCGCTGGCCTGTTCCGGCCACGTCAGCACGGACGTCTGGGCGTACACCCCGCCGGGTGCCCGGGAGGACCTCCTCCAGAACGAGGTGTACGGCGCACGCTTTCACACGGGCGGCCCCGACAGCGAGGCTCACCCCTTCTACAAGGACGAAGTCATCTCGAACGTCATCGACCGGGTCGGGCTGGACCGGACGCTAGCCGCTGCCGCGCGGGAGGCCGGCGCCGACCTCCGGGAAGAGCACACGGTCGTCAACGTGACCGAGGGCCGAAACGCCGTGCGGATTCGGGCACGCGGACCGGACGGAACCGACAGCTACGAGGCGCGCATGGTGGCGGGCGCGGACGGCCCGAAGTCCCGCGTGCGCTCGGAACTGGCCCTCCCCGAACCCGAGGAGTTGCTCCACGGTGTCCTCGGATTCACGGACGAGCCCGACCACGACGATTTCGTCGACGTCCACCTCACGGTCCCCGACTTTTTCGCCTGGCAGATCCCCCGCGGCGAGGCCGGGGTTGAGTACGGGCTGGCCGTGCCACCTGGCGACGACGTGCGAGCGCGCTTCGAGGAGTTCACCGACGCGTACGACGTCGACACAGACCGGCGGTGTTCCGGACTCATCCCCATCGGTCCGCCACCCAGGGTGACGGGCCGTCGGAGTTTCTTACTGGGCGATGCGGCCGCACAGACCAAGCCGTTCACCGGCGGCGGTATTCTCTACGGGATGACGGCCGCCGACCACGCCGCCCGGGAGGTCGACCCCACCGACCCGGGAACGCTCGGGGACTACGAGGACGCCTGGCGGGCGGACTTACGCACGGAGATCCGCCTCGGGAAGCTCGTTCGGACCGGCTACTCGATGCCAGAGCCGGTCCAGCGTGCGGGAATACGGGCACTCTCGGGCGAGATTGCCGTCCACATGGACCGGCCGACCACGCTCTTTTCGACCGAGCAGCTCAGAAAGCTGTTCGGGTAGGAGCGGTCAGGGTTCGGCGTCGGGGTATGCCGGACGACGGGCGGATTCGTCGGACCCCTCTACGAACGGCAACTCGACCGCCGAGGCGTCCCGCTCCTCTCCATCGATTCGGACGGTGAGGTCGCCGCTCGTGTCGTAGTCGACCAGCGCAAGGGCGATGGGTTCCTGGCGGGTTGGGCTGTCGACGGCGCGGGTGACTTCGCCAACCGCGCTATCGCCGGAGAAAACCGCCGCACCGGCCGCGGGGACGGCGTCGACGGTCAGACCGACGAGCCGACGGCTCGGTCGGCCGCGGTTCTCGACGCGGGAGACGACTTCCTGGCCGACGTAACAGCCTTTCTCGAAGTCCAGAGCGTTGCGGACGCCGACGACGTTGGGGACCTCGCCGTCAAGTTCGGTCTCGAAAAGCGGCGTCCCGGCCTCCAGCGTGAGCGACTCCCAGGTGCGGTAGCCAAATGGGGCGGCATTCGTGCCGCGGTTCTCCAGGGTATCAAACACGTCGCGGGCGGCGTCGGTTGTGCAGACAACGGTGTATCCCTCCTCGCCTGCGAGGCCGTCGTCGCGGATGACGGTGACGCCGTAGTCGCCCATCGACCCACGGACGAACGAGAGGTGGGCACCAGGTGAGGCCGCGCCGGTGAGAACGCTCGCGATCTTCTCGGTGGCTTTGGGGCCGTGGACGCCGAAGGTGGCGAACTCGTCGGTCGCGACATCGATCTCGACGTCTTGGATGAAGGTCTTCCCGGCCCAGTCCTCGGCGATAGGAGCGGCGCGAGCCGGTGGCGTGAACACGAGTAGGCGCTCGCTGGCGTTGAACACGTACATGTCGGTCGTGATTTTACCCTGGGGGTCCAGCAGGAGGGCGTAGGCACCCTGCCCGTCGGTCGTGGGAATGCGGTTGGAGACGGCGTTGTCGACGAATTCGACGCGGTCGTCGCCAGTGACGGTGACGACGCCGTGCCCGAACTCACAGAATCCGACCACGCGGCGGACGGCAGTGTGAGTGCGCTCGGGGCGACCGTAATGATCGACGACGCGACGACCCCCGTGAGCCTTGAACAGCGCACCATGGTCCTCGTGAACGGCCTCGAGAACAGTCATTGTGAGATAATGGACACCCGGTGGCGTTAAATTGCCGGGTTCGTCAGCGCCCGAACCAGGAGCGGATCCGGTCAAGCACGGAGGATTCCTCGTCGGGGTCGTACTGCCCGATGGCGTGGTCCTCCGGGAGGATGACAGTGCGTTGGTCGTCTTCGGTGGCCTCGATCAGGCCGTCGGTCTTGAGGTCCGAGAGGGCCGTCTCCAGTTCGTCGATGTCCGCGTCCACCCGAGACCGGATTTCGAACACCGTCATCCCGTCGTCGCGGCGGTCCGCGAGGGCGTCGAGTACTGCGACCTGGGTTTCGTCACGGTCGCGGTACTCCCGCTTGGCTCGCATATAGCACCGTTTGTCCGGGTGGGTCTTAAGACTTCGAGACCCGGCACAGACGCGCGAGCGGGGCACCACCCACCGACCAAGTCGGCGAGACCGAGATTCGCTAGCGTGACAGGCGTCAGACTCCCAGGCAGTAGGCTTAATATCGGCGGGCGACCAGTATCCTGTCAATGAGTATCAAGTGTTCGTTACTCGGGCACAAGTTCAGTGGGACGGAAGTGGAGGAGGAGCGCGAGGAACAGGGTAGCGAGGTCGTCATCACGGTGAAGGAGGTCGAAGCCTGCGGCCGGTGTGGCGAGCGCCGGGTCATCTCCGAGAACAAGGAGGTGACCTCGCTGGCGGCATCGGACGACGCTGTGTCCGAGTCGGCGCCGGAACCGGACACCGCGGAGACGGCCGGTGCAGACACCGGTAGTGGGCCGGCATCCAGTCCGAACGTGAGCGCGGCCGAGGACGACGTGGAACTGCTCGACGCCAGCAGCGACGGCCCCGAGACGGCGGCCGACGAGGGGTCCGACGGCTCGGAACCGGCACCGGACGTCGCTACCGTGGGCGAGACGAGCGTCGACGACCCGGAGACGGCCGAGGACGACGGCGCAGTCATCCTCGACGACGGGGAACCGGAGCGCGAGCCCGGGGCGTGGCCGGCGGACGAGACCACGCCCGAAGATCGGTCCGAGCCCGACCCGGAGGCGATCGAACGGGCCGCCACGGAGACGGCCGACGGGAGCGAGACGGTGCCAGCAGGGAAACTCGATGGCGACGAGTGGCCCGACGAGTACAGCTACGAGGAGAAGTCCGGAACGGCGCCGGAAGTCGACTGGCCCGAGGAGGACGAGGGCGACAGTTCGGAGTGGGAACCGGGCGACAGCCTGACACAGCGGATCGACGGCGACGCGGAGCAGGCGGGGACCGCGGCGGTCACCGTTCCGGAGGGTGAGTTCTACTGTACGGAGTGTGAGTTCACGACGTTGGTCGAGGAGTCGTCGCTGCGGGCTGGCGACTTCTGTCCATCCTGTCGTCGGGGGACCCTCGAACATCGGACCGAAGACGCGACGCGAAAAGAGTAAACCGAACCCTATCCAAACGTCTCTCCATGCGGGAGTACAAGATGCGCCGGGGCGAACACCTCGAAGAACGAGTACCGGACATGAAGGCGAAGATTGAGGACTTTTTCGGTGAGGTGTCGGAGATCAAGGAGTACAAGGGGAGCGACCTGTACGTCGTCGGCGACCCGGAGAACCCGGTTTTCGACCGTATCACCGCCGGAACCGTGGCGTACGACGGGAAAAAAGACAAGCTAGGCGTCGACTTCGTGGAACGGCCCGCCGAGGACGTCATCGCGGAAGGGAAAGCCGACGCCGCAGCCGACGCTGTCGACGCAAAAAACGACTTCTTGGAGGAGTGTACCGGACGGGACGCGAAGAGCCGGCGTGACTCGATGAAACGCTCCGTCGAGGACGACGCAGAAGCTCCCGACAACGTCTGAGCGGTTCTATCGCTTTGCCGAGACGATGCCGTACTGTCACAACCCGTCGGCGAGCGTCTCGTGCTGGTAGCGCGCCGGTTGTCCGCCTGGGTTTCGTTACGCAGGCCGTCCGCGCTCGCGACGCGGCCCAACGACCGGAGAAGCCGACTGGCCCAGTGAACCGCCTCGATGCCCCCAGACCACGTCGACCGAGTCGGCTGGCAGCGGCAGGTCGGTGAAGTCCCCCCGTGCGAACGCGGCGCGGTCGGCGACGCCGCGCTCGGCGGCCAACTCACGTGCCTCCTGGAGCTGTAACGGGACGAGGTCGACGCCCGTGACCGTTGGGTCCCGCTCGGCTGCCAGCCAGACGCTGCTCCCACCGACGCCACAGCCACAGTCCAGGACGTGGTCGTCGGCACCGATCTCCGCCCGGTCGGCCAGTTCGCGGTTCACGTTCTTGATGGCACCGGCGTGTGACTGCTCGCATCAGATTATGTACAATTTATCTTTCAGGACCGGCGGACGGTCCGTTCGTTCTCGCTCGGTGTGGCTCGGAAGGGGCCGTCGGGGTTCGCGGTCGACGTGACGGGCGTCGAGCCGGGCCGCCGTCAGCCTGTTCTGTCGCTCGCAGTCGTGGTCGCACTAGCGGCCGGGCGGTTCGGTCAGGCGTCCTCGTCGACGACTTCCAGTCCACGGTTGTTGACCGCGGCGGGGTCGAGCCCGACCTCTTCGAGGAACTGGCGGTACTCGCGTTCGCACTGTTCCGCGTCTTTCTGCTTGTCGGAGGCGTGCGAACAGAGGTCTCCGAGGTCCGCCACCACCTCGTCGGTGTAGACGATCCAGTGGTTCACCAGGTCCGAGAGTCGGCGGATCGGGCTGGTGAAGTGGCCGTAGATCTCGAAATTCAGGGCGTGGTGGCCGCCGAAGGGGTCGCTCATGTACTTCGCGCGGGGCATGACTTTCATTACGGCCCGCTGAATCTGGTTGAGCTGGCGTTCGGGGGCCGCTTCCAGGGTTTCGTTGACGGCTTTCCGCGGGTCCTCGTGGCTGGCCGACACGGAGACCCCGTTTAGTTCCTGAATCTCCTGGAGGGCCTCGTTCCACTGGTCGGGCGTGGGCTGGGGGTGGACGCGGAACATCGCTTCCAGGCCCCGGTCCCACTGGAGAGTGTGCGTGACGGCCTTGTTTGCCTTGAGCATACACTCCTCGATGATGGTGTGGGCCCGGTCCCGGCGCGGGTTGAGGACGAGCGAGCCGTCCTCTTTGCGCTGTTCGTGGAGCTGGTCGGCGAGGTTCCAGACCTGCTCACACTTGGCCGCTAGGTCGACTTCGGGGTCCTCGAGCAGGTCGTCGGCGCTCTCGGGGTCGTCCAGCAGGGACTCGGCCTGGGCGTACGTGAGCCGAGCGTCACTGCGGATGACGGACTTGTAGATGTCGATGGTCTCGTAGGACAGCGTGTCGGGGTCGAGGTGCATCTCGACGGTGTGGGCCAGGCGGTCCTCGTGTGCTACCAGTGAACAGACGGTCTCGGCCAGCACCGGCGGGAGCATGTGGATGGTGTAGGCCGGGAGGTAGACGGTGTTCGCTCGTTTGAGCGCCTCCGACCACATTTCTGTGTCGGGGTTGACGTAGTGGGTCACGTCGGCGATGTGGACCCAGAGGACGATCTCGTCGTCGCGCACGTCGATGGAGATGGCGTCGTCGAAGTCCTGGGCGTCGACGGGGTCGGTCGTCCAGGTTGTCATCTCGCGGAGGTCCTGGCGGTCGTCGAGTTCCGCCTCGACCTCGCTCTGTACGTCGTCGGTCAGGTCCTCGGCCTCCTGGCGGACGGCCGGCGGGAAGTCGTCCCGGATATCGAACTTCTCGAATAGGTCCTCGCGCTTGTTGGCGAGGTGGCGGGCGAGTTCCTCGTCGATGTCGACGGGGCCCTGACCAGCCGCAGTCCCGGCCTCTGCTTGGTCGCTCATGCAGTTCGGTAAGTGGACCCGATAGTTAGTGGTGTCGGCGCCCGACGCTACGACTCCCGTCCTTCGGGGGAGTCACCGTGGTCTGCCAGCAGTTCGTAGAAACTCGCGATAAACTCCTCGCGGTTGCAGTCACCCGCGTGGCTCTCGACGAGCAGCGACTCCAGCCCTTTGCGTGGCTGGTGACAGAGGTCCCGGTAACAGTGTTTGCAGAAGAACTCGAACTCCTTGTCCTCACGGCTCCAGCGGTCGCCGTGTTTGTCGTACTCGCGTGCGTCGCTCCGGGCGACCGAGTCACCACAGGCGATGCAGGTGACCTGCGCGTCGTTCCGGTTCCGCCGGGAACCCCACATGCGCCTCCGTTTGGCTGGTGAGTACTTATCACTTTTCGAGTCGGAGAAGCAACCGCGAACCGTTCACCGTACGTCGGCGAGTGAGACGGCGTAGTCCCGATTGGCTGTGAGCCAGGCCGTGTAGAGACTGTCTCCGTCCGCGGTCGAAAAGATCGTCACTTCCGTTGGCTCGTCCCAATCGTCGTACATACACTCCAAATCGAACTCCGGTAGTTGATCGAACTGGACATCGTCCGCCGCAGCGGCGTTCTCGACGACACTCATCTGTGGCTCACCTCGGTAGCACGAGGGCTGGCCGGTGGGCTGTCCGATTCGAGGCTCGACACTCGTCCGACATCGCTCGGTTGCGACCAGTGTGCCATCCGATTTTATCTATCCCGAAGACAAATAAAAGGCTTTGCTACTCAATATCACTCATGATAACGGGGGAACGAGGAGCGGGCGATTTATGCGCCGAGCGGGCGACGTGCCGGATATGCAGGTGAAATCACGGCATCACCTCCGTGCCGACGCGGTAGACGACTTGGAGTCGGCACTAGAGGCGAAACTCGGCGTCAGCATGGACGCCGACACCCACGAGAAGGTCGAACTCGAGGGGACTGATTACGACCTCGTGCTGGTCGATGGTGAGCCCGCAGTCGTCTACATCGAAGCCGAACACGGACAGCAGGAGCCGTTTCTGACCGTCCGCGGTGCCAACGAGTACCCGCCCGAGCACAGCGTCGTCACGGTCGACGCCGGGGCCATCTCGTTCGTCAGCGACGGCGCCGACGTGATGCGTCCGGGGATCGTCGCGGCAGACTCGGACATCGAAGCCGGTGAGTTGGTCGCCATCGCCGAGGAGAGTCACGGGAAAGTCCTCGCAGTGGGCCGAGCCCGCACCGACGGCGGCGATATGGTCGGCGACGAAGGCAAAGTGGTCGACAGTATCCACTACGTCGGCGACGACCTGTACGAGTTTTCGGTCTGACGGGCGACGGACACCGGTCGGCCATTTCCTGCGCCTGACAGCCTGCGTTCCGGAAATACTAGTCTGCGTACGTGTGTCTGACGAAAAACCTATGCTTTTGCCAGTCGGTTTGGCGGGTATGGGTTTCATGAACAAACTCCTGGGTGAGTCGGGGTCGACGCGTCGCACCGACGATTACGTCGAACTCGACGGCGTCCAGGCGCCGGAGGCACAGGCTGACACGCAGATGCACATCGCGAAGATCAGCGAGAAACAGGACGTCATCGACATCAAGGACGCGGTGTACGCTGGAGACATCGTCATCGCCGACATCACGCGGCATACGACCCAGGACCGCACGATGGAGCAGATAACCGACGAACTCCAGCAGGTCGCCCGCGGCGTCGGTGGCGACATCGTCCAGAAAGACGAGGACCAGATCATCATCACGCCCCGGGGCGTCAAGATCAGCCGCGAGAAACTCGGCCGCTGACTACTGTTCGTCTTCTCCGCTCTCTTCGTCCAGAACCAGCCGTTCGTACTCCGCTGTCGGTCGCCAGGCGAAACAGAGGACGCCGCCGGCGCTCGCGACGACCATCCCGACGAGGTAGCCACCGAACGCGACGAGGAAAGACACCGACGCGAGCACGAGCCCCGCTATCCCGAGTACCCGTGCCCGTTCGGGCCGCAACAGTACCGCCACACCGACGAAGACGATGCCCGCGCCGACGACGGTCCCGAGAGTGGAGATCGGATATCCGTCGAACGGTCGTGTACTCAGGACGACCTGAACCGACGGCCAGGCGACGAGCAACCCGCCGACCACGAGCAGGAGTGCGCCGCCGAACGGCCGGGCGCGGCGCCACTCGGCGAACGTGATCGTCTCCACGTCCGCATCGTCGTCCGTAGCGGTCAAAACGCCGTCGGAGCCATCGAATTCCGAGCTATCGGGCGTCACAGGCAGTTGTCGGGCGCAGTCTGTGCCTCCGCCGGCCCGCCGTCGGCCGGGATCGGTTCGCGAACACCGCTGTTGTTCCCCAGTTCGGCGCCGATCTTGAGCTTGAACTCCGTCAGCACCGTCTCCGAGCTACCGAGCTGGTGGGCCAGCAGCGACACGTCGCGGCCGCTGGTCAGCCGCGGGTTGGTGTCCAGCCCGAGCCGGATGTCGTTGATCGTCCCGAAGCCGCTGTCGTTCTGCGGCGTACACGTCCAGTAAGCGATGTTGTCGGCCGGAATCCCGGGCGTGCCGGGGAACTTGATCAGGTCCAGCCGGGCGGTCAGTTTCTCCGACCGGAACTCCGAAACGTACACGTCGATAGCGCGGCCGTCGTCCGTCTCACTCGAGGCGACGGCCTGCGAGGCAGACAGCTCGAAGAAAACGTTCCGGCCGCCACGCAGGTCCGTAAAGAGGTTCTCGTAGATGAGGAACTCGTCGAGTTCCACGTCCGCGACCTTCGTACTGTCGAGCTGCTGTCGGGCGGCCCGGTTGATGTTCTCCTGGCTCGTGCTGTCGACGGTGATATCGAGACAGTCTTCGCCGCCGATTGCGAAGCCGGGGTCGGTGTCGCAGTCGGTCTGGTAGCTGTACGTGCCGGCGTTGAGCGACGACTGGCTGACGACGAATCCGTCTATCGTGTCCGACTGTGCAGGGAACGGTTCGCCGGAGACAGCCGGGGCGGCGGTAAAGACGAGTGCAACGACGAGCCCGCAGACCAGCGCGGCGCGACCGGCACGGAACATCGGTCCACGCTCGATACGAACGGTGCGCTGGTGGTCCCGGGCGAGACAGACCACCGCACCGACCCCGCCGATCACGAACCCGGTGAAGACCAGTTCTGGGTGGGCGAACGGGACGCCCGAGAGCAGGAGGCCGGCGAACGTGAACCCGACCAGGCCGAAGCCGACGCCACCGGCAGTCCGGGCCGTCTCCGGTCTGGCGAGGACGGACAGTCCGAGGACGACGGCGACGAACGGCGCGACCGTGCCGGCGAACCCGACTGGCGTGATGCGAGCCAGCGGCACCGACGACAGCTGTGCGAGGACACGCCAGGCGAGGACGGCGCTGCCAACTGTCAGCAGCGTCGCACCGAGCGCCGGTCTGGTCGCGGTCCACCGGTCGAACCGGGCCTGGAGTCCGGCGACGTGGTCGGACGACAGGTCGCCGTCGGTCGTCTCTTCACGCGCCATATTCGAACTCACCATCACTGTCGAAGTCGTACCGCACTCTCAGGGAGAGGTCCGAGAGCTGGAGTTGGTCCGCAGAGAGCGTCGAGGTCGTAATCTTCGCCCCGCGCAACTCGAACGCCTGGTCGCCGTCACTCGGTCTGACCGCACCCGGATCGCTGCCCTCGATCTGGAGTGGGTCGTTCGTGTTGGGCGCCTGGTTCGGTTCCGGCCCGGCGTAGGCCTTGAACCGGTCGAAGATTTCCGGTCCCGTTCGCTCGTCGAGGACGAACCCCCGCCAAGTCGCAGTCTGGGCGGTAATTCGGTCGGTTTTGAACGCGACACCACGTGCCGTCGCTTCTTCGCTCCGGACCTGTACCTGTAACCGTCCCGTGAGTCCCGGGACGTCGCTGACGTTGAGCGTCTTCTGCAGGTTCAGATTGCGGATGTAGCTTCGCTCCACCTCGAACAGCACCGATGGCGTGACGATCTCCGTCTCCGCCGGCACGACGGTCGCCTCGGACGCTGTCAGGTAGTCGGCCGATACGTTGAATCCCCCAGAGCTGCTCAGCGGCACTGAAACGCCCACCCCGGTGCTCAGTATCAACAGGCCGACGAGCGCCCACAACGTGAGCAACACGCCAACGCCGCTGGCTAGCCGTTTGGTATCGTACATTGTTCGATCCGTCCGGACCGAACGAGCCCCCCCGACCATGTCCTGGTCGTCGACGGAGACACTCCGTCGTCGCGTCCGCGAGCGCACACTGTGCGCCGTAGCGGTGTGGTGCTGTTCCCCCCTGGTTGCCAGCAACGCGACGGCTTGGCGGTGTGGCCGGTGCTGACTCGGTTCGGTTCCTTGGTCTGTCGATATCAGCCAATTCATATCAATGTTCCGACCGCGGGAACCGCCTGTCCGGCCAGTTGCCTGCGGTTTCCGGGCGAACGCGCGGAGCTCAAACCAGGCCGAAAACGTGGGGCTTACCCGAACAGGACTGCTGACACTGGATAATGACACTCGCCATCCGAGCCCGTAATCTCGTGAAAGAGTACGACGACGTGCGGGCGCTGGACGGTCTCGACATCTCGGTCGAGGCCGGAGAGTTTTTTGGCCTGCTCGGACCGAACGGCGCGGGCAAGACTACGTTCATCAACATCCTCGTCGGGTTGGCCCACCGGACCGACGGCGAGGCGGCCGTGTTCGGCCACGACGTGGGCGACGAGTACCAGCAGGCTCGCGACGCCATCGGCCTCGCCCCACAGGAGTACAACGTGGACCGCTTCTTTCCAATCCAGGAGGTACTGGAGCACAAGGCCGGCTATCACGGCATCGCCTCTGGCGAGGCCACTCGCCGGGCCGAGGAGGCGCTCAAGACTGTCGGCATCTACGAGAAACGCGACACGCGCTTCGACTGGCTCTCCGGCGGTATGAAGCGGCGGTTCATGCTCGCACGGGCGCTGGTGTCCGACCCCGACCTGCTGATCCTCGACGAGCCGACCGCCGGCGTCGACGTGCAGTTGCGCCGGGACCTCTGGGGCGTCATCAACCGCATGAACGACACCGGGACCACCATCCTGTTGACCACCCACTACATCGAGGAGGCCGAACGCCTCTGTGACCGGGTGGCCATCGTGGACGAAGGCCGGAAAGTCGAGGAGGCGAGTCCCGACGAACTGATGGACCGGGGCACCGACCGGATCAGTGTCTCGACGCGCTCGACGCCAGCGACCGCGCCCGACTTAGACCTGCCCGACATCCACGACGCGCGAGTCGACGACGGCGAGTTGGTCGTCACCGCCGCCCGCGGGAGTTCGGTCGTCCCCGACCTGCTCCGCCAACTCGAGGCGGCCGGCTACACCGTCACCGAGGTCGACATCGAGCGTGCGTCGCTCGAAGAGGTGTTCGTCGACGTGACGCGCACCGAGAGCGCGGTCGAAGCATGAGCGGCGACGACAGCAGCGTGGCGAGCGATGGCGGGGTGACTGCAGGCGAGTCGACCGCCGGCCTCGGCCGCCTGTTCCCGACTGGCTTCCGGACGCTGTTCCACCGTGAGGTGTTGCGGTTCCTCCGCCGCCCCCGGAACACGTTCCTCCCGCCGGCGATCACGAACGTGCTCTACTTCTCGGTGTTCGGCGTCATCCTCGGAGGCCGGATCGACTCGTTCGCGCTGGGCGGCCGAGAGATCGAGTACATCGCGTTCATTCTCCCCGGCCTCATCGTGCTGGGTGCCATCTCGAACGCCTTCGAGAACTCCTCGTTCTCGATCTTCCACGGCCGCTGGAACGAGTACATTCACGAAGTGTTGACCTCGCCGCTGCCCTACTCTTCGATGGTGCTGGCGTACATCCTCTCGTCGGCGCTCCGCGGACTCATCGTCGGGGTCATCATCGGGCTGATCGGCCTGCTGTTTACCAGTGTCCCGGTTTCACGCCCGCTCTATCTGGGTGCGTTCATGCTCGTTATCTGCCTGTTGTTTGCGAGTTTCGGCGTCGTCGGCGGACTGTGGGCACGGGACTTCGACTATCTCACCGTCCTGAACCAGTTCATCCTCCGCCCGCTGGTCTTTTTCGGCGGCGTCTTCTACTCGCTTGACGCGCTGGACGGGCTGGCTTACACCGTCTCGCTGTTGAATCCGATGGTGTACATGGTCAACGGCGTGCGGTTCGGCTTCTTCGGGGCGGCCGAGCTGCCGCCCAACGAGTCGCTGGTCGTCCTCTCGGTATTAACTCTGGCCGTCGTCGCCCTCAACGTCGAGCTGTTCCGGCGCGGCTACGGGCTGGTGGACTGATCTGTGCGTGGTGCCGCGAGCTGAACCGTTTTGAGGCGCGAGCCCTAACAGTAGGTGTGCCCGAACTCGAACCCGACACGCTGTTGCCCAGCGACCGGATGCAGGAACAGGCCCTCGACGGCGAAGTGACGCAGATCCACCGCGGCCAGCAGTACGCCGACGAGGGAGACGCCTTCCGGATCGACGAGACGACCTTCGAGATCGTCGCCGTCGACGAGCGAACGCTCGGCGACATGACCGACGAGGACGCCCAGGCGGAGGGCGCCCGCGACCTCGACCACTACAAACAGATCCTCGAACGCGCCCACGACAACTTCGAGTGGGAGGACGACTCCGAGATTGTGATGCACCGCTTCGAGCGGCAGTAGCCGACGCCGGTCAGCGCTCGGTCACCAGGAACTCCTGGCCCGGTTCCATCCGCAGCGTCATCTCCGGTGAAACCGGGGGTTCCCCGTTGGCGTCGTTCTCACCTAACCACCCCAGCTCGTACTGCCGACCGAGCGTCGCCAGCGTCAGTTTCGCCTCTAGCAGCGCGAACTGTCGCCCGATACAGATGCGCGGTCCACCACCGAACGGGGCGTACGCGAAGTCGTGGAGGTCGGAGCGGAGGTCGCCGTCCCATCGCGACGGTCGGAACTGTTCGGGGTCGTCGTAGAACCGTGGGTCGCGGTGGACGTGCCGGATCGCCAGCCCGAGCAGTTCGTCCTCCGGGACCCGGTAGCCGTCGAAGACGACCGATTCGGTCGTCAGGCGGGGCAGGGTGTACACCGGCGGGTACAGTCGCAACGTCTCGGTGACGATGCGCTCGGTAACCGGGAGAGTGTCCAGGTCGTCGACTGTCGGCGGGCCGTCCAAGGCGTCGATTTCTGCGTGGAACCGCTCGCGGACCTCGGGGTGGTTCGCTAGCGCCCAGCAACTGAACGTCAGCGTCGTCGTCGTCGTGTCGTGTCCGGCGAAGACGATGGTCACCATCTGGTCGCGCAGCCGCTCGTCGGTCAGCATACCCGAGTCCACGGCCCCCGCCTCGCGCAGCCCCACGAGCAGGGACAGCAGGTCCTCGGCGTCCGTGGGGTCGGCCGGCGCGTCGCCGGCTCGCTCGTCGAGCAGGCGCTCGGCCTCGGCTTCGAGCGTCCGCTTTGCCGACTTGAACCGGCGGCGTGCAGGTGTCGGCATCCACTCCGGCAGGAGATACGACGTGGGCTGGAACCAGTCGTGAAGGTGTTCGGCGCTCTCGCGCAACCGTCGGTCACCGTCCAGGTCGAGTTCCCGGCCCAGCACCGTCGCGAAGAGGACGTCCAGCGCCAGGTCGGTGAACTCCCGCTGGAGGTCCAGCCGTTGTCCGTCCGTCCAGCGGTCGACCCGGCGTTGGACCTGTTCGACGATGCCGTCCGCGTACCCCAGCACGCTGTCCCGAGTGAAAAGCGGCTGCATCGCCTCGCGCTGTCGTTGCCACTCCGCACCTTCGACCGTCAACAGCCCCTCCCCGAAGGCGATTCGGAAGTCCTGCGATTTGCGGAACTTCTCCCGCTCCGTGACCAGGGCACGTTTGAGGTGGTCGGGGTGGCCCACGACGAACTGGTCGCCACGGCCCAGTATCCGCATGCGACAGACGTCACGCGTCGCGAGTGCTCGCTCGCCGAACCCGATCAGATCCGTCATCAGCCCCCTAAAATGCAACCACGGCGGGTCGAGATTCGGTGGATACGGCGCGAGCGGCGCGTCTGCCGTTCCCTCCGATGGATTGGTCCCGTCGACGGTCTGTTCCCCCTGGTCAGTGTCGGACGACATGGTTACAACTGTGAATCCCTGGGAGATTAACTCCAGTGTTTGCAAATCACATACCGGTCACGCGAGTAAGTCGTAGCCACCGCGAACGTCGGCCGGTGTCGGTGCGCTGCCCTGCCTTCGAGCGTCCGTAGCGCGTTCGTGCCGTCGGCCTCACCAGGTTCGCCCGGCCCGAGGCTGGACTCTCCGGGACGTCCTGACCGGGGCGCCCCCGATTCCGCAACCGTCGGTTCCCTCGGCGAGAGAGTGTCGGTGCCGGAGGGTGAGGCCTCGGCGTGGTCACAGTCGGGACATCACGAACTCTCAGTCCCACTGCAGGAACCAGCGCCGGGAAGAACGTCAGACTCGTCCGTGAAACGTCCCCGTGAACGCGATGTCGCCCGGTTATTACCCGCAGGCCGCGAGTCGCAGGACGTGCGCACAGGACGGGTCGGTCGCGGTCCACGCCACGTCGTGGGCCCTCCGTCCGGTCCAAGAGCCCGTGGCGGGGATTCCTCTGTCGTTGTTTCCGCTGGGCTGTTTCCCGCAGAACTCCGCGAACATCGGCGACCGCTTGCCACCGTGGAGGGAGTGCAGGGTCTAGTTACGCATGGGCCAACGCCGTCCTGGGCCGTGATCTCGACGCCGAAATCGTTGGGCCCGGCAGTCGACTCGTCGTCGATGCGTTCGGTCGTCTGAGTTGGGTCGTACACTGACACAACCCGTGCGAGCGTACCGGGCCGACGGTCGGCGACCGGAGCGCCCGTCACGGCAGCATCGTGACCGGCAGGGGCGTATGGGTGGAGAGCGCTCAACGCCGCTTAGCCCCGATCAGAATACACTCGAACAGTGATTCGAGATAGTGACATGAGGGAGACTGCTGAAGCGTCGGTGGTACTAGATATTACTTTCCGGGCCGAGACGGACAGTTCGTCAAATGTTGGACCGGCTTGGACTCGCAGGGACCGAATCGACTTGTGAGTTCGCGGGCATCCGCGGCACGAAGCGCCGCGATTCACTCCGCGCGGGCGGAGTGAGCGCGGCGCTAATTTCTCACCACAGTTTGCGAGGCCCACGAGAGCAAGACTCTCGTGAGCAAACCAGAAATCTACGGTTACTGGTGTGAGTGGCCGCAACCCCGTCGCGACCCGAGAGTAAAAAAGTGGGATGGACTCGCTGGGATTTGAACCCAGGGCCTCTTCCTTGCGAAGGAAGCGATCTACCGCTGATCTACGAGCCCGCATCTGATGATTGCATAGCGACGCTGTTATAGCTTCTGTTCCGGTCCTCGAAGGCGCGAGTGTGTCGCGCGTGAGACGGTGGCCGGTCCACCGGAACGAACCCGGGCGGGCCGGTTCAGTCCTCGAGGACGATCTCGATTGAGACGTCGTTGGGCACCTGAATCCGCATCAGTTGCCGCAGTGCGCGTTCGTCGGCGTCGATGTCGATCAGCCGCTTGTGGACGCGCATCTCCCAGTGTTCCCACGTGGCGGTCCCCTCACCGTCGGGGGACTTCCGAGCGGGAACTTCTAGGGTCTTGGTCGGGAGCGGCACCGGGCCGCTGAGTTTGACGCCCGTCTTCGACGCGATTTCGCGGACGTCGTCGCAGATGTCGTCTAGGTCCTCGGGACTCGTACCTGCGAGCCTGACGCGAGCCTGCTGCATGCGTTAGGGCTCCTGGACGCTCAGGACTTTGCCAGCTGCGATGGTCTGGCCCATGTCACGGATAGCGAAGGAGCCGAGTTCCTCGATTTCGGAGGACGGCTCGATGCTGAGTGGCTTCTGCGGGCGCACCGTGACGACTGCAGCGTCGCCCGACTGGATGAAGTCCGGCTCTTCCTCGGCCGTCTCGCCGGTCGAGGGGTCGATCTTCCTGTCGATAGACTCGACGGTACAGGCGACCTGTGCCGTGTGGGCGTGGAAGACCGGGGTGTAACCCGCGGTGATCACGCTCGGGTGCTGCATCACGACGATCTGCGCCTGGAACGTCTCGGCGACGCTCGGCGGGTCGTCGGCGGGACCACAGACGTCGCCACGACGGATGTCGTCTTTACCGATGCCGCGGACGTTGAACCCGACGTTGTCGCCGGGTTCGGCTCTGGGCACTTCCTCGTGGTGCATCTCGATGGTCTTGACCTCGCCGCTCACGTCGGAGGGCTGGAAGCTGACATTGTTACCGGTGTTCAGCGTCCCCGTCTCGACGCGGCCGACCGGCACGGTACCGATCCCGGAAATCGTGTAGACGTCCTGAATCGGGAGGCGGAGGTCGGCGTCCGTCGGCGGCTGGGGCTCGGGCAGGTCGTTGAGTGCTTCGAGCAGGTTCGGCCCGTCGTACCATGGCGTCTCGTCGGAGTCGTCAGCGACGTTGTCGCCCTCGAACGCCGAGATCGGAATGAACTTGGCGTCGTCAGGGTTGAACTGGACCTGCTTGAGCAGTTCCGTGACTTCGTCGACGGTCTCTCGGTATCGGCCTTCTTCGTAGTCGACGAGGTCCATCTTGTTGATGCCGATGATGAGCTCGTCGATGCCCAGCGTGCGGGCCAGGAAGACGTGCTCGCGTGTCTGTGGCTGGACGCCGTCGTCCGCCGCACAGACGAGCACGGCGTTGTCGGCCTGGCTCGCGCCCGTGATCATGTTCTTCACGAAGTCGCGGTGACCCGGACAGTCGACGATGGTGAACTCGTACTCGTCGGTGCTGAACTCTTGATGGGCGATGTCGATGGTGACGCCGCGTTCACGCTCCTCGGCGAGGTTGTCCATGACGTAGGCGAACTCGAAGCCGCCCTTGCCTTTCTCTTCTGCTTCTTCTTTGTGCTGTTCGATGACGTGTTCGGGTACGCTCCCCGTCTCGTAGAGGAGGCGCCCGACCAGCGTACTCTTTCCGTGGTCCACGTGGCCGATAATGGCCAGATTCTGGTGACGTTCGTCGCTCATTGATTATCTCACGCGCAAAGGCGCTATATCGGACACATTCGGTGGAAGCAGTTAAAACGATTTCGATAGGTGGCGTTCGTCGTCCCCCCGCCGTCTTGCGTTTTGGGAGACCGTCACACGACAGGGATGGAAATCGCGTTGGAGTGGGCTGGCCGTCGGCCGCTCACAGCTCCGGCAGTCGCCCCACGTCGGAGAGGACGGCTGTCGCGGTCTCGGGCCCACCAGCGCCCCGGCCACTGAGGTTGAGTCGGCCCGCGTGGTCGGTCTCCAGTTGCACGATATTGGTCGTTCCACCGACCGCGAGGTCACCGTGCTGGGAGACGAGGCGCGGGCCCACGCACACGCCCTCGCTGCTGACCTCGCCGATGAGGCGGACCGTTCGGCCGTCCTCGTGGGCCAGTTCCAGCGCGCTCCCGGGCACGTCCGTGATGCCGTCGACCGCGGCGTCTTCCAGCCGGTAGGTGCGCTCACCCTGTGCGAGGACGTTGGCGAGGATCACACACTTCAGCGCCGCGTCGGTCCCCTCCACGTCGAAGGAGGGGTCGGCCTCTGCGACACCCATGTCTTGGGCCTCCGCGAGGACGTGTTCGTAGTCCAGCCCCTCGGCGGCCATCCGGGTCAGCACGAAATTCGCCGTCCCGTTGAGAACGCCACGCGCGGCGACGATGTTGTCCGGCCCGACGTCCTCGACCGTCGAGAGCACGGGTATGGCCCCGCCAACGGCCGCCTCGAACCGGACCGCGCCCGCACTCTCTGCCTCCAAGTCACTGACCTCGTCGTATCGCACGGCGACCGGGCCTTTGTTGGCCAGTACGGCGTGACGGTCCCGTTCCAGTGCCGTCCGGACGTGACCAAAGCCTGGCTGTGCGTCACCCAGCGTCGTCGGCGTCGCCTCAACGAGGGCGTCGTACTCGCCGTCGAGCGCGTCCTCGGGAGCGGCGGTCCCGACCTGACCGTCCTCGCGCTTGCGCTCCAGCGCGGCGGCCACGTCGATCCCACCGGCATCGACGGCCGCACTCCTGGAGTCCGCCAGAGCGGTGACGGTGTGTCCGTACCCGCTCGCGAGGTCCGCGACCGAGCGACCCACGTCGCCAGCGCCGACGACCGCGAGTCTCACGCCGCATCACCCCCCGTGAGCGGCTCGATGACACGGAGGTCCTTCTCGCTCGCAACCGACCGAACCGCCGAGAGGACGCTGTCGGTCTCGCCACTCTGTGTCGCCAGCCGGAGCCGGGCGCTCGCGCCGTTCTCGGTCCCGTCGGGCGCGGAGAGCGACACGTCGGTCACGGAGGCGTCGGTCCCGTCCTGGATCGCCGACAGCGTATCGGACAGATCCGTCTGGACGAGCTGGCCGACGAGTATCACCGTGAGTTCCTCGCTGTACTGTTCGGCACCGGCCTGGATCACGTTGACCCCGGCCTCCCGCAGGGCCTCGACGATGTCGTCGAACCGCTCGGGCGTCGCCTCCAGGTCGACCTCGACCGGGATGTGCCCCCGCGGTGTCAGGTTCCCCCGTTCGTGGAAGATCGAGAGCAGGTTCCCGCCGTTGTTTGCGATGGGGCCAAGCGCCCGCAGCAACTCGCCCGGTTCGTCGACGAGTTCCAGCCGGATCGTGTAGGCGTGGACCTCGTCGGCGTGGCCGTCGTTCATGTTCCGGTCACCCCCGCTCCGCAACGTCCGTCGTCTGGTAGATACCGCCGCGACCGGTCTCCGGTCCCGTCACTGGTCATACCACCATCTGACACACGGATCGACATAAGAACCACCTTTTTACTGTCGAGAGCGCGCAGTTCGTACGCACACACCCGCAGAGACGTGGGGTCGAACCCCTCGGTGTTCGGTGCACTCGTGGCGAGTACCCGTGTCCGCCTCGTCGCCGGCGCGTAGCGGTTCGAGCGCTGCCCGTTCGCGAGCAGTCCCGTGCCGTCCGTGTGCCCCCCTAATTTATTACGCTAATGCCCTTGTCTGAGATGAGGTGGCAATGTGCGAACGAACGAGGATCCGATCCGTGTCCTCCACGTCGACGATGACCCGGAGTTAGCAGCGGCGGTCGGCGTCTTCATGGAGAAGGAAGACGACCGACTCGAAGTCGAACCCGCAACGAGCGCAAGCGAGGGGTTGGAGCGACTCGCCGCCGACGAGTTCAACTGCATCGTGTCCGACTACAACATGCCAGGCCGGAACGGTATCGAATTTCTCGAAGCCGTTCGGGAGGAGTACCCCGACTTTCCGTTCATTCTCTACACGGGCAAAGGGAGTGAGGAGGTAGCCAGCGAGGCCATCTCCGCGGGCGTTACCGACTACCTGCAGAAGAAAGGCGGCACAGAACAGTACGAACTGCTCGCGAACCGTATCGTGACGTCGGTCGACGGACATCTCGCACAGCAGGAAGCTGACTGGCAGGAGACCATCATCCGGAACATGGGCGAGGGTGTCTACGTCTTCGACGGCGATCATACTCTCCAGTACGTCAAATTCAGAGTGTCAGATATCGACAAAACGTCCGAATCGAACTGGATCGGCCGTCACATCTCGTATTTTGAAACGACGGATTTGCTCTCACCGGACGAGACTGACCGGATCAAAGACGGTATCGACCGTATTCTCGATACCCGGTCCGACGAGATTCGCGTCGAGATCGAGCCACTGCTCCCCGAATCGGTGGACGTGCTCAGCCTCCGTCTGACTCCCGTCCGGACCCGGGAAGACGAGGATCTGGTCCTCGCCACGTCTCGGGACGTCACCGAGTCCAAAGAGCGAGAACAGGACCTGCAGGAACTGAAACGCCAGTACGAGACGGTAGCCGAGCACTTCCCCGACGGCGCGGTCTATCTTATCAACGCGGATCTCGAATACGTTCGCGCCCGGGGGAAGGAGCTACAGGACGTCGGCCTCTGCTCGGACCAGATCGAGGGAATGAAACCTCACGACGTGTTTCCGGACGAAATTGCCGACGAGCTCTGTCAGCAGTACGAGAGAGCCTTCGAGGGCGACGCCTACACGCTCGAACAGACGTATCAGGGCCAACGCTACCGGATACAGCTAGCCCCCGTGCGAACCGAGGACGGCGAAATCGACCGGATCATCGCCGTCTCGCAAAACATCACGGAGTCCGCCCGGAAGAAGGAGCGTCTCGAACGCCAGAACGAGCGTCTGGAGGAGTTCACCAACGTCGTCTCCCACGACCTTCGGAACCCTCTGGAGGTGGCCGAAACCCGGGTCGAACTGGCCGAGCGCGAGTGTGACAGCGAGCATCTCGACCACGCTGCACGTGCGCTTGACCGGATGGAGCGGCTGATCGAGAATCTGCTCGCACTCGCGCAAGACGGGGAATCCGTCGGCGAGATGGCGGCCGTCGCGCTCCCGGCGCTCGCGGAGACGTGCTGGCAGGCCGTCGAGACGGCGGAGGCGACGCTCGTCACCGAGACGGAAGCCACGATCCAGGCCGACCGGGAACGGTGTCGACAACTCCTCGAAAACCTGCTTCGGAACGCCGTCGAACACGGTAGCAGGGATGTGATCATCACGGTCGGTGCACTCGACGAGCCGGTGGGATTCTACGTCGCCGACGACGGGCCGGGCGTTCCCACCGACGAGCGCGACGTGGTCTTCGAGAGTGGCTATTCGACGACCCGCGACGGGAGCGGGTTCGGGTTGGCAATCGTCAGGGAGATCGCCCAGGCACACGGCTGGACGATCGACGTGACCGAGAGTCGGCATGGCGGCGCACGCTTCGAGATCACTGGTGTCGAAATGATCGAATGATGTAGAAAACACCTGCCGACTGACGCCATCGGCGCTCGTCGGCAGTGAACCGCCTCGCGCTCCGCGCTCGGCGGACGTTCACGGCAACACCCGATCATACATCGCGTCGATTCGTTCGTTCCACTGACGTCCCTGCTCGCGACTTCCGCCCCACGGGTTCCGGGAAAAGTAGTACATGCTCGCGAGGATGACGCCGATTGTCACCGGGAGGTTCGGGTCCGCGATGGCGAAACTCAGCATGAAGTGTGAGAGACCGGCGATCAGTCCCCCAATGAGGATGTCCAGAATCTGGTGGAGCAGCGACATACCACGGTATAGGGGCCGCTACGGGGTAAAGTTGGTCAACTACACTGCGGAGCGGTGCGGGTGCGGCCGCGGGGCTGTGCGGTGCAGTGCGGTAGAGAGGAGAGCATCCAGCATCCGCGCGAGCGCAGCGAGCGCGGTTCACCGGACGCGCAAAGCGCGCGTCCGGCAGATTTTCCCCAAGTTTTTGCAATAGTGAGGGAGCAAAGCTCCCTCGTACCATGCGAACGGGCGGCTTCGCCGCCCGTGAGCAGACGGGGGGGTTTGCGGCGCGAACCCCCCGCAGTAAAGAGTGGGGGCCTAGAAGTAGTCGAGCGCTTCCGGCAACTCCGTCTTCATGCCTTTCCGTTCGCGAATCTCTGTGATCTGGTCGGGCTGGAGGTTGTCGGCCATGACTTGGAAGCCGGCGTTCTCGGTGTTCCAAGAGGCACGGCCCTCGGTGGCGGAGCGGATGTCGCTGGAGAAGCCGATCATCTCCTCGACGGGCGCGACGCCCTCGACGACCATCAGATCGCCTTCCTGATACATGTCGTCGACGCGGCCACGACGACCCTGGATTTCGCCGGAGGCAGCGCCCATGTGATCGTTGGGCACGTCGATCCGGACCTCTTGAATCGGCTCCAGCAGGCGGATTTCGGCGTCGACCAAGGCGTTGTGGACGGCCTCCCGGACGGCCGGGATTACCTGTGCTGGGCCGCGGTGGATGGCGTCTTCGTGGAGTCGCGCGTCGTGCAGGCGAATCAGCGCACCCTCGACGGGTTCGGCGGCCAGTGGCCCGTCGTCAAGGGCCTCTTCGAGCCCCTCTACGACGAGTTCCATCGTCTCGTTGAGGTGCTGAATCCCCTTCGTGTCGTCGATGAGGATGTTGGTGCCGTGCATGGTCTCGACTTCCTGCGCGGTGTCCTTGTCGAGACCGGCTTCCATCATCGCCTCGCGCCGTTCGAGTTCCGGCATATCCATCGACGCGTCGCCCATCTTGATCGTCTCGACGACGTCGTCCGGGAGCGGTTCAATGGAGATGTAGAACCGATTGTGGCGGTTCGGCGAGATGCCCTCGACTTCACGCGAGGGGTCCTGCGGTGCCTCACGGAAGACGACGATCGGTTCGCCGGTGTTGACGGGGATACCCTGGTTGCGCTCGATGCGCTGTGTGATGACCTCTAAGTGGAGTTCGCCCTGCCCGGAGATCAGGTGCTCGCCGGTGTCCTCGTTGATTTCGATCTGGATCGTCGGGTCCTCCTTGGACACCTGCTGGAGCGTCTCGATGAGCTTGGGCAGGTCGTCCATGCGCTGGGCTTCGACGGACTTCGTGATGACCGGCTCGGAGATGTGTTCGATGGATTCGAACGGCGTCATCTCGATGCTCGAAACCGTCGAGCCGGCGATGGCGTCTTTGAGGCCGGTGACGGCGGCGATATTCCCGGCGGGGACACGGTCGACCTCTTCGCGCTCACCGCCCATGTAGATACCGACGCTCTGGATGCGGTTCCTGCCGGCGGTACCGGAGACGTACAGCTCTTGGCCCTTCTCGATGGTGCCCGAGAAGACGCGGCCGGCGGCGATTTCGCCGGCGTGTGGGTCGACACCGATGTCGGTGACCATCAGGACGACCTCGCCGTCTTCGTCGACGAGGCGCATCGTGTCGGCGAGTTCTGACTCGGAGTCACCACGCCAGACGCGCGGGATGCGCATCGGCTGTGCGTCGATGGGGTTAGGGAAGTGCTCACAGACCATGTCGAGGACGACGTCGGCCAGGGGTGTCCGCTCGTGGAGTTCCTGGCGTTTGTCGGCCTGTTCGAGGTCGATGACATCGCCGAAATCCATGCCGGTGCGCTCCATCGACGGCGTGGAGACGCCCCACTTGTAGAGCGCGGACCCGAAGCCGACCGTCCCGTCTTCGACGGAGACGGTCCAGTCGTCGATGTCTTCCATCTCCTCGGTCATGCCGCGGATGAGTTCGTTCACGTCGCGGATGACCGCGGTCAGTCGCTCCTGCATCTCCTGAGGACCCTCTTCGAGTTCGGAGATGAGGCGGTCGACCTTGTTGATGAACAGTGCGGGCTTGACACCCTCGCGGAGTGCCTGCCGCAGGACCGTCTCGGTCTGGGGCATCGCGCCTTCGACGGCGTCCACGACGACCAACGCGCCGTCAACGGCACGCATCGCACGGGTCACGTCACCACCGAAGTCGACGTGGCCGGGGGTGTCGATGAGGTTGATCAGGTGGTTGGTGTCACCGTACTCGTGGGTCATCGAGACGTTCGCCGCGTCGATAGTGATCCCGCGTTCCTGTTCGTCCTCTTCAGTGTCCATCGCGAGTTGTTCGCCGGCCGTCTCGTCGGAGATCATCCCCGCACCGGCCAGCAGATTGTCCGTCAGTGTCGTCTTGCCGTGGTCGACGTGCGCGGCGATGGCGATGTTCCGGATGTTCTCCGGCTCGTCCATCAGCCGTTCGCACTCCTGTACGATCTTCTTGCGTCGGCCCATTATACCCAATCGTATCGGAAGCAGAGTCAAAAGTGAAGTGGTTTGCCCCGGTGGCCGAACGTCCCGGAAACTGCCCGCGGAGCAACCCTTCCACTCGAAACCGGCGGCGTCCCGCGGGGGGAAGGCGGCACAGCCGGAAAACCACCGGCGGGCACCCGACCGCCCGCAAAGGTGATACGCGTCGCCCCCGTACTTTTCGATTATATGGACGTTCGCGTGCAGGGTACTGGGCTGACAGAGCCGTTTCTCAGCGCACGTGACCTCTTCGAGACCGAGTACGACCTCGACCGTCCGGTCTGTGTCTACGTTCGTGAAGACCCCGACGAACGCACTTGGACGAGCCACGACGCCGAGGGCCACGACCTCTCGATCTCCCGGCAGGCGGCCAGCAGCGCCATGGCCCGCGAGCTCGCACTCCACGAGTTCGCCCACATGCACCGCAACGAGCAGGGCCACCCGTCACACACACAGTCGACCAAGGAAGCGCTCTACCTCGCCCTCTCCGGGCGCAGCGTCGAGCGCCGGAAGCTCACCCACTGCTACCAGATCGCCAACCACATGAAAGACATCTACGCGGACGACCTCACGCTGTCGGTCGCGCCAGCGGATAAGCTCGTGGCCTTTCTCGAGTCGCGTCTGGCGACAGCAGTAGCCGACCGGCCGACAGACCCGACGAGTTGGACCCGATTAACCCCGGCAGCCGACCCGGAGATCACGGCCGTCAACGCCGCGTTCGCCCTGGCACTGGTCGAGCGCCACGACCTCGTCTCGTCCGACCACCGGCTGTACGACCTCGCGCACGCGGCCGCAGAGGACGCCCCGAGTATCCACTTCGAGCGCTTCAGAAAACGGTTCCGCTCGCTCGCAGACGACCCCGGTGAGAGCGAGTACCGGAAAGCCCTCGTCGACGTGACTCGGGAGTACGCTATCGACGAGCCACAGGCAGCGGACTGAGCCGGCTCACGGCTCGTCCTCGGATTCACCCCCGTCGGGAGCCGTCCAAGCGAACGCGAGAATGCCACCGATGCCGCCTAGCACGGACCCGATAACGAACCCCCCGAGCGCACCGAACAGCGACAGCGTCGCCAGAAGAATCCCGAGCCCACCGAGCACCGACGACAGCGACGGGACGGCAAGCACGAGCAGGCCACAGACGACGAGCGACCCACCGAACAGGATCGCCGAACCGGTGAACGAACCGGCGACAAAGAGGAGGAACTCGTCGTAGACCGCGGGCAAGAACGCCGTCAGGAATCCGGCGACGATCAACAGCGTCCCGCCGGAAAAGGGCCGCTGCCGACGCCAGCCGTCGAACGCGACCAGCCGCTCGCGCGCCGTCGCGAACCGATCACTGGTACGACCGTCGCCCATAGGCGCTCTGGCAGTGACGGCGTGAAAACAGTTTCCTAAAACTTGAACCGGTCGTCGAGGTCGCCGGTCTCAATGTCGTCGTCTGCGTCGGCGGCGTCGGCAACCGACGCGTCGTCCGCCTCACCGATGTCGAACCCGAGGCCGAGACCGTTCGCTTTCTCGTCGTCGTTGTCGCCGTCGCTCTCGTCGTCGGTCTGCCAGATGAACTCGGAGGTTTTCCCCCAGATGAACCCCGAGGTGCCGCCCCAGATGAACTCCGAGGTGCCACCCCAAATGAACTCCGACGCCTCGGCCACCGTCTTCACCTCGATACCGGCCTCCGTCGGCGGTTCCCAGGCGTAACAGAGGACGCCGCCGGCGGTTGCGATTGCCATGCCGACCAGGAAGCCACCGAGCGCCCCGACGAGCGACAGCGTGGCGAAGGCGATGCCGAACACGCCAAAGACCGATGCGAATTCGGGCCTGGTGAGGGTGGCGAGTCCACAGAACGCGACGAGTGAGGCGAAAAACAGCCCGACGACCGTGAACGCGCCACCGACGAACAGCAACTCGGCGGCGAACTGGATCGGAACCCAGCCGATGACCCCGCTCCCGACGAGCAACAGTGCACTCCCGAGCATCGGTCGCGGCTGTCGCCAGCGACGGAACTCACCCCGTGGGTCAGTCAGCCAGTCCCGAACCGACGACCCGTCTCCCGACGACGTTACCATGCGAGCGCAACTGCACTCCGAATCCGCTTTTGTCTTTCGACGATGTGTGGCGGCGAACTCAGAAGCAGAACCCGAAGAAGCACTCGTTGACGGTCACCGTGACGTCCGTGCTGGCGGTCGCCCCGTCGTCGTCGGTCACCGTCAGCGTCACCATCTTGTCGCCGGACGAGGAGAAACTGGTGTCGACCTGCTGGCCGGTTGCGTCGACCGTCCCGTCACCGTCGACGTCCCACTCGTAAGTCGTGATGGACCCGTCCGGGTCGCTCGACGCCGACCCGTCGAGGCTGACGGTCTCGTCGGGGTCGACCGGGTCGGGACTGGCCGACGCGCTCGCCGTCGGCGCGTCGTTGGTGTCGACTGTGAGCGAGACGTTCGTGCTAGCGGTCGCCCCGTCGTCGTCGGTCACCGTCAGCGTCACCGTCTTCTCACCAGCCGAGGCGAAGTTGGTGTCGACCCGCTGGCCGGTCGCGTCGACCGTCCCGTCACCGTCGACGTCCCACTCGTAAGTCGTGATGGACCCGTCCGAGTCGCCCGACGTCGACCCGTCGAGCGAAACCGGCTCACCAACTTCCACGGTCGTAGCGTTCGCCGACGCGCTCGCCGTCGGCGCGTCGTTGGTGTCGACCGTGACCGTGACAGTCGTTGTAGCGGTCGCACCATCGTTGTCGGTCACCGTCAGCGTCACCGTCTTCTCACCAGCCGAGGCGAAGCTGGTGTCGACCTGCTGACCGGTCGCGTCGTCCGTCCCGTCGCCGTCGACGTCCCACTCGTAGGCCACGACCGATCCGTCCGGGTCGCCCGACCCCGACCCGTCGAGCGAAACCGGCTCACCAACTTCCACGGTCGTAGCGTTCGCCGACGCGCTCGCCGTCGGCGCGTCGTTGGCGCCGACCGTGACCGTGATGTCCGTGCTGGCGGTCGCCCCGTCGTCGTCGGTCACCGTCAGCGTCGCCACGTAGCTGCCGGGGGAACTGTACGCGTACGTAGCCCGTGGCTGACCGGTGACTTCGGCCGTTCCGTCGCTATCGAAGTCCCACTCGTAGTCCACGATCGATCCGTCCGAGTCGTTCGACCCGGCCCCGTCGAACGCGACTACCTCGTTGACGTCTACGGTCGTAGGGTTCGCTGACACGTTCGCCGTCGGCGCGTCGTTGGTGTCGACCGTGACAGCCGTGGTGACGGTGTCAGTTGCCGTGTCGCCGTCGTCGTCGGTCACCGTCAGCGTCGCCGTCTTTTCGCCACCGCTACTGTACGCGGTGGTGACCTGCTGACCGGTCGCGTCGACCGTCCCATCACTGGTGAAGTCCCACTCGTAGGACGTGATCGTGCTGTTAGTGCCGGAGGACCCCGAGCCGTCGAGCGTGACGGACTCGCCGACCGTCACCTGGCTGGGACTCCCAGACGCGTTGGCGACCAGCGAGTCGGGAGTAGAGCTGTTCTGGACGGTGATGCTCACTGAACTCGAGGCCGTCGCGCCGTCGTCGTCGGTCACCGTCAGCGTCGCGGCGTAGCTGCCAGACTCGGTGTAGGTGTGTGTGACCTGCTGGCCCGCCGCGGTCGTCCCGTCGCCGAAGTCCCACTGGTAGAGCGTGATCGACCCGTCCAGGTCGCTCGATCCCGATCCGTCGAAGGTGATAGGCTGTCCCGACTCGACCGTGGTCGAGGAGGCGGTCGGACTGGGCATCGGCGGTTCGTTGCTCTCGACGACGACCGTCACCGGTTCGATCGTCGTCGCGCCGTCGTCGTCGGTCACTGTCAGCCGTGCGGTGTAGGCACCCGGTTCGTCGTAGACGTGCTCGGCCTGCTGCCCCGTAGCGGACGTCCCGTCACCGAACGACCACTCGTAGGCCACGATCGACCCGTCCGAGTCGTTCGACCCGGACCCGTTGAACGAGACTGTGTCACCGACACCGACCGTCGTCGAGTTGGCGTCAGCGTCGGCTGTCGGGGCCGCGTTGCCGCTCCCGCCGCCGGAACTCGTGTCGGCGCTGCACGGCCCCCACTCGAACGTGCCGTCGTCGTCGGCATCGTAACAGGCGAAGAATCGGAGATTCGTGATAGAGATACGGTCGGTCGCCAGGTAGTGTGCCCGGATTCGGACTCCACTACGGTCGGTCCCCTGGAGCGTGACTGGGCCGTCCGACCTGATGCTCCAGCGACCGCGTGCGTCGGACGCGTTCGTATCGTTGGTTAGGAAGCCGTTGAACGTCGCCTGGTCAGCACCGAGGGCGGTGGATTTCACCAGCACGTTCCCGCCGTCGGTCCCACCCGGCGACAGGAACTTTATCCGCAATGTTCCCGGGAGCGGAAACATCGGAACCGACCCCAGGTCGAGGTCCTTGGTCAGTGCGAACTGCTGGATGTCCGTGTTCGATAGCTGAACCACCGTCTGTGGGAAGTTGTCCTCCGAGTCGGTGTTCCCGACACCGGGGTACAACACCAAGTCGTCCGCAGTGATTTCAGACGCAGTGACATTGAATCCGCCCACACCGGCCAGCGGCAGCGCGTACGCGACGCCGGTCGACATTACCAGTAGTCCGATCAGTGCCCATGTCGCGATGGCGGTCCCAGCCCCCCGCGCGATGCGTTTCCGATTGTACATAGTGAACAGTCGCTCGTTGTGTGCCGTCCCACGGGCAGTCCCCAACCCCCTCGCCCGCTCAAACGCGCGTTGATATGTCCAATACGAGAGTCCAATCTGAACCTTACCCCGGATATTGACGGGCATTGATATACCGCCGGCAATGAATATCGCCGCCGGCAGGACTGTCAGAGCAACAGCACTGGCGGGCCGGACACGTTTACTGGTCGCCCTGCCAACTGAACTGGACGTCCTCGCTGGCACCCGCGTCCGAGGTGCCGGTACCGGTGCTGGCAGTGGACCCGTGGTCCGGGTCGGGGTGGCGCCAGGCAATACAGAGGTTGCCACCGGCGATTCCGACGAGCATCCCGACGAACATCCCGCCCAGTGCACCGATGAGCGAGAGAATCGAGAGTGCGATCCCAATGACGCCGAATATCGTCGACATCTCCGGCCGAGCCATCACGAAGGCACCGGCCAGGAATACCATAACCGCGAAGACGAGCCCGATGACTGTGAACGAGCCACCGATAATCGCGAGTTCGGTCGCGAACTGAATCGGGACCCAGCCGATGATTAGGCCACCAATCATCAGCAGAAGCGCGCCCATGAACGGCCGGCCCTGCCGCCACTGCTTGAACCGAGTAAGGCGGTCGCCGATACGGCGACGGATCGGACCTGGGACTGTGTGCCAGAGTTTTGTTCGAACAGACATTGTTTCTATCTCTTTCGTGGTATCGCACTAAAATTTCGGGACTGCTGTATCATAAAAGAGTAGTTGATTAGTTGGCTGTCGTTAGCTGGCGAACTCGTAGTTCTCGTCTCCGTCGGGGTCGTACTGGACCTCGAGGCGGAGGTTCGGAATCGTAATCGAGTCCGTGGCGAGGTAGGTCGCACGGATGAACGGCCGCTCCAGGAGCAGACCGGGACTAGAGCCACCGGTGTAGTTGTAGTTGGTGTCGTACTGGACCGGTGCGCCGTCGTCCGGAATCGGGCTGTTGGCGTTTTCCTGGGTGCGGAGTTCGAGCCAGCTGGTAATGTCACCTGGGTCCTCGACCTGGTTCTCCTTGATCTGGAGTCCCGAGAACGTCGCGTTGGTCGCGGCGATCTGCGGGGTCTTGATGAGGATGGAATTGGTCGTCACAGGCGGGCCGCTTGAGAGAATCTTGATCCGAGCGTTCCCGGGGATGATTGCGGGCGAGGCATCGGTCACCTTCGAGTACTCCCCGAGCTCGAACACCTTCGTTAGCTCCAGCCCCCTAATTTCGGTGTTCGTCAGTTCGACGATACCGACCGGATACTGGTCACGGTAGTCCGGCGCGCCCGGTTCGTTCTGGGCGTCCGGATTGATGCCAGTTGAGTTCTCTGCCTCTGAAGTACCGGGGTACAGGATCAGGTTGTCACCAGTAATTTCGTTGGCTTCGATTGTGAATCCACCGATACCTGCGACCGGCGTCGCGAATGCGGTGCCAGTGCTGAGGAAAAGCAGGCCGACAATTGCGACCACCCCAAGCGATGCACCCGTACTCTTTGCGAGTATGCTTTTATCGTACATTGATTTCTCACTCTCGTTCGTGCGCGCAGCACGCGTGGCATACGACAGTTCGTCACATTTCCCCCTATACGTCCCTGACACGAAGATACACGCCAGGTCCCAACACCACGGGAAGGCCGCCCACAGTTTCTCCCCACGAGAGTGCGAGCGGCGTAGCGGGAGAGCTCACGCCATCTCATCCCCTGTTACCACGTCATTGAAACACACGTACTGTATATTCCCTCAGTGTTTCCCCGGACATAGCCGGTTGTTTATATAACCGTCACCAGCTTACAGTATCCGGACAGTCGAAACAATCACGACGATCGCCAGACAGCGGCGTAATGCACGAAAGATGATCGTAGATCGATTCGAATCGTTACAACGAACATTTCGGTGGGTGAGTGTATGCTCGTCCGTGCTCGCCCGCGAGGTCAGAGAAGAGGCAGGGCCGTGTCTGGTAGTCTGCGGTCAGTGACGGGCCAGTGGTCAAAAAATATCGTCGGCTGGAGACCGATGCCGTTAGCTGCCGTTCTGCAGATTGAGTTCGATGTCGTAAGCCAGTTCGTTCTCACCACTGGGTGCGGGAATGCCCTGTTCGATGTTGACCTGTTCGGTCAGGTTTACGCCGAAGTAGCTCCCGCAGCTCGTGGCACTTTCGACCGAGAAGTCGTCCGTCACGACCTTCCCGGAGAGACTCCGGTTCAGTCGCTCACCGGAGACAGTGTCGGTACTAGGGAACGGTGAGGCGGTCGTGTAGCTCTTTTCGGTGGACGCCACGATCTGCGTGTTCGGAATCTCGCAGGTGTCCTCGGTCAGCAGGTTGGTCCGGCTAGAGTAGGGGTTCTGTGCTGGCGAATTGAAGCCGAAGATGGTGGGACCGACTGGCCAGATGGAGACGTCGATCGCAACGGTGGTCTCCAACGACGTTTCACCGGTCTGGGTGTCAAACGTTCCCTGGGCCCCGTCGACCGTCGAGAAGTCGGCATTGAAGTAGATGTTCTCGAAGTTCTCTTCCTGGGTGTCGTTGATAATTCCTGTCACGGGCGTGATGTTCAGGTCACCGACCCAGGAGTTGTTCGAGGGGTAGGCCGTCCCCCGGACGGTGATACAGTCATTTGTCGGCAGGAAGCCCGGGTCCTGTTCGGCCGGGTCGGGCTGCCCGTCACGGCAGCGTGAGTACGTGAGCGGCCGGTCGTTGTCCTCAGTCCCGGTGTGCAGGTAACTCTCATCACCGAGTACGTAACCCGTGAACTCTGTCGGACCGTCGAGGTCAACGATACCGTCACCGCCATCGTCGTTCTCGGCGGTCAGCGAGAAGTCCACCGTCGTAGTGTTGCTTTCCGTCACCGTCGCCGACTTGCTCACGGACTGGAAGCCGTCGGCGTTGGCCGTCACCTGGTAGCTGCCAGGCTCGAGTGACAGCGAGTAGCTGCCGTCGGCCGCCGTAGTCGTCGTCTCACCGCCGGCCAAAACTGTCGTCCCAGGCAGCGCGTCGCCGCTCGCGTTCGTCACGGTCCCGGCGACCGTGCCGTTCTGCACCGTCTCCGGGTTCAGCGTGATCTGTGCCGTTTCGGTATCGTTGGTGGTGGAGATACCGTGCGTGTAGGTGTCCGCCGCCAGG
>NZ_JAQCNH010000036.1 GCF_028275115.1 Halorientalis sp. | reverse complement strand
CGGCGGTGTTCAGATAAGGATGAAGAGTGAGGCGGTGTGTTTTCTGAGTGATCTATGCCCGAAAACACACGCCTCGGCGGTAGTATCGACCAGATCGACTTAGAGTTTGTTGAACGCGAGGCGACACCGCGGCTGCTGATGAAACTCGGTATTCAGTTGCATCTCGCAGGTCTCTCGCTTTCGAATACCGTTTCGGTTCTTGATATATTCGGTGTCGAGCGAGCGCGATCCACCGTGCATAATTGGGTTCACAAGGCAGATCTACAGCCCGAAACTGGATGTAGTCCGGATCACGTTGCGGTCGACGAAACCGTGATCCGACTCAACAGCGAGCAATATTGGCTGTACGCTGCGGTCGATCCTGACACGAACGAATTACTCCATACAAAGCTTGAACCGGTGAGAACGAACGCTCTCGCCCACGCGTTCTTTGGCGAACTCCGTGAGAAACACGACGTGGACGATGCCGTGTTTCTCGTCGATGGCGCAGCACCGCTGAAAGACGCCTGCCAGCGACACGGCCTCGATTTCAGATACGAACGCCACGGAAATCGGAACAGTGTCGAACGTGTCTTTCGTGAAGTAAAACGCCGTACCTCTTCGTTCTCAAACTGTTTCAGCAACGCCGAGCGAGAAACAGCCGACGACTGGCTCCAATCGCTCGCCTTCGCATGGAATCAGCTAATCTGAACACTACCCCGACAGCGGGGCCAGTATTTTTACCCATGGTGGCATATCACACACTCATGAAGTTCGTCATCGTCGGCTTCGGTCGCGTCGGGATGCGCACCGCACAGACCCTCCAGTCGGAAGGTCACGAGGTCATCGTCGTCGAAAGCGACCACGACAAGATCGCCCGTGCCGAGTCCGAGGGGTTCGCGACCGTCGAAGGTGACGGGTCGAACGAGGACGTGCTGGAAGCGGCCGGACTCAACGTGGCCGACGCTATCGCCGCACTCACGGGCGACCTCAACAAGAACTTCGCGGCCTGCATGATCGGGAAACACCACGGCTGTCGCACGGTGCTCCGGATCGACGAGGACTACCGCGAGGAGATATATCAGAAGTACGCCGAGGATGTCGACGAGATCATCTACCCCGAGCGGCTCGGTGCCGCCGGCGCGAAGACCGCGCTGCTGGGCGGGGATTTCAACGTCCTCGCGGATATCACCGAACAGCTCTCGGCGGCCAGTATCCGGATTCCCGAGGGTTCGCCGGCGATCGGCAAACGGGTCATCGAGATCGACCTGCCGGCCGACGCCCGTCTCTACGCGCACGGCCGGGCGAACGAACCCATGACGATTCCACTCCCACAGACCGAAATCCGGGCCGACGACAGCATCGCTCTGATCTCACATCCCGACTCGCTGGCGGCCGCTCGCGAACAACTGCGCGGCGGGAGTGCCTGAGCACCCGTTGTCGTCGTCGGTGAAAGGAAAGTGGGGTGGGGTCAACGGTGTCCGGGCGCGCGAAAGGATGGGAGACTGAAGCCGTTTTAGCGCGCCCTAGTTTTCAGCAGGCACGGGTGATACTTAAAATCGCGTCAGACACCCGTCACACCGGAACGAACCGCCCGACCGCAGGGGTTCGACGGACACGTGAGTCGGTCGCTACGGTGACGGCCTAGCCGATTCCGGTATCGTCAGTCACGACACGTTACGTCGAACGGTTGCTGACAACGCTGATATGCCGGCGGTTCCGATGGCGTTCTGTGTCTGTCCCGACCGTCGAGCGCGTCGAACAGTGGCTCCCCGTGGCAGTCGGGGACCTGACGGGCGCGCTAGGGGATTCGGTTACGGTGTTACCGCTCGTGGTGGCGCTGGGCGCGCTGACCCCTGCGTCACTCGCCCACGTTCTCGTCGGTTTCGGTGTATTTCAGGTCGTCTGGGGGCTCCGGTACGGCCTCCCGCTGTCGGTCGAGCCGATGAAGGCTCTCGTGGGGCTGGCCATCGCCGGCACGTTGACCTACGGTGAACTCGTCGCCGCCGGTCTGCTCGCGGGTATCGTCCTGCTCGTCGTCGGGACGACCGGAACACTCTCCAGGGTTCAGACCGCCGTCGGCCAGCCGGTCGTCCGTGGCGTCCAGTTCGCCGTCGCCCTCCTGCTCGCACAGGCCGGCTTCGACCTCGCACTGGGTGAGCCCGCTGTGGCGGCCGCCGGCGCGGCGCTGGCGGGTCTGGTCGCTGTCGTCGGCTACCGCCAGGCCGCCGCGCTGGTCGTCCTTGCCGCCGGGACCGTCTGGACTGCCGCCACCGTGGGCGTGCCCACCCCGGCACTACCCGCCGTGTCGCCGTTCCCGGCCGGTGGCCCGACACTCACCGTCGGTGCAGTCGAGGGCACGCTCGCACAGCTGGCGATGACCGTCGGTAACGCCGCGGTTGCGACCTCGCTGCTCTGTGCCGACCTGTTCGACCGCGACGTCTCCCCGGACCGCCTCGCCCGGAGCATGGGCGGGATGTCACTGGCTACGGTCCCGCTGGGCGGCCTCCCGATGTGTCACGGCAGCGGCGGTCTCGCCGGGAAGTACGCCTTCGGTGCCCGCAGCGGGACCGCGAACCTCGTCCTCGGTGTTCTCTATCTCGCGGGTGCCCTGGTGGCTGGCCTCTGGCTCTCTTTCCCGATGGCGCTCCTCGGCACCCTGCTCGGCGTCGTCGCCGTCCAGCTCGGCCGGGTCGCGCTGGACACCGACCACCTGCCGCTCGTGGGCGCGATGGGCCTGCTCGCAGTGGCGACCGACGTCGGGGTCGCCTTCCTCGCTGGTCTGTGTTGCTGGCTCGTCCGCGAGCGTTGGCTCGCGTAAGCGGTGGGTTTTCGGCGCGCGCCGACCCACGTCGGGTATGACCTGGGCGGATCTGTTCGAGCGCGCCGACGAGTACGACGTGAGCGTCGAGACCGTCCGCGAGCGGCTGGCGGCCCGGAGGACAGAGGATGAGTGACGGACCGAATCCCGCCCGCTTCGTCGCCGACGCGGACGTGCTGGCGGCCGACCTGCTGGTGGGCGGCCCCGCCCGTGACGCCCTCGACATCGCGCGGGCCCACGACTGGGTGACGCTCGTCGCCAGCGACGCCCTGCTCGAGGACGCCACGGCCGTGATCACCGATTGCGCCGACGCGGACCTGGCTGCCGACTGGCGAGAGACAGTCGACGACCTGCGCGAACCCGTCTCTCACCCCGCCGGTGACCACCCGGCGCTGGCAGCCGCTTACAACGGCGATGCCCGCCATCTCCTCACCTTCGACGAGAACCTCCAGTCGGCACAGACCGGCGCTACCCTGCAAAAATACGTCGACGTGAGCGTCCGCGAGCCCCGCGCGTTCGTCACGTTGTTCGACCCCGAATCGCTCTACGAGGTCGTCGTCGGCGGCGAGTATCCCGGGCCGGACCGGGACCCCCGGGCGTGACTCACGGCGAAGTGCTGTCCGCCGTCTCGACGGTCTCGCTCTGCCCGACCACCCACGAGAATCTGCCGTGGGCCACCACGACGCCGAACGTACCGACCCACCAGGGCTGACTCACCGGCAGGAAACACTAGACAGGCCCGCCGAGGAGCAGCCCCGAACGCGACCCCCGCCGCCACACGCTTGACGTCTCGAGTACATCCGTCAGTACAGCCCAGCCACACAGACAGGGACTCGCCGCAGTGCGGGCTGGGACTGGTCTGCCCGTCTCACTCCCGGCCGGCACAGTTCCGCGAGAGCGTTGCCGCCTCAAGACATCGGTCGCTAGCGCTCCCGGTACCACTCCCCGAACTTCGCCAGCGCCCGCCCGCGGTGGGAGACCGCGTTTTTCTCCTCGGCCGTCATCTCGGCGAAGGTCGTCCCGTCGTACTCGAAGATTGGATCGTAGCCGAAGCCGTCGTCCCCCCGCGGCGCGACGATCTCGCCGGGGACGTGCCCCTCGAAGATCTTCACCGGGAGGTCGCCCGCGGCCACCTGGTCGTCCGTCGTCGCCGCCGCGCGCTCGTCCGTACTCTGGTCCTGCCCGCGGCGCTCGCGGTCGACCGGTTCCGGTGACGCGTCGAAGCCCTCGCCGTCGCAGTAAGCCAACACGGTTTTGAACGACGCCGTGCGGTCGTCTTCCTCGCGGGCGAGCCGCCAGACGCGCTCGACACCCACCGTATCCTCGACGTACGAGGAGTACGGGCCAGGGAAGCCGTCGAAGGCGTCGACGAACAGTCCGGCATCGTCGACCAACACGGGTGCCTCGGCGTCGACGGCGGAGCCGTCTGCTCGTCGAGTCTCCGACTCGACGGTGTGCCGGTACGCCTCCCGCGCGCCGTGGGCTGCCACGGTCGCGAGGTCGTCGGCCTGAACCTCCGTGTAGTCGAAGTCGAACTGTTCGACGGCGTCCGGGCCGAGGTACTCGCGCGCCTCTCGAACCTTCCCCTGGTTGGTCGTCACGAACCGAAGCATGTCCATCGGTCAGTACCGCCGGTCAAAAGGAGCGTCGGTCCTCAATCAACGATAACTTCGACCGGTTCGTCCTCGTCGCCGGCGTCGCTCTCGTCGCCGGACTGTCGTCCCTGGTAGAACAGGACACCGGCGACAGCCAGCACGATCCACGACCGCCAGTTGGCCAGATTCAGCGTGTAGCCGATACCGAAGGGTTTCTCGACGAGCATCCCCTGTCCGGGTCGCCAGTACGACGAGAGCAGGCGCTTGATGCTCGGGCGCTCGAAGTTGTACGGTACCCCGAATATCTCACCGGACTCCGGCTTGTCTGCCATACTCGGTGTTTCGTCTGGCCCCGTTAAGACGTTTGTCCCGACGGGTCGGACCGGCACTTGCATCCACTACACGCCCCCGTCTCGACCGACGTACGCTACGGCCGTTCCCACCCACTACGCTGCGCGAGACCGTCCGAGAGCGCCACGCCAACCCGAAAGACGGCTGCTAACGGGTGTGTCGCTTCCCCCTGCTCGTGCTGTCGGTCTACCGTCGGGACGGGCGCCCGGTGGCTGGAACGGTCGCGTTCGTCGTCGTCAACCCCGCACTGTTCCCACCGCCTGCGGACGACGACGCCTGGATGACCCGCGTCGTCTAAGACGAGCGCCCGCGGCTCGAACACGGGAACCGCCGGCACCCGACACAGTTGCTGAACGTCCTCAATGCGCTCTGCATCCTCTACGCCGTCCGTGCGGCCGTCCGCCGTCGACCCGTTCACACCGCGCTCGCGACCGCCGGCGCGATGGCACCGACGTTTCCGGTTGTCGACTTCGCCGCCGACTACTACGACCGCCACGCCACCAATGTGACCCCCGAGTAGCTACTGATACCGGCCCCGCCCCTCGATCTCGCGCAGGTGGTCGAGGACGCGCTCGTCACCCACCGACTCGTAGGCTGCCTCGGCGGCGGTCAGCAACGGCTCTGGGTCGTCGGCCGTCCCCACCAGTGACTGTGCGAGGACGTGCAGGTCCATCGCGTAGTCCTCGCGGTCGTCGGTGTAGTACCCCAGACCGAAGTCGATGAGGTAGGTTCGGCTGTCGTTGCCTTCGAAGGAAACACGAACGTTCCGGGTCGTCGGGTCGCCGTGGACGAACCCGGTCTCGTGAATCGTCGCCAGGTGCCGGCCCACGTCCCGGACGTTCGGTACGGTCAACCGCTCCCTGAGGTCCGCGTCACCGACGGATTCGAGGACCAACCGGGTGTTCCACGGGTCCACGTCCAGCACGACCGGCGTCGGGACGCCGTGCCGGCGCGCCTCGGCGGTGAGTCGGGCCTCTTCACGCGTGCGCTCAACCCGTAACCGCTCGTCAAGCTCCGGGTGGCGGTAGCTGCGCGGTCGCCGGTGTTTGATAACACGGTCGCCGTCGACCTCGACGGTTGCCTCCGCGCCCTGCAGTTTGTCGGTTCGCGGCGCCCCGTCGCTCGCCCGTTCGCCGGCCGTCGTGTTCGACGCCCGCCCACGCCAGTCCACCATCACCTGGTCCGGCCGGAAGTCCGCGTCGATGCCGGAGGCGGCGATATCGAGCGTGTCGTCGGCCGCGTACATCTTCGCGCCCAGCACCGCGATCATCCCGGCGTTGTCCCGCAGGAACCGCGGTTCCGGGGCGAAAAACTCCGCCCCGCGTTGCTCGCACATCTCGCCGAGCATCTTCCGCAGGCGGGCGTTCTGGCCGACGCCGCCGCCCAACACCAGTTCGTCGCTCCCGGTCAGCGAGAGCGCTCGCTCGCTGACCTCCGTCAGCATCGCGAAGACGCTCTCCTGCAGTCCGTGACAGACGTCCGCGACTGGAACGCCGTCGTCTACGGCGTCCTTGGCGGCGCTCATCACCCCCGAGAAGGAGAAGTCCATCCCCTTGACTACGTAGGGGAGTTCGTGGTACTGGCCGTCCGTCGCCGCCGCTTCGACCTTCGGCCCGCCGGGGTGGGACCAGTCCAGATGCCGGGTGAACTTGTCGATAGCGTTGCCGACGCCGGTGTCCATCGTCTCACCCAGCACCTGGTAGCGGTCGTTCCGGTAGGCCAGCACGTGGGCGTTCGCGCCACTCGCGTTCAGACAGACCGGCGAGGCAAAGCCCGAGCGATGGCGACCGACCGCCAGGTGGGCGATCATGTGGTTGACGCCCACGAGGGGCACGTTCAGCCGCTGGGCGACCGCGCGGGCCGCCGTGGCGACGATTCGCAGACATGGTCCCAGTCCCGGCCCGCGGGAGAACGCCACACAGTCGACGGGCGGGCCGTCGGCCCCGCTGGCGGCGTCCGCAGCGGCTAACTCGCGGGCGTGGTCGAGCGCTCGCTCGACCACCGCCGGCACGTGCTCGCCCATGTGTTCGGCGGCCTCGCGCGGATGGAGACCGCCGCTGTCGGGCTGGTACGCCTCTGTCTCCATCTCGACCGCACCGGTCGCCTGGTCGTAGACGGCCGCGCTGGCGGCCCAGGCGGTGCCCTCGATGCCAAGCACGCGTGTTTCGTTCTCGTTGGCCGCCATCGGTTCAGTGTTCAGTCGTCGACGAACGAAATGAGGACTTCGGTCCGAGTCCGAGTTCTGTGTTCTTTCCGCTTAGTTTCTGCGAGGGGAGTTCGCCCCGCGGACCTCCCGACGTAGAAACTGGATTACTGCCACTCGGTGTAGCTACACCGGCCACAGTGGAGGCGGTCGCCGTGGTCCGCGAGGAAGGAGTCGCCACAGCGCGGGCACGTTTCCTTCTCGGTCGTCCCGTCGTCGTCGTAAAGCTCGTGCCGGGGCATCTACGCCTCCTCGGCCTCTTCTTCGGCCTCCTTGCCGTCGGCCCTGATCTTGTTGCGTTCGAGCATGTGGTCCTGCTCGACGTCGGCGGCGAACTCCGCGTCGTCGTACACTTTGGCGTAGCCTACGGTCTTTCGCATCCCGTACTTCGTGTCGAGTTCGTGGACGACGACCTCCTCGGCGTCCTTGTTGAGCTTGGCGGCGAGACTGTCACGAACCGAGAGCCGCGACGGGGTCGCGTCTTCGTGGACCATCTCGAACCGCACGTCTGTCCGGTGTAACATCGGATTTTCCGTTTCCTCGATGATATCGATATCCATGGTTCTTAGTGGTACCTCCCGCGAAACGAGTAAAAGGATTTCGAAGCCCGTACCGCCGTCACACCGACGGGTAGGAGCCCGACTCAGCCCCCGAGCAGGTCCCAGAGCCGCTCGGTGTCGCCGTCCATCCGGTCGAACAGGTCCGTGACTCGAGCTTTGACCTCGTCGTCGCACGCAACGAGAACCATCCCCTCGTCTGGCTGACCGTAGACGACGCTCGCGCCCGACGGCGCGGCGGCGATGGCGGGTAGCGTCGCCAGGTCTTCCTCGCCGTCGACGACGATTATCGTCGACGCCCCGTCGTCCGCAGCATCGACGGCCGTCGACAGCGCCGACAGCAGAGTTGCGCTGAGGCCCGCTGCGGCGTTGACGACTTCGACCTCGCGGCCGAACACGCCCTCGTCGATAGCCTCCTGGACGTGGTCCTCGATGGCAGAACGTTTTGTCTGGCCGTCGATCAGCGCCACGTCCGGCCTGTGATCGGCCTCGATCAGGTGGTACGTGACGATATCTCCGACTGCGATGACCGGCAGTTTGGCGGCCGAAAACAGCGCGTCAGCGTCGGTGTACACCTCGCCCATCGGGTCTTTGAGTTCGCCTCGAAGTGCCTCCTGCAGACTGACGACGGCCTCGGTGGAATCTGTGTCGTCGGTCACGTCAACGAACTTTCAGCGCGTACTTACCGGGCTCTTCGACCTGCATCTCCTCGGCGACCTCGCTGTCCCCGGGATGGGCGACGATTACGTAGCCGGCCCAGTCTTCGGTCAGCGAACTGGAGCCACAGGAGACACACGCCTCCTCCTCGCCGGACTGTTGGACGCGGTGACACTCACGGCAGACGAGTCTGTCAGCCATGACTACTCACCCGTGGTCGCCTCGTTTTTGCGCCGCTGGCGTTCGGCTTCGAGCCAGCCGTGTTTCCCGAGTCCGACCTGTTTCGCCGTGAGGCCGATTTTCGAGTCACGCGGGTTGCGCTCGTCGATACTCTTGGTGACAATGCGGGCCCGCACCGCGTCGCCGACGGTCAGCGTGTCGTTCGAGTCCCGGGAGGCCAGTTGCTGGTTCTCCTCGTCGTATGCGAGATACTCGTCGGATATCTGGGAGACGTGCAGCAGTCCGTCCACCGGACCGATACCGACGAACGCGCCGAAGTTGACGACCTCGACGACCTCTCCGTCGACGACCTCCTGCATCTGCGGGTCGAACGTCAGCGCGTCGAACTCTGCCTCGTAGTAGACACCCGGCTGGTTCGGGAGGACCGCGCCCTCACCGATGTCGCGGACTTCGACGACCGAGACGACGCTCCCGACGTCCTCGTCCATCCGGCCCTCGAGCTTGTCCTGCAGGAGTCGTTTGATCCGTCCCGGAGTCACGTCTGCGAGGTGTTCCGGGGGCACCTCTACTGTGTCGCGAAGTCGAACCCGTTTGTACATGTTATGGTTGAGTAATGGCGAGTTTGTTCTGGCCCCTTAAACCAATTACTGGAACGCCACGGTCCAGTACGCGGTCCCGCAGAGGCCGGTCGTTCGTGACGACACAATCGCACTCGCCGTCGGCGGCGAGTTCGACGATGGCGTCGTCGGCGTACGATTCCTCGTGAGCGAGGACACGAGCGCGGTCGGCCAGGTCCTGGCCGACACTGGCGGCCGTGCCTTCCTTACCGCTGCCCTCGGCGAGCGACTCTAGCTCGGCGACCACCGCTCGCGGCACGGCGGGGTCGTGGTCGCCGAGTACCCGGTCGAGTTCCTCGAACAACCGCACGTCACATTCGACCGGCATCATCAACGCACTCGTGTCCAGACACACCGTCATTCCCGCAGCGTCCCGACGCCGATCAGCCGCCACCGCGCACCGACCCGGCGATTGATAGCGATCTTCGCGCCCGGCTCGGCACACACCGGCCGCTTCAACGCTACCTCACACTCGCCGCCCCGGGCACTGGTGACCGAACCGACGGTCGTCGCCGTCCCGACGGTGAGCATCAGCGGTTCGCCCGTCGAAATCTCCTCGACCTCGTCGGTCTCGCCGACGATCCGTTCGAGCAGGTCGACGTCCATCTCGAACTCCTCGAAGGTCGGCGGGAGCGTCCCCGGTGGACCGGCGACCTGCCCTGCAAGCGCGTCGCCTTTGGTCAGCGACGGGTCCAGCCCGGTGCCGACCCCGAGCAGCCCACCGGGCGTGGCCTCCTCGACGTCTTCGCCGCCGGCCTGGAGCGACCTGACCGTAGTCTCGACGGGCCGCCACTCGGCCTTGCCACCCTCCTCGACCTCCTGGCCGGGCCGGAGTTCCAGCTCCTCACCCTCGTGGAGTCGGCCATGGACCAGACTGCCGCCCAGGACGCCGCCCATCAACGAGGCCCTGGTCGTTCCCGGGCGATTGATATCGAAACTGCGTGCGACGAGCATCCGGGCGTCCTCACTGGGGTCCCGGTCCGGCGTGGGAATCTCCGCCTCGATAGCCTGGATCAACACGTCCATGTTGACGCCCTGCTGGGCGGACACGGGGACGATAGGTGCGTCCTCGGCTACGGTGCCGGAGACGAACTCTTGAATCTGGTCGTAGTTGTCGGCGGCCGTCTCGCGGTCGACGAGGTCGACCTTGTTCTGTGCGATGACGACGTTGTCGATGCCGATGATGTCGAGCGCCATCAGGTGCTCTTCGGTCTGGGCCTGTGGGACGGGTTCGGCGGCGCTGACGACCAGCACCGCGCCGTCCATGATTGAGGCCCCCGAGAGCATCGTCGCCATCAGCGTCTCGTGACCGGGCGCGTCGACGAACGATACCGTCCGTAACGGCTCGCTCTTCGAGCCGTCCGGACACTCCTCGTCGACGGTGTACATTTCGGGTTCATCGGCGTCGGGGCACTGCCGGAACGACGCGTCGGCGTACCCGAGGCGGATGGAGATGCCGCGTTTCATCTCCTCTGAGTGCTGGTCGGTCCACTCCCCACTCAGTGCCTGGACCAGCGTGGTTTTGCCGTGGTCGACGTGGCCAACGAGCCCGATGTTCACCTCCGGTTGTCGGTGTTCGTCTGTCATTTCGAGAGTAATCTTACAGTTTCTTCGCCGCCTGCACCTGATAAAGTTGCTGTTCTTCCTCCCAGAGGCCGGGGGTGCGTCCCGAACCGCCGGTCCCGACCCGGGCCTGCCAGTTTCCGAACCGCTCTTTCGGCCCGTCGACACGGCGTCACCGGAGTCCAGTACGGGACAGTCGGGCGTGTCTACACGGCAGCCTTCGAGCGGGCTACTGCGACCCGGCTGGCCGAGTTACTCGCCCCTGTCGGCTGCGAGGCCGCTCTCCTCGAGTTGCCGGTCCCGGTCCGTCGGCGTGTTTAGCTCCGGCACTGCGACGGGAGCGCCATCCTCGTCGACGGCGACGAAAACAAGACACGAATCACAGGTTCGCTCACGCTCGCCGGTCCGGGGGTCCTCGCGGTCGACGACGAGTCGGATCCTGATGCTGGAACGCCCCGCCTGATACGCCCACGCCTCGACCACCGCGACCTCACCGCGGGGAATCGGCCGTGTAAACTCCAGTCCCGTGACCTGTGCGGTAACACACGTCTCGCCGGCGAACCGCATCGCCGACATCGCTCCCACCTCGTCCATGAGCTTCATTACCTCCCCGCCGTGAGCGGTGTCGTAGTTGTTCGTCATGTCGGGTTGTATCCGGGCGCGGTTCTCGATGTACGTTTCTGACGGAGTCGGCATACAACATACACGAGCCACAGTGACTTAGCTTCCGCCCGACCGTACCCATGGTTCGCCCTCCGTTCGCCACAGTCCAAAGGCCCGACTCCCGGCCGCGGTACGCGCGGCCCCGGCAGCCTCCGAGTGTACAGGCGGTTCGAGGCGACTGCCTCGGGGCTTGACTTCAAGGGTGAAGCCGACAGCATTATAATGAGTGAAACTGTATGGTACAGTATGAGTCAGATGGAGTGTTATCCAAAAATCAGACAACGTGGTGTCGTCACGATACCAGAAGAAGTCCGAGAAGGGCTTAATCTGGAGGAAGGCGACCAGTTGAAACTCACCGTCGAAAAGTTCGACTAACAATCATGAAACACACGCTTCGCCTCCGTGCGTACCTGCCCGATGACGTGGCAAGCGAAGCGTGGCACCAAATCGACATTCTCCGACAGATTCGCAACCACGCTGTCCGTGACTACTACGGCAGTAACTACAACGACAAGCCATCTGACTACGACCAACACAGCAAACTCAAGAACTGGACAG
>NZ_JAQCNH010000033.1 GCF_028275115.1 Halorientalis sp. | reverse complement strand
CAGGCCGTCTTCGGGGAGATCATCGGAACCGAGCGCAGCAGTGTTGGCGGGCACTGACGCGAGACACAGGGCCGCGAGCGCTACTATGAGTGCAAATCCAGCCAGCGATGGCCACCCGCCACCGAAGTCCGGAAACGCCCGTCGGTCGGCGTACAGCGTTGCGGCGGTAACGAGCACCGCGAGCAGGAGGACCAGAGCGGTACCGAGCCAGCGGAACAGCGTGAACCGACCGCCACCGGCCGGAATGTACACCGCCCACAGGCCCTGGGCCACGGCGAACACGAGCGTGGCGAAAAACACCTTATCGGGGCCGGGCCGTTCCGAGCGCGCTCGCAACAGCGCCGTCCCGAGGAAGACCCCGGCCAGCAGCCCGATAGCGTGGCCCTGGATGGCGATGTTGGCCCACGCCGGCGTGACGTACTGGACGCTCCCGCCGACGGTCGGTTCGGGCGACCGGAGCGCCGTGTAGACGAGGTCAATAACGCGACTCCCCAGAAGGGCCCCGAGAAACAGATACGGTCGCGTCACGAGCGCGAAGCCCGCCAGCGCGAACACCACGCCGGAGAATCCGACGATCGGCCCCAGCGCGAACACGCCCGTGAACACGCCGACGGGGATCATCACCGCGGGGACGGCGAGAATCCGGGCGAACGGATTCGTCCGCCACGAGCCAAAGGACGACTCGCCGCGTCGCTGCGGGTAATGGCCCCAGACGTACTCCACCACGGTGCCGTAGACGAGCGTTCCCAGCAGGTTTCCGGTGAGGTGGCCGACACTCCCGTGTGTGAACGGGCCCAGGAGCATCCCGACCGGGTATAAGTACGACCAGGTCCGGAACGGCGTCACGAGCAGCTCCGAGTGCCAGTACGCCCCCTGGAGGAAGAGGTAGATGGCGAGCACACCGGTTACCGTCAGTAGCGTGCCCCACGGCACGCCAAACAGGAGCCGCCGGCGCAGCGACGCGGTGAGCCGCGTGCCGGTCAGCCGCCGGACGACGAGGCCCGTTACGAGGACAGCGACGACCACGGCCAGCGGCCGGACGGGCACGGCGGCGAGTAACTCGGTCGGCGACTGCTGAAGCATCCAGCAGGATATCGGGACCCGGAGGGTTTGAAATTGGCGACCGTGAGTCAGAACGCGCTGAGACCGACACTATATGGACAGGCCGTCCCGGCGACCGCCGGCAGCGCAAGTGCGCCGGCAGTCTCGACGGCTATCAGGCCGAGACACCCAGATTGCGCGTGGTCGTATGCTGACTCTACGGGTCGACAGAAGCCCTGATAGATATTCGCCGGGGTCCGGCTCTATCAATCGTTCTGTCGACCCGTATCGTCGGAGCTGCGAACCGTGGTTTCATTACGTTACTTGGTTCGTATGCGTACCTATATACCGCTTCCCGGACATAGGGAGTCCCAGGTCACACCGATGTCATCAGAAACCTTCGCAGACGAGCAGGGGACGGACGACGCCGCCTGTCCTGTCATCGAATCCATCGAACAGGTCGGCTCGAAGTGGCGCCTCGTCGTCCTCCACGAACTGCAGAACGGCGAGCGGCGGTTCAACGAGCTCAAGCGAGCCACCGATGCCAGCTCCCGCACGCTCTCGCGCGTCCTCGACGACCTGCAGGAGACCGGCTTCGTCGACCGCCGGCTGGAAGAAGACGCCCCCGTCGCGACCTACTACCGACTCACGCCGAAAGGCGAGTCGCTCTGTCCGGTGTTCGACGAGATTACCGCATGGGCCGAGGAGTGGCTCACCGACTGCAAGAACGACAGTTAAACAGTACGCAGGTGTCTGTCCCGGGATCGGAGACGCAGGACGGGCCGTCGAACGTAGCCTTTTCCACCCCGAAGCTCAATCTTTCTATCAATGGGAGTACAGCCACCGGCCGACGACACCGATGAGCCCACCGCTATCGAGTTCGGCCTCGCAGCGCTGGACGCGAAGCTCAGCGAGGAGACCATCGACTACCCCGCCACCGCACAGGAGGTGCGCGAACAGGCGGGCCACAT
>NZ_JAQCNH010000028.1 GCF_028275115.1 Halorientalis sp. | reverse complement strand
CTTTAGGGCGGGGATGAATCCGACAACATGGAGCCAAACCTCACTCGTAGCTACGGCTGGATATTCCACGCGCAAATACAGTCCGAACATTTATTTAATCTAAAATACTATGCTTACGTGTGTCGAATAAGGTTGTCACCCGGACACTGAAAGCGAGTATCACCAATCACTCGCAAGTCCACGATGACCTCGATTCGCATGGCTTCGCCGCCAGCAAACTCTGGAACATCGGGCGATGGACAATCTCTCGTGTGTGGGATGCTATTGGCCACATTCCAGACGCTGACGAACTCTGTTCGTACCTCAAGAACCACGAACGCTATGCGGACTTGCACTCGCAGTCCAGTCAACGAGTTCTCCAAGAACTCGGTGAAGCGTTCGTCTCATGGTACAAGCAGAACGATTCCGACGCGAACCCGCCCGGCTACCGCAAACACGGCGATGAACACCCACGCTCGACGGTAACGTGGAAGAATCAGGGCTTCAAGTTGGATACCGAGTACAACCGTGTTCGTCTCTCAAAGGGCACGAATATGAAGTCGTCCCGGTACGCCGCAGACTACATTCTTTGCGAGTTCACGATTCAGGCAGATGACCAGACGCTCGACGGTGTTGAGGGCATCCAGACAGTGCGTGCTGTCTGGACTGGTGAGCAATGGGAACTGCACTTCGTCTGCGAGATGCAGATTGACACGCCCGAAACGCCCGGCGAGAAAACTGCTGGTGTTGACCTTGGAATCTGCAACACGGCGGCTGTCTCTGTCGGTGACGAAACGCTGTTGTATCCGGGTAACGCGCTGAAAGAAGACGCTCACTACTTCCGTCACGAAGAATACGTTACGGAAGGTGAGAACGGCCCGAGCAACGAGGCACAGCGACTTCGGCAAAAGAAGGCTCGACGACAAGACCACTTCCTGCACGCACTGTCAAAGGACATCGTAGAGCAGTGCGAAATTCACGATGTCGGAAAGATAGCCGTTGGCCACCCAAAGAAAGTCCGTGATGATTCTGATTGGGGCCGCCACGGTAACAAACGGCTACACAATTGGGCGTTTGAAACGCTCCTGAGCCACATTGAGTACAGAGCAGAGGAACGCGGCATCGACGTAGAGCGCGTTCCCGAGGGTGCGTTGAAGACCTCGAAGACTTGCTGTGAGTGTGGCACAGAAGCAGATTCAAACCGTGTTGAACGTGGCTTGTACGTTTGCGAGGACTGTGAACTGGTCGCTAACAGCGACCTGAACGCGGCGGAGAATATGCGAGCGACGGTAACTCCGAATCCTGAAGAGGATAGGAGTAACGGCTGTTTGGCACAGCCATCGGTGCGCCTGTTCGATATATCGACGGGGAGAGTAGCCCCACAAGAACAGGTCGTCCCGTAGACCACAATATCCCAACGGCGGTCGGGAATCCTCGCCCTTCAGGGCGGGGAGGATGTCAAGACTGTGCCCGAGGAGGACGGACGGCCGCTGCTGTCGTGTCAACTCCGTGAACAGTCTCCGTCGTCTGAGCTGTCGAGGCCGCGACGCGCGACGACGGCGACCCCGGCGACGACGAGAGTCGCCTCAACGACCCCGGGCGCGCTCACTGCGTACCGTACCCAGTAGGTAACCGGTGAGATGTCAGGCGTCGGTCGCTGATCGAGAAGCGGCCACGCGTAGTTGACGACGAACCGGGGGTACGCGACGCCAATGTCGGCGACGACGTGGGCGGCATAGCCCGGGAGCACCGGCTGGAGCGGGCGGGCCGCGTTGACCGCGGTGACGACGACGGCGACTGCCGTGACGGTGACCACCGAGTGTCCGAGAGTGTGACCGGTCTCGGTGAGTCCGAGCCACCACACCGTCTTGTCGACGAGGTCCGGGACGACTGCGCCAGCAAGACAGAGCGCCGTCGCACGCCGGTCGTAATCGAGGGAGTCGCACGCGATTACCGCCGCCGCGAGGTGACCGGCTGGTGTCACGGCAGCCTGCCGGCCCACAACCGGAACGAGGGACGACCTCTGGGCGAGTCCGTTACCTGCCGGGGTCGCTTGGGAACGTTCATTACGGTCACCGACTGGTGCGTGCTCCGGGGTCGTTGGCACGAGGGAGTGTGTCTGACGCGTAGAGCACCTGTTGATCTGAGTAGACTAAGCGGTCGTGCTGTATATAATCTCTCCGCTCGGCACGCGGTTACTACCAGTCGTCCAGAGGCTCAACAGAACAGTTGTTTCGATGAACGACGTCACACGCCGGAACGGCGCGTGATAGGTCGCTTGTTTCACCGACCCAATACCGCCAGCGATAGTGAATCGCGTCCACACGTGGGCAGTGAGAGTGACCACGGTCGGAGACAGTTGGCAGTTTGCCGGGCACACATCTGGCGCCGAGCCGTCTCGAACCGCCAGTTTCAGTTTCACTCCGGTTGGAGTCCACTCTCTTTGCGCTCCATTTAGCTCTATCTGTGCGGCAATCGAATTGGGGCGTCTCTGTAGCCGTTGCGCCGAGCGGGTCACCCCCGCCGTCAAAACTGACGGCGGAACCGACCCGGCGACTTCACCCCGCTTCTCGCCGTCTCTCACCGAGGCACGGTCATCGCCGAGGCGGGGTGTGACCGTCCGCGTCCAAAGAAACAACGTTCCGGTCTGGCCCGTCTCACACGACGAGGTCGAGCGTCAGTAAGCATGCCAGCGTCAGCGTGGCCGAGAGGACACAGGCATCTAGCGACCGACGCCACGGCCGTTTATAGGTATCCGGTAATAAGGAGTACGTGGCAGGGTCGTACCACTACATTCTTCGGTCAGCGTTCGCCCGACGTCCGTTCGTCGTCGGTCACGACCTGCCGTGCAGTCGCCGTTGTCGGTCCATGTCGGGACGGTGAGTTTCTGGCTCCCTGCTGAAACAACACCGAAACGGTGAGAACACCGGTGGTCGGTCGACTTCCGCCTTCCGCTCGTCACGGTCGTCGTTTCAGCGTCCCAATCGAAATCGTCTTATGTTAACGCGTATCATATACGATATGGACACAGTAGAACAAACAGGCGAGAAAGCGGCAGTATGTGACGAGTGCGGAGAAGAGATGCACGTGCGACAGAGTTGGACTGGCCAAACTTACTCGATGTGCCCCGAGTGCAACTGAAGAGAACTTCCAACCGACTCCGGATTGCTTCCGGGTCAACTACCTGCGCTTGAGGCTTCCTCTCGCTGCCCCAGATATGGTCGCTACCGGGCTGAGGAGGCTGCTCCGGTGAGCGGGTTCGAGCCCTGGAGCGCCTTCTTGCCCGACGCCGGAGACGGCAGTCACTGTTTTCGGGAACCAACGTTGCTGTCGGTCGCACAGCACCGACCGACGGGTGTCATGTGAGGTGTGTCACTACGATGAGAGTCGCTCAACTCTGTCGTTGGCTAAAGACGAGAGTGTTCGTCCGCGTGAGAAGGGCTCTCTGACGCTCGCGTTACGGGCAGTGTGGGCTCCCGTGATGGAGGCGCTTGTCGACACTGTCGGTCGTGAGGACGACGCTCGGCCTCTGTGTTGCCGTGAGCCGTCGGTGTTCGGCGTTCCGGTCGCGATGCCGCCATCGTCGATTTTCGTCTGTAACGACGGCGCAGGGATTAAGAGTCCGCAGCCGTTGTGTTTTGGTGTACCATGTGCCATGGATTCGACTCATACGACTGGTCTAGCAAAGCCGACGAGGAACCCGAGGAGCCTGAGGAAACGGCCGATAAGCCCTCATTCGCGGCGGACGAACCGGCCGAGGACGTGAACATCCTCACTGACGGCGGCGACGAGGAAGACGCCGAGTAACTCGGTCCGCCGACGGTTCGCTAAATCTCGTACTTTTTATCGTAACACAGCGTTCGAGCGACTGCAGCGGCCTACAGCCGGTCCGACGCGTCCGCAGACCGGAAACCGTCACCCTCAACAGCCCGCTGACCTGTAACCGTGTATGGACGAGCAACGACGGGCGTTTCTGGACGACCTGCTCGACACGGCGACACCATCGGGGTTCGAGACCGCCGGGCAACAGCGCTGGATCGAATACGTGTCGACGTTCGCCGACGAGGTTCGGACCGACGACTACGGGAACGCCGTCGCGGTCTTGGAGGGCGACGCTGACGGACCTGCGGTTGCTCTCGCTGGCCACGGCGACGAGATCGGGTTCATGATACGGGACATCACCGACAGCGGTATGCTCAGCCTGACTCGCATCGGCGGGTCGGACCGCACCGTCTCGAAGGGCCAGCACGTCCAGATCCACACCGACGACGGCCCGGTTCCGGGCGTCATCGGTCAGACCGCCATCCACCTCCGGGACAGCGGCGAGGAGTCGGTCGACGATATCAGTGAACAGTCCATCGACGTCGGCGCCTCGGACGCCGAGGAGGCCGAAGAGTTGGTCGAGCGGGGTGACCCGGTGACGTTCCAGCAGACGGTTACCGAGCTGTCGAACGGTCGGGTCGCCGCCCGGGGCATGGACAACCGAATCGGTATCTTCGCGGCCGCGGAGGGACTGCGCCGTGCCGCCGAGCGCGACCCGGACGCGACCGTGTACGCGGTGTCGACCGTTCAGGAGGAACTGGGGCTGCAGGGCGCGAAGATGGTCGGGTTCGACCTCGCGCCCGACGCCGTCATCGCCACAGACGTTACGCACGCGACCGATTCGCCGACAGCCCCGGCCAGCAGCGCCAGCGGCGTCGCACTCGGCGAGGGTCCGGTCGTCGCACGCGGGAGCGCCAACCACCCGGCGGTCGTCACGGCAGTCCGCGAGGCGGCCGCGGACGCCGACATCGACGTACAGCTGGCCGCCTCGGGCAGTCGGACCGGGACCGACGCCGACGCCTTCTACACTTCCCGCGGGGGAATCCCGTCGCTGAACCTGGGTGTTCCGAACCGCTACATGCACACGCCCGTCGAAGTCGTCGAACTCGAGGACCTCGATGCGACTGCCGACCTGCTCGCAGCCTTCGCCACCGAGGCCGGCGGTCGGTCGTTCAGCACCGACCTCTGACCACCGGGGACAGGGTGGCGACGGACAGCTATGGAGCCACCGGGCCGCCGTCACTCGACCAGCGGACCGACTCCGTCGACGTCCCGCGCAGCGGTCGTTGTACTGTGGCTGGCGACTCGGTTCGTCAGCCGTCGAACGGCGTTCGCTCGGCAGGGGCCACCTCGAAGCCGTTGAGGACGCAGGCGAGCATCGCGTAGTATCCAATCGTCGCCGTCAGCTCGACGACGCCATCGGTCCCGAACCGCGACTCGACGGCGTCGTAGGTCTCCTGTGACACCGCGTGGTCGTCGAACAGTTCCCAGCTGTACCGGATGACGTTCGCCGCACGGTCGGACAACGCTCCGAGGTTCCTGTCGACGATGGCGTCGAGCGTCCTCTCGGTGATGCCGGCCTCGCGGGCGATGGGGGCGTGAATCGCCCACTCGAAGGCACAGTCGAAGGCACGTGCCGTCGCGAGGACCGCCAGTTCCCGGCTCTCGTCGGAGAGGACCCCCTCGAAGCGGACGTACGCACCCAGGCGTCCGATACGACCCGCCAGTTCGGGGCTGTGCAGAAGCACCCCGAACGGGCCTCTGACGTCGCCGCGACTCTCGACGAGTGCGTCATACTGCGCGTGACTCTCGGCCGGTAGCTGTTCGCGGTCGTCCAGAAACGGGACCCGCGGCTCGCGTTCGAGCGACATGTACTCTTTACCGTCCCGGCCTCATTTATTCGTTCGCCCGGGAACGGCCACCGTCGGCCAGGGCTCGCGTGGCGGGCCGGAGGCTGGTCCGCCGTTCGAGGCCGTCGACGGAGTCGTGATGCGTGTGTTTTAGCTATGCTTGGCCGTACGCTCGTGTATGCGAGTGACTGCAGTCGGGACGAGTGGTGGACTTCCCACCTCACAGTACGGAACCAGCTGCGTGTATCTGAGCCTGTTCGGCGACCAGATTCTGTTCGACTGCGGCGAGGGCACCCTGCAGCGGCTGATGCGATACGACGCCTCTCCCAACGTCGACGCCGTGTTCATCAGCCACTTCTACGCGGACCACACGCTCGGACTGCCCGGCCTCGTCCAGGCGCTGGAGATGAACGAGCGCGAGCAACCGCTCGACATCTACGCCCCGGAACAGCGGACGGAGCGGGTCGACGAGATGATCGAAGGTGCCTACGAGTGGCCCAGCTACAGTATCAACGTCTCCGGGTACGACGCGGACGAACCGGCAATCCGGACGGACGACTACACCGTCCGAGCGTTCAGCACGCCCTACACGGAGCACTCACACGGCTTCGTCGTCCGGGAAGCGGACAAACGAGAGTTCCTGCCCGAGACGGCACAGGAACTCGGCCTCGACCCCGGACCGGCGTACGGGAAGCTACAGAACGGCCAGTCCGTCGAAGCCGACGACGGAACGACCGTCGAACCGGCGGACGTGCTGTCGGAGCCAGAGCCCGGACGGAAGCTCGTGTACACCGGCGACACCAGACCGACTCCCGATGTCGTCGACGCCGCATCGGACGCCTCGCTGTTGATATACAGCGCCATGTTCACACAGGAGCAGGCGGAGCGCGCCCGTTCGACCGGCCACTCGACCGCCACGGAGGCGGCACAGGTCGCGCTGGAGTCCGGAAGCGACCGGCTCTGGCTCACACACATCTCTCCGCGACACGAAGGCGAGGAGGAGACGCTCGAGACGCGTGCCAGAGACGAGTTCGACGGGGAGGTCACTGCCGTGAGAGACGGCGACACCACCGTGCTCACGCAGGACTGAGCGACCGACAGAGTGTGTCCGTCCGGAGCCGTCGGGAGCCGTGAAGTCGGCCCGGCGACCGCCGTCACACCCAACTCGGGAGGGCCGCTATTCCGGGGTCGTCAGTCGTCCAGAGGCTGGGAGGGTGCGCGTGGTTCGCGTCTGGCCGCCGCTCGGCCGGACCGGTGACTGCGTGGCTTAGTGGCTTACTCCGGGGTCGGCGCACGGACCGTGAGCGCGGCCTCGCAGGCACACGGTGTCCCGCACTTCGGGCAGGGACCGTCGGCGTGCCCGGCGATGGAGTCTGTGGAGACGACGTCGTACCCGTGTGTAGTCAGCAGGTCAGCCGGCGAGTCGGGGCCACCGTGGAACCACGCGTCGGCGACGAACACCTCGACCCCGTTCGTGTCGCCGATCTCGTGCAACCGTTCGAGTAGCCGACTCCCGATTCCCGTCCCGGTGTGTGCCGGCGCCACGTAGCCCGCGTGGACGAGGCCGTAGGTCGACGCAGACGGGACTCCCTCGACTGTGTCGACGAGGTGCATCGCCTCGCGGACCCGCTCACGGCTGTCGTACGTGGTCAGCGCCATGACACCGACGGGCTTTCGCTCGCGCTCCGCGACACGAACGTAGGTCCCGGCGCACTCGTCGTTCTCCGGAACCTCGTACGACCGTTCCTCGGCGAAGTGTGCGGTGATGAGTGTGAGGACCGCCTCCCGGTCCGCGTCGGTCAGTGGGCGCACCGTCGACATGTACGTTCCAGTTCGTGCTACAACGGTATGTGAGTTCACCCTCGGACTCGCTTGGACGGACAGGTAGCGGACGGGTCGTCGTCACCACGGCCACACGTCGTGTCCAGTCCCGACAGAGGACGGTCCGTGGACGGGTCCAGACGGACAGTGACCCGGGGCGCGACCGACACAGGGGCGTTACTGTTCGCCTCGCGTATGACAGTTCCCGGACTGTGGTCCCCGTCTGTGGTGACGCTGTTCACGACTCTCGATGACTGGACTCCTTTCGGCCGGCATAACCGCGTGTCACGTCCCGAAAGCGCGCAAAGTGCGTGTGAAATCGGATAGAATATGTCCACAGCCGTCGTCTCTCGTAATTGAATGTCCATTTTTCGGGCGGCGTTTGGTGACGACGCGGCCGTTCTCGATGAGTCGAACTTTCAGCTGCTCTTGCTCGCCACGGTGTTCCCGATTCTGGGTACCGCTCTCGTCTCGCCGGTTCTGGAGTCGTTGATCGCCCCGCTCGGTGCGTCGCCGACGAGCATCGGCCTGGTGATCTCGTTTGCGACAGCGCCAGCAATCGTCGTTATTCCCGTTTCGGGCGTGCTCGCCGACAGGTACGGTCGCCGGCCAGTTCTGGTCGTCGCGCTCCTGCTGTTCGGCGCCGGCGGGTCGGCGATCGCGCTGACGACGGACTTTCGTGCCGTCCTGGCGCTCCGTGCGATTCAGGGGGTCGGGTTCGCCGGTATCGTTCCGACTATCACCGCGAGCATCGGGGATATGTTCGACGGCACGACGGAAGTGACGGGTCAGGGACTCCGAATGCTGGTGAACGGGGTCAGTGGCGCCGTCTTTCCGTTACTGGCCGGGGCGCTGGTGACGGTGGCCTGGCAGTATCCATTCCTCCTGTACGCCGTCGCGTTTCCAGTGGCACTCGTCGTCTCCCTCGGGTTCACCGAACCGACCGACGATACGGCAGCCGAAGCGACCACGACGGCGGGAGCCGGGTATCTCCGGGACCTCGGTACGCTCGTCCGCTACCCACGTGTCGCCGTGCTCTTGCTCGCCCGCACCCTGCCGGTGGTCGTCTGGATTGGCTTTCTCACGTTCAACTCACTCGTCGTGACTCGTGTGATGGGCGGCAGTCCGGTTCAGGCCGGCCTCCTAGTTGCCGTCGGCAACGTCGTCTTTGGGGTTACGAGCAGTCAACTCGACCGGATCCTCTCCGGGTTCGGTGGCAGGTTCTCGACGCTCATGATTGCCAACCTCTCGCTTGCCGTGGGATTCATCGGGTTTCTGTTCACCCCGGCCGTGAGTCTCGCACTCCCGTGGATCGTGCTGGCTGGCGCTGGTTTCGGGATTTCGCTGTCGTTGTACCGGAGTTACATGACGACGCTGGCCCCGGAATCGCTCCGCGGAGGGCTCGTGAGCCTCGGCGCCGCTGGAGCTCGGATCACGGCGACGGTCACCCCGGTCGCGATGGGCAGCGTCATCGATGCTGTGACACCGCTCGTCGGCAAGACGGCCGCCCTCCAGACGGCAGGCATCGCCATCGCGATTATCGGCGGTGGCGGTGGCGGGCTCTGTCTCCTCGCTGCGGCCGCCGCTGGACCACCCCCGGACGACCGGGCCGAGTTATTCCACAGTTGACATTCTCCCCGCAACAGGTGTGCCCGAGAGCACGGCGGTAACCGGCGTCAGTTCGGTGCGGAACGGTCGCCTCGGTGTTAGTACCCGCCCGCTGCTCGTTCTGTTCGGTTTCGAGTAGCCGGTTCGTGCGAACGAGCCGCTCCGCTCCAGTCCCGACACCCCCCCACTCGTGAACAGGTCGGCTCTCGCTCACCACCTGTCAGCTGTAGATCGTATCGTTTCAGCTGAACGATTTTAGAGAGTACAGGTCCGGGTTCTTATACTGCAAAAGACATATCTGGCGGTGTCTGGGTTCCCGCGGCGCTCGTCTCAAAAACCGAGACCGTTTCGCCGACGAATGTCTTCCGGCGAGACCGCAGTATCGACCAGAGGCACGCCGTTCACCGGACAAGGCCGTCCCGATGCTCACCAGGTGCGCTCTGCATCTCTGAGAACGGCGTCGCCGTCGCGTCTCTCAGGGGGTTCGACGAGGGGTGTGTGAGCGACGCTATTCAATCCAGTCGTCTCACGGTCTGTATGGTGGTTCCAGCGGATGCGAGGGTCGACTACGGCGGGAGCCAGTGCTGCGTGTCGTCGAGTCGGTTCGTGATTGCATCGGCCGCAGCGCGGTCCGGTTCGCTTTTTACCGTGGAGTCGCTCTCGAACCCATCTGCCGGCGGTGAACTGTACCAGACGACGCAAAAGTATAGAAAAGTCTAGTTACAATTGCAACTGACATATGAACGGGGCAACGGAGGGTCGACTCTCGTCGGCAGTTTCGGTATCGCTTCGCGTCCGACGGACGGCCTTTGCGTACACCCATCGGGGCGTATTTTCAGGTGTGAATCAGTTCGAGCACACCGACTCACTCGTCGTCGTGTCTGCACGCTGCACGACGGTGTCCCCCGAAACATTTTCTCGATCGGGGGTACATCGAGACACTGTGCTAAGCTTACTACCTGCCGTCCACTGGCCAACGAGGAGGCGAACCGTCTCAAACAGCAGGACGCGAGAATCGTCCCGTTGTCCGTTCTCAAGGGTGAGGACAGTGACCCGCTCGTAATCTACACGATGGCGTTGGACGCGAGTGGCTCTCATCGGGTCCACCTGTTGGAGTACTCGGAGGTCGAAAGTGGGTTGCTAGTTCGAATCGTTCCCCGAGGACGGCTGGACAGTAGACGATCATGAAAAACGAGTTTCACAGTGGGTCGAAAAGCGGTACGGCGACAACTTCGAACGGGGCGTATTGGACGAAGACTCCGGAACGGTCGATATCAGACGACCGTCGTGAAACGTGGCCGTGGAGACGGGTCCGGGAGTGCAGTCTCAGTCCGCTGTTGTCTCCGTGCTCTCGCGGTTAGGGGCCGGGCGTCCCTCCCTCTGAGAACGTGTCGATGTCCGGGTCGAACGGCTTGATAACCGGGTAGCCGACCGGGACGGCGTCTACGTCGATGAGTTCGTAGCACTCTGGACAGCACCACTCCCGGAGTTCGAACGCCCAGTCCGGGTCGACGTGCGTGTGCTCCTCGTAGAGTTCCTCGAACTCCTCGGTGTCCTCTTTGAACGTCTCCGGTGGCCGCTCCAGCAGATTCCCCAGCCAGGGCCCTCGCAGGTCTGGTAGCGGAGCAGGTCGTGGTTCTCGAACTCCTGCGGAACGAACATTCCGTCCTGATCCGGATGACCGTTAGATACACAGTCACGACGTCTGTCCGACTCCCGTCTCGAGTTCCCACCGGTGCGTCCTGTTTGCGGTGGTCAGTTCTGGATGCCACAGTACCCGAAATCCGGTTTCGATGCGAGCTTTCCCGCCGTATAACTCCGGAGTGGAGGGATGCCGACGATACGACAACTTCTTTGACTCGCTCCAGATGCTGATATCCGACCGATGCTCACTAACAGCCCTACACCTGTTATCCTCTCCGCCTCGGTCGCACGCAGTGAGAGCTCCCGCCGATGTGCAACTGAAGAGTTCGTCAGTTGTAGGCGATATTCAGTTCGAGTTCGTTCACGATTCCCAGAAGGCGGTCAGGGAGTTCCCGATCGAACCAGTCTCCTTTCATGCGATGGGTCGGGCCCGAAATCGATAGCGCACCGATCACGCCCTGCTCGTCCAGAACGAGCGGTGCGCCGACCGCGTGCAGTCCCTCGATATTCTCCTCGTGATTGAACGCGTATCCACGGTCTCGAATCGCTTCCAGTTCGTCGAATAACGCTTCCCGGTTAGAGATCGTATTCTCCGTAATGGCAGGCAGACCCCACTCGTCTATGATCGCCTCTACGTTCTCCCGTGTGAGGTGAGCAAGGATGGACTTGCCAGCCGCCGTTGAGTGGAGATACATTCGTTTCCCCGTTCCGGAGTTCGTCTCGACGGCGTGTTCGCCGGTCTTTCGGTAGAGAAACACGCCTCGACCGTGTTCCTCGACGACGAACTGTGCTCGTTCGTCGGTCCGGTCCGCCAGGTCTGTCACTTTTTCCGCAGCCATCGAGTACTCCTGCCGGCGCGTTCGAGAGTGTTCCCCGAGACGGAGGAATTTCGTCCCCACGTGATAATCGGTTCCGTCTTTGACTAGATATCCTTCGTCATGCATCGTGGCGAGGTACCCATGGACGGTGCTTTTCGCTAAGTCACTCTCCGCAGCGAGTTCCGTAACTGTTGCACCGCCTGTTTCCCTGATCTGTTCCACGATGGACATTGCGCGGTGAACCGATTTCACGGACCGGGCGGCGTTGCATTTTGATTCCATATATTACGATTATTCACCATAAATAATAAAAATTCGGGATTGCCGAACAGCGAGGGTCGTGCGTTGCTGCGTACTGTGCCCGCGACTCCGGAGACGCCGTCGGTAACGACTAAATCGTTCGATTCGGTATCCCCGAACGAGGTCGATTCCGGCCAGAGCGGCTCTGCGGCGTTTTTATCGACTGCATGCCGCGTTACGGCGGATACCGTCCGTTCACGTGCCGTGAACAACGAATCGATTGCTCCCTCGAGTGTGAGTTACCGAGTCGAATCAAGGGACCAGGGCCAGTTCCGCCGATTAGTGAGCCTCTGAACGGCCGATATTGCGACCTCGCGGTCGTCGATTCGGAGTCAGATCGTTCAGTAATATCGAACAGAACGCCCGGCGACGACTGTTCGTCACTACTCACCATGCTACTCTGTTCACCGGCAGTACAGCAGTGTCGGTTCCGGTCTGTGTCAGCCACAGGTTTATTTTGTAGCCAACATAATCACCATGAGATGGGCTCGTTACAGTCAGCCATGAATATGGTAGAGCTGTCCGAAGAACAGCGATTGATACGGCGGAGTATTCGTGACGTCTGTGACAACTTCGGCGACGAATACTGGCGAGAACGGGATAAAAACGCCGAGCATCCGACAGAGTTCGTCGAGACGCTGGCGGAGGAGGGTTGGATCGGCGCACTCGTTCCAGAGGAGTACGGTGGACCAGGGATGTCGACGAGCGAAATCGTCGTTATCATGGAAGAAATCGGTGCGACGGGTGGCTTCGCTGCAGCTCAGTCGATTCACGGCGGCATATACAACATTCCACCTATCCTGAACTACGGAAGCGAAGAGATGAAATCGGAGCTGTTGCCGGAGATTGCCGCCGGCGAGACGGCCATCCAGTCGCTCGGGCTCACGGAACCGAACGCGGGTTCGGATTCCACATCGATCGAGACAGTCGCCGAACGAGAGGGCGATGGGTACGTCATCAACGGACAGAAAATCTGGATTTCCCGAGTGGACCATACCGACTATCTGATTTTGATGGCGCGGACGACCCCAAAGACCGAGGTCGAGAAGACTACCGACGGAATCTCGATGTTCCTCTTGGATGTGAATCGGGTACGGGACAGTGACCGCTTCGAAATGAAGTCGATCTCGAAAACCGCTGCGAGGTGCGTCCACTCGTACGAGCTCTGGTTCGAGGACGTTCGGATTCCGGAAGGGAATCTCATCGGCGAGGAGGGCGAAGGGTTCTACCAGCTACTCGACGGTCTCAACGAGGAGCGTCTCGTTATTGCCGCCGAGTGCATCGGGCTGGGCCGGTCCGCACTGGTCACCGGTGCTGAGTACGCCGACGAACGGGAGGTCTTCGGCCGGAAAATCGGGAAGAATCAGGCTATCCAACATCCACTGGCAGAGGCCTTTGCGGATCTGCAAGCCGCGAAGCAGGTCGTGTACAACGCGGCGGATCGGATTCACGACATCTCCCAAACGGACGCGGGCATCCAGGCGAACATGGCGAAGTATCTCGCAGCGGAGGCCGCATTCGATGCGGCCGACGTCGCAGTCCAGACGCACGGCGGGTTCGGAGTCGCCAGAGAGTACGACATCGAACGGTACTTCAGGGAAGCCCGGTTGACACGACTGGTACCGATTACACAGGAACTCGCGCTGAACTATCTGGGAACCAAAGCACTCGGCCTCCCGCAGTCGTACTGACTCGCGTCTGGCAGTATCCAACCGACGAAAAGAGTTAACCTGATACGCTATCACTGACCGTGCATGGCAGAGCCAGACACGTACTCACACTTTATCGGTGGCCAACACGTCGTCTCGGACGGTGACGAGCGCAGTGAAGTGTCGTACCCGTACAGCGGCGAGGCCTGGGCGTCGGTTCCGGTCGGGACGACCGGTGACGTCGACCGCGCGGTCGAGGCCGCCCGAGACGCGTTCGAGAGCGAAGAGTGGGGCGGTCTCCTACCGAGTGAGCGGGCTGATCTACTGCAGAACATCGCAGATGTCATCGAGGACCACACCGACGAACTCGCGGCGATGGAGACGCGACAGAACGGGAAACTCATCAGGGAAATGCGTTCTCAGGTACAGGGGCTCGGCGACTGGTATCGGTACTACGCTGCCCAGTCCCGGACAATGGAAGACAGAGTCGTCCCGGTCGAAAACAAGAACGGAGAGATGTTCAACTACGTTATCAAGGAACCGAGAGGCGTCGTCGGTGCCGTTACCCCCTGGAACTCGCCGTTGCTTCTGACGACGTTCAAACTGGCTCCCGCGCTCGCGGCCGGATGCACGTTCGTCCACAAGCCGAGCATGTACACGCCGGTGAGCGCGATCAGATTCGCCGAACTACTCCACGAGGAGGCGGGGCTCCCAGCCGGAGTTTACAACGTCGTGACCGGCGAGGGGACGCCTGCCGGGAGTGAGCTGGTGAGTCACGACCAGGTGGATAAAGTTGCGTTTACCGGGAGTACCGAAGTAGGTCGTGAGATCGGGGGACAGGCCGGCAAAGACCTGATTCCGGCGTCGCTCGAACTCGGCGGCAAGAGTCCAAACGTCGTGTTTCCGGATGCAAATCTCGACAACGCGATCAACGGTGTCATCAAGGGAATCTTCGCGGCGACAGGACAGACGTGTCTGGCTGGCTCACGGGTGTTCGTCCACGACGACATCGCCGAGGAGTTCGTCGAGCGGTTCACCGATAGAGCCGCGGCCATCGAACTCGGTGACCCCATGAACCCCGAGACCGAGATGGGGCCGGTCGCGTTCAGAGACCAGTGGGAGACGGATATGGAGTACATCGAACTCGCTCAGGAGGAGGGGGCGACCCTCCAGTTCGGTGGCAGCCAGCCCGAGGACCTGCCCGGGGACTGTTTCCTCGAGCCGACGATTCTCGTCGACGTAGAGAACGAGATGACCGTCGCACAGGAGGAGATCTTCGGCCCTGTCGCGAGCGTACTGACCTTCTCCAGCGAGCGAGAGGTCGTCTCACTGGCGAACGAATCCGAGTTCGGGCTCGCCGCCGGCATCTGGACGGAGGATATGCGACGTGCACACCGGATGGCGAGCGAGCTCGAAGCCGGGACGATCTGGATCAACGAGTACCGAACGCTCGCCTACAACTCACCATTCGGCGGGTACAAAGACAGCGGCCTCGGCCGGGAGAACGGGGCGGAAGGCCTCGAGGAGTATCTCAAGACGAAGAGTGTCTACAAAGACCTCTCCGGCGAAGTGTCCGACCCCTTCAAACTCGGGTGAGGTCTCACGTTACAGAACTTCGGTGACCGCGGCGATGTTGTCGATATCCTCTAGCGAGTTCAGGCGACGGTAGACCGTTTCGGCGGACGCTCGAGGTCGGACGGTCTCCCAACACATCTCGAACTTCGCTCTCAGTTCTGTGTCGGTCAGTGGGTCGTCGTGCGTTCCCGGCGGCTCGCCCTGGCTTCGCTCGTGGACTGCACCACCCGTCGACTCGACTGTTACCGATGCACCGTAATCGTCGTACTGCCGCTCGTCGTCAGGCGCGAACGTGACGCGCTGGCGGACAGCTTCGACTTCCGGATCGGAGATCGAACCGTCCTCGAACGCGTCGAGGTCGACCGTTCCGTTGACCACCGCGTATGCGACCAGGTACGGCATGGAGAACTTCGCCTGAGTCGGTGAGTCGGGGTCATCGTGTTCAACCGCGTCGATAGCCCCACGCGAGGATTCGATCCGTATCGATTCGATTTCCGTGGCGGTGAGGCCGTGGTTCTCGACGAGTTGGACTAGTCCGTAGATAGCTGCGTGGGTGTAGTAACAGCAGGCGTACTTTTTGATGTCGATCCCGTCAGAGAGTACCATCCACTGGTCGCCGACGTCGTGACTAGCCGCTCTGTCTGGTGTCTCCTCGCCACGATAGAGGTCGAAAAACCCGCGTTCGCCGCTGATTGCGGTCGTGTCGGCGTCCACGCCTTCGGCCGCCAGCTGTGCGGCAGTGGCGCCTGAACGGGCTGCCTGCCCGGCGTGGATTGGCTTGGTCATCGAGCCGAAGTTTCGTTTGAGACCGGCCGGCATCGAAGCAGCGATGTTCAACGCGTGACGAACCTCGTCGTCGGTCAGGTTCAAAAGCGAGGCGACTGCGGCGGTCGCACCGAAAACGCCGAGCGTTGCCGTCGCGTGCCAGCCACGTTCGTAGTGACCCGTACTGATTGGCGCGGCGAGAAACGCCTGCGTCTCGAAGCCGACGACGTATGCGGTCAGCAGTTCCCGACCGGACGCCCGCTCGCGTTCGCCCACCGCGAGTAGCGGCGCGACCATCGGCACACTCGGGTGCCCATCCGTGGCCGATAATGCCGTATCGTCGAAATCGAGCGCGTGACCCGCTGTCGCGTTCGCGAAAATCCCATCGAACAGTCCTCCTGTCTCGTCGTGTCCGAGCAGTGTCGTTTCTCCTTGTTCACGTTTGGCAATTCGAGCTGCACGTCTGCCGGCGTCCGCGTCGCTGCCTGCCACGGTCACGCCGACGGTATCGACGAAGGCACGTTCCGCGGTGCGGACGGCCTCGGCAGGGATGTCGGTGGCGCCCGTGCCGCTGACGAACGACGCGAGCGCGGTTTCTGTCGTCGTTGATGCTGGTGTGTCCATGTATCGCCGATTTCACCGTTTCCACTAATAGCTGTTGCCGGAGACGGAGACGCATGGGGACGAACAGACGCCGGACCTCTCTTGATTACTGTATCTCGTCCATTCTTCCTCTGCTCTGATAAACGAAGACCCGGTTTGTACCATAGATTTATTACTTCGTGCGACACACTGTCGTATGCCTCGGTAACAAGGTGCATCACAGTATGGCGACAACAGAGTTCGCAAGTCACGAGTGGTGGGAATCGTACCGTGAGACAGTCAACGAAGACCAAGAGATGAAAGTCAGAGGGCACGATAACTTCGACGAGAATTTTTACGTCGAGATCGGAAACAGCATGTTCCTCATCGAAATGGACGGTGGTGAGGTTGAGAATGTCGTCCCGGAACCGGGAGTCAACGACGTTTGGTCGTTCGGTGTCGAGGGAAGCCGGGAAGCGTGGGAGGAGTTCGTTCAGGAGTATCCGCCGGCCCACAACAACGAAATAATCGCATCCGACTACAGAACAGCGGTGAAAGGTGAGGACGGTCACCTCGAACTCAAAGGCAACAACAAGAAAATCTGGCAGAACTTCCGCCCGTTCCAGCGTGCGCTGGACCTGATGCGCGAAACACAACAGTCCTAACGAACAATGACTATCAAACCACCCGAACACGGAGAGAAAGAACCGGTTACTGGACAGTATATTGGCGTCGAAATCGACGGCGTCAATCAGCGCGTGTACTACGAGGAACGCGGACCGGAGGACGGCATTCCACTCATCTGTCAGCACACGGCAGGGAACCACGGCCAGGAGTGGCGTCACATCCTCGCCGACGACGAAATCACGGAGGACTTCCGGGTCATCGCGTACGACCTTCCACACCACGGGAAGTCCCTCCCACCAACGACACAGGACTGGTGGGAAGAGGACTACACCCTCACCGAAGAGAAGTTCGCGGAAACTATCGTAAGCATCGCGGATGCACTGGACCTCGAGGACCCGGTCTACATGGGGTCGAGTATCGGAGGAAACGTCGTGTTGCAACTCGGTGACTGGCACCCAGACCGGTTCCGAGCGCTCATCGGCCTCGAGTGCGGTGTCCGCAGTCCGGGGTACTATCTCGACTGGTTCCACCACCCTGAGGTCAACATCGCAGAGATTAGTGCGTACTCGTGCTGGGGACTGATGGCGCCGCACGGCCCAGAGGAGACCCGGCGAGAGACGATGCACCTCTACGAGCAGGGGTCGACAGGTCTGTTCCGCGGGGACCTGTTCTACTACTCCGTCGACCACGACTACCGGGGCCAGCTCGACCAGGTCAACCCCGAGTGTCCGGTCTACGTGATGAACGGTGAGTACGACTTCGCAACCGACCCGGCAGACGCCCGGGAAGTAGCCGAAGGAATCGGTGACCAGGCAACGGCAATCGAGATGAAAAACATCGGGCACTTCCCGATGTGTGAAAACCCAGACCTCTTCCTGAAGTATCTCAAACCGGTTCTCGACGATATCAAGGGAGAAGACGTGGACGTGCCCGACGAGATGTCTCCCGAAACAGTCGGCGTCGATCTTCCGGGCGCAACGGCCGACGACTGACCGGCTGCTCCCCCGCTCGTACCGAGAACATTAGACAAATTTTTTTATACGATCCGTCCAACCGAGAGATATGACAGACGACTCAGATAGACTCGTGAATCCAGCGGACTCGAATGCAACCACCCGTCGTCTTGCAACCGGCTGGCAGGGCCGCTACTACGAGGATTTCGAGGTCGGAGAGATTTACAAACACCCGTACGGCCGGACCGTGACGGAGACGGACAACGTCTGGTTTACGAATCTGACGATGAATCTCAATCCGATGCACTTCAACGAGCCCTACGCAGCCGAAACTGAGTTCGGCGAGCGCCTCGTCGACGGGACCTTCGTGTTCGCGCTGGCGGTCGGGATGAGTGTCATCGACGTGTCCGCGAACGCGACGGCAAATCTCGGGTACGACAGCGTCCGCCATCACGGTCCAGTGTTCCACGGTGACACGATATTCGCCGAGAGTGAGGTACTCGAGAAGCGAGAGAGTGAGTCCCGAGACCACGTCGGCATCGTTACGACAGAGCTCCGGGCGTACAACCAGGACGACGACCTCGTTCTCTCGCTCGAACGAACGCCGATGGTGGTAAAGCGGGCGTCCGCCGAGCCGAGTGCAGCGCAACCGACCGGCTGGCCGGCCGACGTTGGCACACAGCCGGAGGACCTCGAATGAGCGGGACAGACCGACTCCAGGGAGCAGTACCCGAAATGTCTGCCGCGGCGGCCGCGGAACAGATCCCGCCCGACGCGACCGTCGTCACCAGCGGCTTCGGAAGCGTCGGGTATCCGAAGGCCGTCCCGCTCGCTATCGCAGACAGCGACCGCCAACGTTCTCTGACGGTAATCACAGGTGGCAGCGTGGGCGAAGAGATCGATACCGAACTCGTGCAGTCGGAAGATATGCGACGGCGGTTCCCGTATCTCGGCACGCAGACGGCTCGTGACGCCGCGAACGCGGGCGATCTGGCTTTTCACGACGAACACATCTCGCAACTGGCTGACGGGGTTCGAAGCGGCCAGTTCGGCTCTGTCGACGTCGCTCTCATCGAAGCAGTCGCGACGGGCAGGGACTGGCTCATTCCCGGGCCGTGTATCGGGCAGACGCCTGGCTACGTCGAGGCAGCAGATCAGCTAATCGTCGAAGTCAACCGAGCGCAGCCCCGCGGTGTCCGGCAACTCCACGATATTTACTGCCCGTCGCTACCACCGGACAGAGCTCCGATCCCACTCGAAAACCCAACCGGCCGGATCGGAGACGAGTACGTGACGTTCGACCCTGAGAAGTTGGCGGCTGTCGTTGAAACTGACCGGAGAGATTCCACCTACGACTTCCGCGATCCGACCGAGACGGACCGTACAATCGCGGCGAATCTCGGCTCCTTTCTCGGCGCCGAGACGGAACGGAACCCTGCGCTGGCCGAATCGGTTCGAGTCCAGTTCGGTGTCGGTAGCCTGGGGAACGCGCTCGCGAGTACGCTGGCCGATATCGACATCGGCGGCCGGGACCTCGTGTACTACGGGGAGGTTATACAGGACGGAGTTCTGGATCTGCTCGACGCGGGCCGACTTGCAGGCGCTAGCGCAACCTCTCTCGCGCTTACGCAGGAGGGGCAGGACAGGTTCATCGACAGTATCGACGAGTACAGCGACGATATCGTGTTACGGCCGTCCTCGGTCTCGAACGGGGCCGAACTGATCCAACGATTCGGTGTCGTTACGATTAATACCGCGCTCGAAGTCGACCTGCATGGTCACGTCAACTCGACACACATCGACGGTACGCACGTCATCAACGGTGTCGGCGGGAGCGGCGATTTCAACCGAAACGCACTGGTGACAGTCGCGGCCTTACCGTCAAGCGCCAAGGGCGGAGAAACCTCCCGTGTCGTACCGATGGTCCCCCACGTCGACCACACCAAACATGATATCGACGTCGTCGTCACCGAACAGGGAGTCGCTGACCTTCGCGGGAAAGAACCGCGCGAGCGGGCGGACGAACTCGTTTCGGTCGCGCATCCGAGCTTCCGAGCGGCTCTTCGTGAGTACATCGGCCGAGGACGCCAGTACGGAGGCCACGCCCCACGTGACCTCGAGACGGCGCTGTCGTGGCCACGAGAGCGCCAGCAGTCGGAATGAGACGCATCGGTGACCAATTTACCCTTTCGACGTTTGTCCAGTCGGTGGCAATCGCAGCAACGGCAGGGTCCATTCTGAAGCCGATACTGGCCGGGGATGAGAGAACAGTAAAGCCGGACGCCTCGCCCACAGACACCGCCTGGCTCGTCTCGAAATACGAATTCGCAGGCCGTCCCCGCTTCAGGCGGAACTCGCTCCGCGAGACAGACACTACTCGGGGGGTTCGTCTCGAGTGAGGCGACCTCACACCAGTTCCGAGATTCAGCGGCGCACTCACGCTGTGCGTGGTCGAGATGCCCCGCCCTGGACGAACGAAATCCGTGTCGTCGGCCGCCGTCGGTTCAGCTGGCACGTTCGGGCCGTGCCGAAATGTGGGTCCAGTGACAGACCTCACAGCGGTTAGTAGAACTCGAAGCGAGAACCGACGCGTACTGTCTGTCGCTACGGTACAGAGCTGAGGCCATACCACTCCCGATAGCGATTCGCTCCGAACCGGCGATTCCGGATGTGACGACACGGCCGCGGCCAATGATTTAGTACTCAGAGTAAAGATACGTTCGCATGCCTCGCGTTCCCGTCGGTGATGGTGTCAGCTTGTATTGTCAGGACCTCGGCAGTGGTCCAGCGATCATGCTCGTCCACGGCGGCTGTATGAGTCATCGTGTCTGGGAATCGCAGGTACACTCGCTTCTCGAGGCTGGCTACCGGGTCGTGACACCGGACCTCCGTGGACACGGGGACTCGGATAAACCAGCCAGTCCGTACACGGCAGAGATGTACGCAGACGACCTCGCGGTCGTAGCCAATCGACTCGGTATCGATTCTTTCAGTTTGCTCGGTTGGTCGCTCGGATCGACGATCACGAGTGCGTTCGCCAGCGCCTACGGGGACCGTCTCGACGGTCTCGTACTCGTTTCGAGTGCGATCTTTGCCAGAATTGGAGCCGTGGCGAGAGACGAGCGCGTGAGTGTGGACCTCCCGGTCGAACGGATGATAGAGAACCAGCGGTACAACAGGCCGGAAGGGCTGGAACGGTTCGTCACCGGAATGTTTCACGAAACCCCGGACAAGTGGACCCGTCACTGGCTGTGGACTATCGCCATGCAGACGCCGATGCGAGTGGCCCTCAAGACGCTTCGGATATACGTCGACCCCGAGCAGCGGACACTCCACGAGGGGCTCGCTACCATAGACGCTCCGGCAGCCGTGTTCTACGGTGAAAACGACCGTTCCTCGTCGGTTTCCGACGCCAGAACAATCGCAGAGGACGTGTTCTCTGACGGCCGGTACGTTCCGTTCGAGCACAGCGCTCACGTCCCCTTCATCGAACAGCCTCAGCGGTTCGATAATGAACTCGTCGATTTTCTCGAGAGCGTGCACAACTCGGCGTAGATATCTCACCCTGGTAGCACAGGACACGTCCGCGACACGAACCGGCGCGTCGTGTCTCTCGACGTTCCTGGACGGACAGCCCGTCTCTGCAGCGTGTATGCGGTGTCTATCCGAGGGAGGCGTATCCGGCGGAGAACTGGTGGGGTCGGTGGCCGAGTTTATCGATGGAATCGGCCACTGCGTGTCCGAGCCAAAACTATTCGCCCGTATTCACTCTGAGTTCAAAATGCGAATTCGTCCTCCGGGTGTTGCTGACAACTTGTACAGTTTAAAAAGATTGTAGCAGTGCCGGGCCAGCCGAATTCACGATGGTCAGAAACCGATCTGACACTTTTTCCGGGCAATATTCGGGGGAGCCCACCAGTCGTAGCCCTCGCCAGAGGTGCGACTATTCCATTCGTTTGGTCTTGTTGCCACCATCACTGTGTGATATGTCTCGGCAGTCCTGCCGAATACACAACACAAATCCTACTCAGAGCGTTGCTCTTTGTTCCTTGAGCCACTGCTCTGCTTCGTCACGATTGTCGAAATAGTGCGTTGTCAAGTCGCCCCCTTCGACTTCCTGCATGATGTTGTCGACACTCATATTGGCAACGACGCTCTCAGGCTTGATAATCGCCATATTTAGCAGGCTCGTTCCCATCGCACGAGGAAACCAATCCGTATTCGACCATTCCTGATCATCATCGGCAACCGTCCCCATCTCGCGGAGGTCTGCGAGCCAGTTTTTGGCTCCCCTTTTTTCGACGAGTTCCAATCCAGTGTCGAGTCCCTCGCGGAAGTCTTCTCCACGTGCAAAGTTATGCCAGTTCATGACAACTGCATCCACCGATTCGTCGTATCGTACTGTGAGATGATCTGCCTCGTGATATGACATACAAGAGGAATTTCTGGAAGAGTAAATAAAAGTAACTCACGAGGATTCACATTTGATAATGATGTAGTGTACCCGGAATCTGTTAGATTTCTGTTTGATACTGGTGTTGACTGTCTCATTTACCTTCCGTCGATCATAGAGGTTGCTATCCAGCCGAGTATTCCACGCCCTGCGGAGAGGCGTGAACTCGCGGTGCATGGTGAGTTTGTCTTCGACTGCTGGATAGTGAGGTTCGTTCGCTTCGCGTAGTGTGTTGATGTATGCGCCCGCCCGGACCTGGAGGTATCAATGCCGGTGGCACCGTTGAGCGGCAAGTCCGCAGGTGAAACGTTCAAGAGAACCCGCCAGACGACCATCTCTAAGCGGTCGAACGCCGTCCAGAGTGTCGAAGGTGCAGGAACCGAATCGATATCAACGGCGTCACGAACGCGAGGCATCTCGATGAGGTGGTCAACGAGGTCACGGTATGTGGTCGCCTTTTTCAGTTCGAGACAGAACAAGACAACGCGCTGGCAGAGCGTGAACCGCTTTCGTGAGGAGCGAGTCGAGAATCGTGCCACAGCACGGCGAGCCAGCCCCATAGCCCGTTCAATGAATCGAAGGAGCCGTGACTTCGGGAGAGCATCCATCCTCCTACTACTCACCAGTCTCGTCAGCAGGGGTTTCAACAGAACGATTCGTCTATATTTTGCCCGACTATCCGCCAGTCGACGTCGTGGTTGCGGAGCTGTTTCATCGAACGATGTATATCTAGAATCGTACTTGTCTCGGAGTCGGCTGGCGTGGTAGGTTCCGCTGTATCGAAGCCGTAGTTTGCCGATTTAACTGGTGCCGGCTAGCAGCGATCCGATCCACGGCGGCTGTACTCGTGGTCTGAACTTCACCGATACCGTGCAGCCCGACCGTCGCCCACAGCAGGACGCCTCAGGTTTGCCTTTTTATCACCCGCTCGCGATTGTACACTCGTAGGGTCGAGTAGTTTAGCCGCCACCGAATCGAACGTACCGACAGCTTCAGGAGTCCCGTGAAACGCGTCCAGCAGCCGCTGATGCGGGTGAAAAAGACGCTCGTGGAGGCCGTGAGCAACAAGGATAACCGAGTCTGGGTCGCCGGTTTTTTTCGAACGCCGAATGAAGATGGTCGGCGACGGGTAGTTCACTAACACAGACAAACTGAATAGTGACGGGGGTGGATTCGCTGGACACAGACCCGTTCTCGATTTATCACAGTTATCGTATACTTAGCCGTACTTAACAGATATATTATAAACGTCTCTGACTACCCCTTTGTTTATCGACTGCTTCTGTTTTCATCTAATCGTTCCTCAAGCTGATTCCGCCCAGTGCTGCAGTCGTCGTCTGTCGCCGCAGGTTGTCTACTCCCGACCCCCTGCATCGGGGTTCAGAGTTCGAAACTGAAACGTTACCCTCCTGATTGGCCTTGTCTGTGACTGTTTCAGGGTCGACTCCCGACGCTGTCGTTGCTTTGTCGCATATTTTTCCGTTTCTATCCCTCGTCTATCAGATCGTGTCGAAATCTTTCGGGTATCCGCACACCGACCCACGAACGGCGAACCGAGCACTGTCTCGGCGCGTCACGCTGAGTGTACCGTAGTGCAACCCGACCATCTCGTTGCTCTGTACCGGTATCCGTCAGCGTTCGGTATCGGCGTGTTTCGCCAACTCGAAGCGGACACCGGCAGAACCGTACCGGGCCGAAATAACTGACACAGCGCCACACCGGGCGAGAGAACCAGTCATGAGGATGTCCACAGGCTGTCGGCCTCCCCGTCTTGTGTGATGCTGAAGACGAGCGTCGATTTCTACAGGAGTCTGCTCGGATGTCGACTCTTCGCTTTCGGTTTCGACGCGAAAGCGCTAGGGACCCCCGCTCTCAGGCAGTCCTCGACCGGACGTTCCGTTTCAGCACCGGATTGAAGACTGGCTCCGAGCGATTAGACCAGCGTTCTGAGAGCCTCGCCGAGGCTGCGGTCCTCACCGACGACATCGCGCCTGTAGTGCATGTACACCGCTCCGAGTGGCGGCTGGATAACGTACGCCAGCGCGATGGGGAGGACGGCAGCAGGGGGCACCGTACTCGCGGCGACGACGATCGCCAGTGCGATCGACAGATTGCGCATGTTGGTCGCGTACACCAGTGTGACCGCTCGTTCGGGAGCTAACAGGAGTCGGCCCAAGACCGTGCCAACGCCGAGAATCACGACGTAGAAGATCACCAATGGAACGATCGTACTCGCCGACGCGACCGGGTCTGCCAGGAGCTGGCCCGATCGCATCGTCATCGCGACGAAGACGATCAACATCACGCCGAACGACGAGAGTCCGCCGAACGTGGGCTTCAGGCGCGCGAATCCGTCTTGGCCGTACTGTCGGAGCAACAGCCGCCGTGTGAGATTCCCCGCGACCATGGGAATAACGACGACCTGTGCGAGTTGGCGGTACAGCGCCGAGGGGTCGAACCCGACGGTGGCGGGCACGAGCGCCGACAGGTACACCGGCAGGATGGCGACTGCCGCTAACAGGTTGACGGCCATCGCGACTAGCGCCGCCGCCAGATCGCCGTCGGCCAGACCGGTCCACGCAGCGGTCATTCCCGACGTGGGAATCAGCGCAATGAAGTACAGCCCGATAGCGAACTCGACGTTCCCGGGAAAGAATATCCGGGTCAGACCGACCGCGAGTAGAGGCGCCAGCCCAAAATTAATTATCAGGCTCAGCCCGACGGGGCCAGCGTGGTCGCGGACGTTGCTGACCTCCTTGAGATCGATATTGATCATCATCGGGTAGATCATCAGGAACAGGACCGGGACGACGGCGGCTTTGAGCACAGCCTTGCCGTCGGGACCCACGACTTGGCCAGCGGCCAGACCGGCGACGAGTGACCCGACGACGACGTAGATGAGATTCTCTTTGACCGCAGTGAGAACACCTCTGCTCATGCTGGTCCGACCTCCGTCTCCCTGCCGTCGAGAGAATCGGCGCCTCTGCGTTGCTCGAGGCGGTCGATGGTAGCACGGGCACCCTCGTCGACGGAGGTGGCAATCTGCCGGTGCCTGCCAGTGACGTCGGCGGTAGACACGCACTCAGCCGGCGTCGAGCGGTCCTGCTCGACGGCGTCCTCGCCTGCGGCCGTCGCAGTGTGACGGGTCGCTGTGTCGGCGTCCATCCGAACGACCTCCCCGGCGGTGTTCTCGGCACCGGACTTCCGGGCGTGCTGTTGCCCGAACCCGACGAGTTCCGGGCCGGTCACACTCCCGGGGAATCCGCACACGTTCTCGATCACGTCCACGTCGTGGACCCTCCCACCACTACCGTCGGAAACTGGTGTCCGGCGGTCAGTACGCGTCGTGCAGATGGCCGTACTCAGTGCTGTCGATCCACCGCCGATTACTGCGGCTGCATCCATGTATGTATAGTACAATACTGTCCACGCAATTAGACCCTCCGATTCTCTAGATAATAAAATTCGACGCTACGCCGACCCGCATGCGTGCAACAGTGGAAAAATACTAAAATATAACGGGCAGGTCGAGCGAGCGTCCGGAATCGGACGAGCGACTCGGACGCGGGTAGCGAGGTTCGCGAGCGAAACGCAGAAATCCGGAGGGAGACACCGTGATGCTCGTCAAACCGCCTACCGAGGGTCGCAAATCCCACACACCAGTGGGGGTACCCCGTCCCGTCTGTCGGTGACTGTCGTCCGAGAGTGACGTCCGAACGCCCGCCGTTCATGAGGGGCGGCGGCGTCACACCGCCCGACCGAAGGCGTGGGTTTCGAGAGGTATCACGTTCCGCCACAGCGACCGTCAGTCGCTCCGGAGCGTAGTTTTCAATCGCGTCGCAACTGTGCTCCCAATTCGATCGGCTGTAAGGAAACGATGGCCCGATTTCGCCGTCGTGTCAGCTGTTCGACAGTCGAGTGTCCCCGCGGTCACGGAGACGGGAGAACTCCGGACGACTCCAGGCACTCGCCCTGCCAACCTGTAAGTTTGAGGAAAACCACGAGGGGACGAAGTGACCGACGTGGACCTAGTCCGAGTCTCCCGCCCATTACACGAGTTGAATCGTGTGGGGTCGAATCCGCACAGCAGAACCGTCGCTCCGTCGGTCACTGCGCCCGGGAACGTCATGGTCGCTCGCCGGTCGTGTTCGGTGCCGCCGACTGTGTGCTGATTGTCTCGCCGAACACGTCATTCACGCCGCCCCAATGCCCCACGACGGCGACGGGCGGGGGTTACGGGGAGCATCCGCGAGGCGACGGAGCACGAGGTCGTGCGGGAAATCGCGGTCCGACTGCACTCGAACGACAACCAGCGGGAGTGACGAAACGCTCGTTCACCTGAGTCGGAAGGTCTCCAGATTCTTGGGCGCGTACGTCCGGCAGTTGAGTTTCTGGTACAACGCCGAGGAGAACTGGTCGGTGGCAGTCTCGTCGCCGTGGACACAGAGGACCTCCTCAGGTTGC
>NZ_JAQCNH010000024.1 GCF_028275115.1 Halorientalis sp. | reverse complement strand
AGAGAGGCGGTCGAACCGCGGCTGTGTCTCGGGGTGTTCGTCCTCGGAAAACCGTTCATCGCTGACACTCAGAATCGGTATCCGCCTGCCGAATTTGTACTGCCCGGCGACGAACGGGGCGGTCAGCCCGGCCAGCACCGGCAGGTCTGCTAGTGGTTCGAAAACCATCACCAGCCCGAATAAAACGCGAACAACACCACGCCGGAGACGGCCATCCGGACTCTCAATCCAGAACGGTTTGTACTGACTGTACACGCACAAAAAGTACCGTCGAGTTTGGCAACGCGAACCGCAGCGGTCACACCACCGTGTAGGCGAAGTAGCCGCCGCCCGCCAGGAGTAGAATACCGACGACGCGGACGACCCACTTCCACTTTTCTGGGACCGCATCGTCGCCGTACTCTCCGTGTCGTCCCCCAGGCACCCGGCCGGCGGTGTTGATACGGACAACTGCACCTGGGAACGCCAGACAGACGAGGCCGAGTCCGACGCCCAGGACGGCGGACAGCAGTTCCCGACTGACCATCAGTTGCGCAGACGGTCGATGCGCTTCTCGGTCGGCGGGTGCGTCGAGAACAGTTTGGCGAGGCCGATCGGCCGGCCGAAGATACAGAGTGCGTTGACCTGCTCGTCGACGGCCGAGTCGCTGGCGCGTTCGTTGCCCGCCGAAATCTTCTCCAGAGCACGGGCCAGCGGCTCGCCGCGACCGATAGCGTCGGCGGCGTCACCGTCCGCGACGTACTCGCGGTACCGTGAGATAGCCATCACGAAGATCATCACGAGCATCTGGACAATCTGGCCGACGATGATCGCCAGGAAGAAGTCCGCGATGTCGTTGTCTCCAGTCAGGAGGACGATGTACTGGGCGACGATGGCAACCACCGATGCCACGCCCTGTCCGAGCACCATCATCACCACGTCGCGGTTGCGGATGTGCGCGAGTTCGTGTGCCAGCACGCCCTCCAGTTCGTCGTGGTCGAGCAACTGGATCAGTTCCGTCGAGACCACGACGATGCCGGCTTTCTTTCGGCCGACGGCGAAGGCGTTGGGAACACCCATGTCGGCGTACATCAGCCGGGGTTTCTCGATGCCCATGTCACGGCTGAGTTGCTCGACGCTCCGGTGTACCTCCCGGAATCGGTCCTCCGGCATGTCTTCGGCACCGACGCTTTTCAGCGCGGCCCACTTCCCGACTTTGTACTGGATGCCGATGAGGACGACGCTCCCGATCAGGACGATCGGTAGCACGCCAGAGCCGAACACGAAAATCGCGGCGGCAGCCGCGACGGCGTAGAGAGCGAACAGGATCGAACCGACGATCACCATCCGTACTTTGAGTCCGAGGTTGCGCATTGCTGTACCGACAGTTGGCTATTCTCGGACTTATGCTTCGCGGTTACCCCGGCAACCACAAAGTACTCCAAGCGTCAGAAACGGGGGTCGTCGACGCCTCGACGCCTCTCAGTGCTCTCGCTTTCGTTTCTCGACGACTGACACGTCTTCGATCGCCGTGTCGGGGTACTGCCCGTCGGCGTCCTTCTCGGCGGCCTTGACCATGTCCCAGACGACGTTGAGGCCGGTCGTCACGCCCTCGAGGGCCTCCATCTCACAGCCAGTTTTACCCGTTGTCTCGACGGCGACCGTCGCGGTCACCCGGTCTTCGCGCACGTCGAACTCGCAATCGACGTTCGTGATCGGGATCTGGTGGCACATCGGGATCGTCTCCCAGGTGTGTTTGACTGCCTGGACCGCACCGATCCGGGCCGTCGCGAGGACGTCGCCTTTCTCGACCTGGTCGTCGCGGATCGCCTCGACCGTCGAGGGCTTGAGGGTGATTTCGCCGCGGGCGACCGCCCGGCGCTCGGTGTCCGGCTTGTCGCCCACGTCGACCATCTGCACGTCGCCCTCGTCGTCGGTGTGGGTCAACTCGTCGCTACCCCCGACGGCCGTCGCGCCGACCTCGTCAAGTGGCTCCTCGGTCCCGTCGCCGGAGCCGTCACTCATCCGCATCACCCCACAGGGCCGTCGGTAGTGCGTCCACGAGGTCGGTGGCGACGAACCCGCGGCCGGACTCGTCGGCGGCCACATCGCCGGCTCGGCCGTTGGCGTAGGCGGCGATAGCAGCTGCGTGGGTCGGTTCCTGTGTGGCCAGGAGCGCGCCCGCAGCCCCTGCCAACACGTCGCCGGTGCCACCGACCGTCATCCCGGGATTGCCCGTCCGGTTGACGCGTGTCCCCTCGCCGTCGCTGATCACGTCGTATGCTCCTTTTACCAGCAGCGTGGCGTCGAGGTCGGCGGCGGAGTCCGCGACCAGATTCGCGCGTTCCTCCCAGTCCGTGTCCGTCTCACCACCCATCGCCCGGAGTTCGCCCTGGTGGGGGGTACAGAGCAGGGTCGCGTCGGTGTCGGCGTCCGGGACGACCTGCAGGGCGTCGGCGTCGACTACCGCTCGCCCGTCGAACTCGCCGAGGAACTCCCGCACTGCTTCGAGCGTCCCCGTCGCGTTCCCGAGACCAGGGCCGATCACCACCACGTCATGTTCGACGGCCCGGTCGAGCAACTGGTCGACGTGGTTCGGTTCGAGCAGGTCGCCGGTGAACGGCCGGGCGATGATCCCTTCGGAGAAGCTCTGGACCTCGCGGGCGACCGAGGACGGGCAGGCGACCCGCACGAGGTCGGCTCCGGCCCGGAACGCAGCCTGTGCCGAGAGCGCCGGCGCGCCGGTGTAGGGCCCCCCGCCGATTACCAGCAACTCGCCGTGGTCGCCCTTGTGGCTCCGTGGCTCCCGGGAGAGTCTGAGGAGGTCGCCACGCTCGACGAACCGTTCGGCCGCCTCCGGAATGCCGATGTCCGCGACCGTCACCGCGGCGTCCAGCTCCGTCAGCCCGGGCTTGTCGTCGTGGAAGGTCACCACGTGGTCGGCGTCGACGGCAGCGCCCGCCGACTCGCCGGTGTTGGCGTCGACCCCCGACGGGACGTCGACGGCGACGACCGTGGCGTTCGTCTCGGCGACCCGCTCGGCGGCGGTCGCTTCCGGCTCCCGTAACGCGCCCGTGACGCCCGTGCCAAGCATCGCGTCGACGACCAGGTCCGGTTCACCCAGATCGAGTCCGGCCGAGTCGCGGACCTCACGGGCGTCGATGTCGGCCCGCTGGAGTGCGTCCCAGTTCTCCCGGGCGATGTCGGTCGTGATCGTCTCGGCGCGACCGAGGAGGTGGACGGTCACGTCGTATCTTTTCAGGAACCGGGCAGCGACGAGCGCGTCGCCGCCGTTGTTCCCGCGGCCGGCGACGAGCGCGACGTCGCTTCCCGGCGCTGCCAGCTCCCGGACGACCCGGGCGACGGCGTTGCCGCTCGACTCCATCAGCTGTTTCCGCGGGACACCCAGCGCGGCGGCGTTCTCGTCGAGGACGGCCTGGTCCTGAACGCGCATCATACAACTCCGTACGTCATCCGCTGTTATCAAAGGTCGTTCCATCTACGACATCCGGCGCATTCCATACCGGGGCTGTAATCCAAACAGGAATACGACCACCGTCAGTGCCCACGCAACCGTCGAACCTGCCCCGATCCCCAGATCGAATGCATCGTTCGCGCTCCCGAGGCTGTATTTGAAGACGGCCGCGATTCCCACGCTATCGACAAACGCGAGATAGCTGAGTGGAATCGGCTCGATCTCCGATTCGTCGACCGCTCCGGATCTGACTGCCCCTGCGTAGTTCTGGACCGATCGAGCGAAACCGATAGTTCGTTCCGTCGGGGTCGTCCCGACGGCGATTATCAGTACGACCGTCCGATCGAAAAGGGGAGCGCCGGTGTAGGCCGGGCGACCGACGACAATCGCCGCAGCGGCAGTCGTGATCAGCAGTAGTGGAATCGTCAGCACGGTCTGGCCGACGATTTTCAGTCCTGCACAGGCGACCTCACGCTCGGCGATCCAGATCACGATCCAACGTCGAGAGGACCACGGCTGGAGTTCTGCCGCCAACGACTGTAGCGATGGGTTGAGAGCGATGTACAGGATACAGAGCGCGATCACTGCGCCCGCGAGTCGTATCCGACCACCTCACCACTTCACCTCGAAGCCGTCCAGCCCTTCTGGCGCCTCGTACTCGACGGCCACCTCGTCGACCCGTGCCCGCGGACTCCCGTCGTGACACCACTCGACTAGCGTCTCCACGTCGCTCTCGGGACCCTCGAAGACGCCCTCGACTCGACCGTCGTCCAGGTTGCGGACCCAACCGTCGACGCCCTGTTCACGGGCGGCATCGCGTGTGTTCGCCCGGTAGTAGACCCCCTGCACTTTGCCGGTGACGTGGACGTGTGCACGGATGCGTTCGCTCATGCACGTCTATTCTCCCGCCGCGAAAGAAAACCTTGGTTACTCGCCACCGTTGCGGAGGTAATGAAACACGTACGTCTGGGCGTAGCCGGCGTACTCGCCGCCCAGGGCCGCACGAATCGCCCGCGAGGTTTCGGCGTACGACCCCCGCTCGCAGTCAGGGTAGTACTCCTCGATAGTCGTTCGAATCCAGGTGTCCAGCGGGACCGCCTCCAGAAAGCCGAGCGAAAACAGCAACACGCAGTCGGCGACCTTCTCGCCGACGCCGACGAACCGCGTGAGCGACTCCCGGGCATCCTCGTACGCCAGGTCTCGCGCCTCGTTCGGACGGGCCTCCCCGTCAGCGACCATCTCAGCGCTCCGCTTGACGTACGGCGCGCGGTATCCAAGGCCGACATCGCGGAGTTTCGCCTCCGTGGCGTCGGCCAGCGCGTCGGGCGTCGGATAGGTGTGGTACGTCTCACCGTCGAACGCGACCTGCTCGCCGAATTCGCGGCGGAGCGCCATCTGCATGCCGTGGATGCGACCGACCCGCATCTGGGCCGAACAGATAAACGAAACGAGTGCGCCGAGCGGTGGGTCCCGGACCAGACGCATGCCGCGGTACGCCTCAAACGCCTCCCGGAGGAGGCGGTCGTCCGGGGTGACGCTGCGGATGGCGCCGAGGTCGTCGTCGAGACGGAGCAGGTGACGGAGGTGTGGCTCGGCGTCGATACGAGACTCCCACTCTAGCGTACTGTCGGTCTGGCGGACGCGGAGAACGGCGGGTTCGCCCCGGTCCCCCGGGCGGACCGTGGTCCAGTACCAGGCGTCGCCGCCGTGTGCCCGTTCCTCTTCGTACGTGGTGCCGTCCTCTCGCGCCCAGAGATACGACTGGCCACTCTCGACGGTCGACTGGAGGTCGACGCCACCGGCCAGGGTCGTCGCGTCGATACGGCCCCGTTGCATCGTCGAGTCGGAGGGACCGAAGCCGTTTGGAGGTTTCGAGTTCGAACCACACGACGCGGCGGCCCCCTGGAGCCAGGCAAGGTAGCAAATACCGCGTGAACGGACACCAATCTTCTTACGGTTGGACAATTAACAGCAAATCATGAACTGCAGAGTCGTCGTCGAGGCCGCAGTTCCGGTCTACGACGTGGAAACACCGGACGAAGCGGTCCGAATCGCTATCTCGAAAACCGGCGAGATGCTCAATCCCGACCTCAACTACGTCGAGATTAATATGGGACAACGTTCCTGTCCGCACTGTGGGGAGGAGCAGGAACCGGCGTTCATCGCCGCAGACGAGAGTCTGGTCGCCCTCGAACTGGAGATGACCGTGTTCAACGTCGAGCGGGAGGAACACGCCGCCCGGATCGCTCGCAAAGAGATCGGCCAGCGTCTGGAGAACATCCCGCTCGACGTTCTCGAAATCGAGCCGATCGACGAGGAGTCAGAGGACGACGACACGGCAGAGACGGAAGACGAGACGGCGGAGAGAGAGGCCGAGACCACGATCGACGAGATCACGTCGGACACGGAGACCGGAGAGCGGGAGGAAGAAGACGGCGAAGTGCTGCCGGAGTTCGAGGAACTCATCGACGAGTAACGCTGCCTTCGACGGATTTCCAGCTACTCGGGCACGTGACGGGACGACCCGTGGCCAGTGCTGTCCGTGTACGGGTCGTCGCGAGAACGGAGAGAGACTGTTCAGTCGGCAGCGGCTGGAACCTGTTCGGACTTCTCTTCGCCCATTTCCGAGGTGATGCCCCCGGCCAGCGCGAAGACGGCGTCCTTGTGGTCGTCCTTGGACATGTGGATCGAGGTCGGCTGAACGCTTACACGCTCGTACTCGTCGTGCTCGACGTCGTTCCCTGTTTTTTCTTCGTAGTGGTTCTGCACCTGTGCAAGCAGGCCGTGAAGATGGATGAGCTCCTGCTTTTTCATAGTCACCAATTCGTAACATCTGAAGAGTTATAGTACTACTCTGAGTCTCGTTAACATACGGCCCTGCGGTAGCGCCGTCCATGCACGGGTTTTCAAATATTTTGCAGCCGGGACGGAACCAGTAACGAGTTGTTTACTCTCCGACAATGAGTGTATTTTTGTGTTCGACGCTGGCGCGCGCTCGGCTGAAAGGTTTTTGACTCGCGCACGGCAACCCCGGATATGGACTACGAGGACCAACTCGACCGGGCGATGGAACGGACACCCGACATCGAGGGGAGCAGCGACCGGTTCGACGTCCCCGAACCGGAGGTCCGCCAGGAGGGGAACATGGCCGTCTACGAGAACTATCAGGACACGACAACACGTCTGGGGCGCGAGGACGACCACGTCATGAAACACCTGCAGAACGACCTCGGGACCAGCGGACACATCGACGAGAGCGGGCGTGCGCGACTGACGGGGGAGTTCGGTCAGCGTCGCATCCAGGAGGCACTCGACGAGTACGTCGACGAGTTCGTCCTCTGCTCGGAGTGTGGACTGCCAGATACGAACCTCGAACGCGAACGTGGGGCACTGGTCCTACGGTGTGAGGCCTGTGGCGCGATTTCTGCCACGAGCGGCTAACCCAGTGTTTTCAGTGTCTCCAAGTCGTGCTCCGTGCGCGTGAACTCCGCGAGTCGCCGACTCGCGCGGCAGTTCGGGCAGTGAAACGTCCGCTTGTGCGGGGGGAGGTCCTTCGGAGACGACTCCCATTCCTTCTTACACTCGGGGCAGAGCAACCGGACGTAGGTCTCGGTCATATGTGACCTGTTGACAAGCGGCAGGGGCAAAAAAGTTGCCGCTGGTTCGCACGCTGTGTCTGCCCCAGGAGCGAAACGGCCGTTCAGGCCGCCGTCAGGTCGTGTTCGGCTTCCAGCAGTTCCTTGTACCGATTACGGATAGTTACCTCGGAGATGCTGGCGACCTCGGAGACTTCCGACTGGGTCACCTTCTCGTTGGTGAGCAGCGAGGCGGCGTAGACGGCGGCGGCCGCCAGACCGACCGGTGACTTCCCGGATAGTAGACCGGTTTCGCGGGCGCTGTCGAGTAGCTCCCGTGCGCGACGCTCCGTCTCGTCCGAGAGGTCGAGGTCGGACGCGAACCGTGGAACGTAGCTCTCGGGGTCGGCGGGCTGGATTTCGAGGTTCAGTTCGCGGACGATGTAGCGGTACGTCCGGGTCATCTCCATCTCACCGACCCGGGAGACCGTGATCATCTCGTCGATGCTCCGGGGGGTGTTGGCCTGGCGGGCCGCCGCGTACAGCGCCGCGGTGGCGACGCCCTCGATGGAACGGCCAGGCAGGAGGTCCTCGTCCAGCGCGCGTCGGTAGATGACGCTGGCGGTCTCGCGGACGTTCTTTGGGAGGCCGAGCGCGGAGGCCATGCGGTCGATCTCGCCCAGTGCCTGCTTGAGGTTGCGCTCCTTGGAGTCGCGGGTCCGGAACCGCTCGTTCCAGGTGCGCAGCCGCTGCATCTTCTCCCGCTGGCTCGAGGACAGGGAGTTTCCGTAGGCGTCCTTGTCCTGCCAGCCGATGTTGGTCGACAGCCCCTTGTCGTGCATCATGTTCGTGGTCGGGGCGCCAACGCGGGACTTCTCGTCGCGTTCGCTGGCGTCGAACGCCCGCCACTCCGGCCCGCGGTCGATTTCGTCCTCCTCGACGACCAAGCCGCAGTCCTCACAGACCGTCTCGCCGTGTTCCGTGTCGTTCACGAGATTCCCACCACACTCCGGGCAGGTCGTGGTCGACTCGGTCTCACTGGTTTCGTCTGTGACCTCTTCGTCTGTGCGTTCATTCGGTATCGTCCGGGTTGTAGTGTCGCTCATGGGGGATTTACGCTGGGTTGCCGGCGGCAGAAGCAATAAGAAGTTGCCGGCGACTTCCTAACCTACCGTAAGTGCGAAAACCTTATAAATTTTTCCCTGTTTCGAGCCCGCGGTTGCGGCCGTGTGGGCATCGTTACCGTGGTTTTGTCGGGCGGTTTTGCTCGGGTCAGTATCGCTGATAGGTCGTCCGGTTATCGATGCGTGGACCTGAGTGTGGCGGCGCGTGCGCTACATCGACCCGGTGTCCTGCGCGAGGACCAACTGGAAGGCCTCGTCACCGGGTTCGTCGTCCGGTGACAGGTAGCCGGCGGCGAAGACAGTGTAACCGGTCTCGCCGTTCACCGAGATATCCCGTTCCAGAACGACGTCTCCGTCGTTGGTGTCGGTTTCGGGCCGGACCTGAACGGTGTAGTCGTTAGCTGCGACGGTCGCCGTTGCCGTCTCACCGAAGGCGACGTCGTCGAAGATTGCGCTCCCGGTCGCGCTGACGGTGACATCGACTGCCGGGGCGTCCGGCGATGCGTGGACCAGACGGACGCGTGACTCGCCGCTGCCGGGCGCACTGGTGTCGTCCTCCAGCACGAGCGGCGAGAACGCCTCCCCATCCTCGGCCAGTTCACCGGCGGCGGCGATGGTGTAGTCGGTCGCGGCGAGTTCAAGATCCTGTTCGAAAACGGAGGTGCTCATGTCGCCGGCCGCGGTGATCTCGACGGTGTGGGTTCCAGCCGAGAGTTCGAGATAGCCGCTCACGTCGGTAAAGGCCACGTCCTCGAGGACGGCCGACCCGTCGACGTACACGTCGACGTTGGGCGCGTCGGGTGAGAGGTGCGCCACGCGAACCATGGCGGTGCCGTCCATACCGGAATCCGTCGTCTCCTCGTCCATTCCCTCGGTCATCTCGTTGTCCTCGGTCATCGTGTCTGTGTCCGCCTCCGTGGGCGTCTCCCCGGAATCGCCGCCCTGGCTACACCCCGCCAGGCCGACCGCGACGGTTCCACCGAGTGCTGCGATGACGCGTCGGCGTGTTCTGTCTGCCATCACCAGAGGAGAGCGAAGACACATAAAAATGGATTTGCCGGAAATCCACCGCACTCTCACCCAAATTCGTGCCGAAACCGTCGGGAACGACAGAGAAGTGGACACTGCGTGCAGAGTGGCTCAGTCGAACGCCGACCAGGTGAGCACGACCAGAGCGCCGAGCTCCAGCACCTGCACGAACATCATCGCGCGGCCGGCGACGGGCGCGGCGTTGTTCAGCAGCGTCGCGACCTGAGGGTCGAGGACGTAGTAGTAGAACGCGAGAGCGTTCTCCGCGAGCAGGAGGGCGGCAAACAACGAGAGCGCAAGCGCGTGTTTCGAGCGGAACTGCCGATAGTTACGACCCCAGATCACGAGCAGGGCCACGAGCAGAACGATGTTCACCGCGGTAGCAGCGCCCGCCGCCGTCAACCAGACTCCCATCTGTTCCTCCGTTCGTCCCGTCGGTGAATATACTCTTTCCCAAATCCGGCCATACTAATCGACCTCCGCGATAATTTCCTCGACAGTGTCCCAGTGGTGGCGCGCCCGGTCGGTCAGAAGGTAGACCGCGCCGTAGTCGTCACCGCTTTTCTCTACGACACCGTTGTCCGTCAGCACGTCCAGATGGTGGCGGACGGTTTTGTAGTCCAGGTCCAGTTCCTCCGCCAACTGATTCGCGTTCCGTGGACGGGCCTCTATCGTCTGGAGGATGCGTGCCCGGTTCGCACCGCCACGCGTCCCAGTCAGCACGTACCACAGAACACCCTCCATTCCCTCAGGCAAAGTGCCCCCACGCGTGTTAATAATACCGACACGCGCCGGCCTCGCCCGAGAAGAGCCCGACCGGGACCGCATACCACCCGCGCTTTTTCGACCGAACCGGTCAGACAGCGATGCCACGTCCGCTGCCAGCACCACGTCGAACGCCCGCCCGTCGGTGTCTTCGGGTGGTTCGAGGAGGCCGACCGCGAGGGCAGTGTAGGTCGCACCGACTTCGGTATCGTCTTCCCCGTCTTCGTCGTCGCCGAATCGCGCGCTCGCGGTCCCGGTGAGACCTGTAACAGCTGCCGTTCCTGTGCCCATCCACCGCAGTGTCTCGCGCCGTGTCTGCTACATCTGAATCCCGGGCCGAGTCCGATTCGTGTCGGACAGTCACTACTTTCTCGATGCTCACCAACATTCCGCTCGGATGGACCAGAAGACTACTTCGGGTTGGTGCCCGCTCGGTGCCTGGCTGTCGTGGGATGTCGTCACACCGTGAATAGGTGTCCCTCCTCAGGCACGTCGAAGAGGCCGATCCGTGCGCCGGCATCGAGCCAGGCGTGACCGTAGGAGAACGCGGCGAGAGCGTTGACGGGGTCGTCGTCCCGGAAGTGACGGCCGTCTTCGAGATACGAACGAGCCATCTCCTCGCACTCGGCGGCGGCCTCGCCCAGCGGCGAATCCGGTGGGGCGGTCACCTCCGCAGCGGCGAGCGCTTCGGCCAAGAGGTCTTCGTAGCGGTCGGTCTTCTCGTCGAGATCGGCGGGCATGTTCAACCTATCTCGGCGTCCGGTCCTAAGGGTGTCGCCGTGTCCGGGAACCGGGACGGCCGTGTCCGGGCTACACAGGACAGCGTAGAGTTAATACGCGGCCCTCGACTATCTTTTCGTATGACTGACGAAGCTGTCGAACACCGGAGACTCATCATCGCTGGCTCGGGAATTGCGGGCCTGAGCGCCGCGATCTATGCAGCTCGATCGAACAACGACCCGCTCGTTCTGGAGGGCGGTGAGCCGGGCGGGCAACTCACGCTGACTACCGACGTGGCCAATTACCCCGGCTTTCCCGACGGGATCAGTGGCCCCGATCTGGTGAACAACATGAAAGAACAGGCCAGACAGTTCGGCACTGAGATCGACCATGGGGTCGTCACCGAGGTGGAAGCCGACGACCGACCGTTCCGCGTCGAACTGCGCGACGGGACGGTTTACACCTGCGACGGGCTGATCGCCGCGTCGGGCGCGAGCGCCCGCACCCTGGGAATCCCCGGCGAGGACGAACTCATGGGCTTCGGCGTCTCGACCTGTGCGACCTGCGACGGCGCGTTCTTCCGCGGCGAGGACATGCTGGTGGTCGGCGGCGGTGACGCCGCGATGGAGGAGGCCAACTTCCTCACGAAGTTCGCCGATACCGTCTACATCGCCCACCGGCGCGAGAACTTCCGCGCCGAAGACTACTGGGTCGACCGTATCCACGAGAAAGTCGACGACGGCGAGGTAAAGATCCTGAAGAACACCGAAGCCGTCGAGATTCACGGCACCGAGGAAGACGGCGTCGACCACGTGGACCTGGTGCGTCATCACGAGGGCCACCCGACCAACAAGCTCGACGACCCCGGCACCGAGCAGCTGCAACTCGACGTCGGCGCAGTGTTCCTCGCCATCGGCCACACGCCCAACACGGAGTATCTCGACGGCACGAGCGTCGAGATGGACGACGCCGGCTACCTCCAGACACAGGGCGGTGACGGCGGCGGCCAGACGAAAACTGCCATCGAAGGCATCTTCGGCGCTGGCGACGTGGTGGACCACCACTACCAGCAGGCCGCGACCGCAGGCGGCATGGGCGTGAAGGCCGCGCTCGACGCCGACGACTATCTCGAAGAGGCAGTGACGGCGGCGCCGGCCGAGGCCGAAAGCGCGAGCGCCGAAGCCGACGACTGACGGGCGTTAGGCGGTGTCTTTTTTCCCGGCTCCTCCCCGTCGCGGAGCAGGCGGTGGTCGTACCAGAACACGGGGTAACGACGAGCGTGGAGGCGACCCGGACCGCGTGTCCGGCACCCCTCGGCGCGACCCCCGAGTGCCGGGACACGGGCCCGAGGACCGCGACTGCCGGGGGGAGATACGCTAGAGCGGCGTACTCAACCCAACAGATGCTTTAGCACGCTCTGCCAATGGAAGCTATGGCAGGTCAGGACACTACGACGCTCACGATAGAGACGGAGACTGGAACAAGCGACGAACTCGAGGTCCCGACTGGACTGCTCGAGATGCTCCGTGAGGACGCGAAGACGGACCCGGAAATCGTCGGCGACATCGCGATGATCGGGATGGCCCAGCGCATCCACGGCGCGATCCACCACGCGGAAGGTGAACCCGGCGAAGACGTAGCAGCCGCCGAACACGTGACGATGGACCTGTTCGAGGAGCGGTTCGGGCAGACGTTCGCCGACATGACCGGTCACGACCACTGAGCGGCCGGGCTTCGACGGCAATCGCCTCTCAACGCACGGCCCACTCGAGCAGTGCGCCCGCGTCCAGTCGCTCGACCGACCGGAGTTCCAGTTCCGGGAAGTCCCCGGTGAAACCGTCACCGTCGGCCAGCGTCGGGGCGTCGCGGCCACCGATGAGCTTCGGGCCGACGAACACCGAGAGTTCGTCGACCAGTCCCGTCTCGAACAGCGAGAAGATGAGTTCGCCGCCGCCTTCGACCATCAGCTGCTCGACCCCGTCACCCTCCAGTTTTCCGAGGGCGGTCGTCAGGTTCACGCGGTCCTCGCCGGTGGCGATGACGGTCGCGCCGACGTCTTCCATCTGCTCGACGAAGTCCGTCGGCGCAGCCTGACTAACCAGCAGATAACTGTGGGCCGCGTCGTTCAGAACCGTGGCGTCCGGCGTCGTCCGGACTCGGGAGTCGGCCACGACGCGCGCAGGGTTCTTCGGCTCGCCGCGCTCCCGGCGTGCCTGCCTGCGTTCCTCGCTGTCGATGGTCAGCGACGGGTCGTCGGCCAGCACCGTGCCGACACCGACCATCACTGCGTCGCTCTCTGCTCGCAGCCGGTCGACCCGGGCGAAGTCGTCGGGCCCGCTAATCTCGATCTGTGTCCGCTCCCGCGAGGAGAGCTTGCCGTCGGCACTCATCGCGGCGTTGACGACTACGTGCATACCCTCCGTTCCGGGGGCGTAGACAATTCGCTTACGGAACAGCAGACAGACAGGTCGGCTCCTGCGGAGGTCCGGGCCACCCGTGGTGACGCTGACGGTGGTCTCGATACGTCACCTCCGCAGCAGCCCCGTCCCGAGAGTCCTGCTGGTCGAACAAGGCGCGTGACCGTCTGCGTCCCGCCCGCACAGAGCTGGCCGACCCGAGCGAGGCGCCGCAGAACGTCGCGGTCCCGAGGGCATCCAACAGTTCCGCCTCGCCCCGGTGGGTATCGTCGTCGAACGCCGTGACACGGACGCGAACCGTGATGTCGGCCGGCATTACCTCGATCTTATTCCGTTCGAGCCGTGCGTCACCGATTCTGCGGACGCTGGCGTCGCCGTCGCTGCCGGTAACGCAGGCAACGAGTTCCCCTCCCGGCTGGTGCCACGGGGTCACCGCCGTCTCTCTGTGCCATCGAGGGTCGTCCTCGGACCGCCGACGCGGGCCTGACGGTCGGTGCGGGTCGGGCGCAGAGCAGCCGAGGGCCGGGGCCGCACCCGGGCACGCCACGATTTTTATTCCACCCTCCCGAACGGGCGTGCATGGAGTTAGACGAGCATGCCGAGGACCTCGCCTCCGACCTCGGTGTCGACACAGAGGAGGTCAAATCCGATCTCGAGAACCTGGTGAGCTACAGCGTCCCGGTCGACGAGGCCAAACAGAGCCTCCGCCGGAAGTACGGCGACGGCGCCGCGGGCTCGACGGGCGCGCCCAGCGCCGTCGACGTAACCGACGTTTCACCCGGGGACTCGAACGTGACAGTGACAGCGCGCGTCCTCACCGTGGGGAAACGCCCGATTCACTACCGCGGCGAGGACCAGGTCATCTTCGAGGGTGAACTCGCCGACGAAACCGGGAAAATATCCTACACTGCATGGGAGGATTTCGACCTCGAAGCCGGCGAAGTCGTCGAGATGGGTAACGCCGGCGTCCGCGAGTGGGAGGGCAGTCCGGAACTGAACCTCGGGGAGAGCACGACCCTCTCCCGGGTCGACGAGGACCTCGCCGTCGAGTATCCCGCTGGCGGAGACGCGGACCTGTCGTCGCTCTCGCCGGGTGACCGCGGGGTCAACGTGGAGGTGCAGGTCGTCGAGTGTGAGCGCAAGACCATCGACGGCCGTGACGGCGAGACGGAGATTCTCAGCGGGACGCTGGCCGACGAGAGCGCCCGGCTTCCCTTCACAGACTGGGAACCCCGAGCGGACCTGCAGACGGGCGCCACGCTCCGCATCGAGAACGTCTACGTCCGGGAGTTCCGCGGCGTCCCATCGGTGAATCTCTCCGAGTTCTCCCGCGCCCAGTCGCTTTCAGGCGGCGTCGAGGCTCGGGACGACCCCGAGCGGCTCCCGGTCCGTGAGGCAGTCGAGCGCGGTGGCGCGTACGACGTGGAACTCGTGGGCAACGTCATCTCCATCCGCGACGGGTCGGGGCTCATCGAACGCTGCCCCGACTGCGGCCGCGTCGTCCAGAAAGGGCAGTGCCGGAGCCACGGCGCGGTCGAGGGCGAGGACGACCTGCGGACCAAAGCCATCCTCGACGACGGGACCGGCACCGTGACCGTCGTCCTGGACGACGAACTGACCGCGGAGGTGTACGGTGGCGGACTGGCGGACGCGAAGGAACACGCCCGCGACGAGATGGACCAGTCCGTTGTCGCCGAGACCATCGCGGATCGCGTCGTCGGCCACGAGTACGCGGTCCGGGGCTCGCTGTCGGTCGACGAGTACGGCGCGAACCTCGACGCGACGACGTTCGCCAGGAGTGCCGACGAACCCGCCGAGCGTGCGCGGGCCCTGCTCGCCGAGGTGGACGGATGAGCGGAGACGAGTCGGACCAGGGCGGCGCAGGCCGTCGCGAGGTCGCATACCGAATGTTCGCCGCCGAGTACGACGACGCCGACTTCTCCTACTCGGAGAGCGACGAGGAGCGTGCCCCGAACTACGTCGTCACGCCGAGTGGGGCGCGCGTCAACCGCCTGTTCGCCGTCGGCGTCCTCACCGAGGTCGAGCAGGTCAACGACGACGTGCTGCGCGCTCGTGTCGTCGACCCCACCGGGGCGTTCGTGGCCTACGCCGGTCAGTACCAACCCGACGAGATGGCGTTCCTCGACCGGGCTTCGCCGCCAACCTTCGTGGCGCTCACCGGTAAAGCTCGTACGTTCCAGCCCGACGACTCGGACACCGTCTACACGTCGGTCAGGCCAGAGAGTATCAACGAGGTGGATGCCGAGACCCGTGACCGCTGGACCATCGCGACGGCCGAGCGGACGCTCTCCCGCATCGAGACGATGGCTGGCGCGCTCGACCGGGAGGAACGTGGCGACGACCTCAGGGACGCCCTCGCCTCGGCTGACGTCGACGAGGGGCTGGCCGCCGGCACCGCGCTCGCGCTGGACCGCTACGAGACGACGCCGACGTATCTCGACGCGCTCAGGGAGGTCGCGCTGGACGCGACCCGCGTGGTCGCCGGCGAGGTCGACGAGGTCGACCCGCTCGTCACCGACCCCAGTGGTCAGGGGAGCGTTACGGTCGCCGACCTCGGCGGACTGGACCTGTCGGCCGGTGAGGCCACCGAACCGACGGAGACCGCCGAGCCCGAAGCGGAGACACCGACCGCGACGACCGACACGGACGGTACTACATCGACGGCCGACACGGACGCATTCGACCCCGCGACGACTGACGGCACCGAACCGCCGACGGCCGACGAGACTCCGGCTACCGAGCCGGTCGAGACCGACCCACCGGAGCCCTCCGGCGAAGGAGTTGCCTCGGCGGACGCGGAGCCGGAATCGAACGATACGGACCCGTCGACCGACGATATCGGCGACGTTGAGTCGACCGGTGACGTCGCCCCCGCCGCCGACGAGACAGACGAGGAGGTCGGCGACTTCGACCCCGGGGAGTTCGAACTCGATGCGGACGAACGAGAGGAGATAGAGGAGGAGTACGGCACCGACTTCTCGACCGGAACCGAAGTCAGCGAACCCGGCGAGGCCGACATCGAAACACCCGACCCGGAACCGGCGACGGACGGCGCGGCACCCGAACCCGACTCCGAGCCAGCGGAACCGGCCGGAGACACAGTGCCCGCGACCGAGACGGTCGAGTCAGTGTCCGCAGAAGAGCCCGTCGAGTCCGCCGCGGAGACGGCCACAGCGTCCACGGAACCCTCCGGCGCGGTCGAGGCCGACGAAACGGCCGACACAGACGCCGACGAGACGGCGGTCGACGAGTCCGCCGAGGACGTGGCCCTCGAAGACGCCGTGATGGACGCGATGCGGGACCTAGACGGCGGTGACGGAGCCGACCGCGCGGCTGTGCTGGAGCAGGTCGCCGACCGCACCGGGGCTACTCCGGACGAGGTCGAGGACGCGGTGCAGGACGCGCTGATGGACGGGCGCTGTTACGAGCCCGACGAAGCGACGCTCAAACCGATCTGATGACGGTCGAACCGGTACCGGATGCGCCGGCCGCCGTCGCCACCCTGCCAGACGGGCAGGCGCTCGTCGTCGCCGACTACCACGCCGGCCTCGAGGTTGGCCTGCGCTACGACGGCGTCGAACTCCGGAGCCAGGCCGGCGACCGCCGCGAGGCCGTGTTGGGCCTTCTCGAACGGACGGCGGCCGACCGGCTGGTCCTGCTCGGCGATTTCGGCCACGCCATCGGCGACCCCGGCGGCGAGGAACGTGAGGAGCTCGAGGCACTGCTCGACGCGCTGCCGGTGCCGGTAACGGTGGTCAAGGGTAACCACGACGGCGACCTCGACGACCTGCTGGCCGACCGTGACGGAGTCGACGTGACGCCGGGCCACGGTCGGCGGTTCGGCGGGGTCGGATTCGTCCACGGTCACACGTGGCCGTCGCCGGACGTCCTGGCCGCCGACGTGGTCTGTATGGGCCACGAACACCCGATGGTCCGGTTGGAAGACGAAGTCGGTGGGGCGCGGGCTGAGCGGGCGTGGCTTCGCGGGCCGCTCGACCCCGCGCCGTTCGCGGAGTTTCACGACGCCGACATCGCCATCGACGGCGAACTCGTCGTCTTCCCGTCGTTCAACGACCTGACCGGTGGCACGTGGGTCAACGTCGAGGAACAAGGGTTCCTCGCACCGTTTCTCCCGACCGGCGTCGACGAGGCCCAGGCGTACCTGCTAGACGGGACGCGACTGGGTGCGTACCGGCAGGTCTGAAAACAGTTACGCCTTCGCACAGGCGAGGGCCTCCTCGGATTCCTCGAACTCCTCGCCCTCCGTCCCGGGTGCTGTGACGTTGGACTTCACCGACGTAGGCCGCTTTTTCGAGCTCGACGATCCGTGTGAGGTGTGACCACGTCTTGTTGATGCGGTCCTTGACCTCACCACTCGGACTCCGCGCACCGTCGAACACGACGATCGTCGCCGTAATCTCGTCACGGCCCGACTCCTGCTCGTGCCAGGCTTCGCCACGGTCTATCCCCTCCTCGAACAGTGTCTCGAAGCCGTGAATCCGCCAAATTCCGACATTGTCGCTCTCCTCGTGACGCAACACGGAGAACTTCTCCTCTGTCGACACGCGGGTAGTAGTACGTGTACAAATGTCAAAGATACCGGAGCGTACACTCTATTTGGATACTGGAGGCAGGCAACTGGCGATGCTCAGTTCCTATCGAGTGTGCGACCGGTGCCGATGCGGAACGCTTCGTGGGGTGCGTCGGTCGAACCGGTCGGTGCTACACACGGCACGGACCGGAGCGGTGTGTTCGGATGCCGGAATGGGAGGGCGGGATGGCAAAAACAGTGTGTTTAATCGGTTCGCTCCGCTAATGCAGGTGATGGTAGAATCGGGGTCGGTGGCGGCCTTCGCCGAACTCGGCTCGGCGGTCCGGGCGGCACTCTCAGAACGCGGCTTCTCGACACCGACGGAGCCACAGCGCCGCGCGATTCCACCGCTTGTCAGGGGCGACCACGGTCTCATCGTCGCGCCCACCGGGACGGGAAAGACAGAGACCGCGATGCTCCCAGTGTTCGACGCGCTCGAAGGAAGCGAGCGGTTCGGTATCGGCGCGTTGTACGTGACGCCGCTGCGAGCGCTGAACCGCGACATGCGTGACCGATTGGAGTGGTGGGGCGATACGCTGGACCTGCGAGTCGACGTGCGACACGGAGACACGACGGACTACCAGCGACAGAAGCAGGCCAACGATCCGCCGGACGTGCTGGTGACGACGCCCGAGACGCTGCAGGCGATGCTCACCGGAGAGAAATTGCGGGTCGCACTGCAGGATGTCGACCACGTCGTCGTTGACGAGGTCCACGAACTCGCGGCTGCCAAGCGTGGCGCACAGTTGACGCTCGGGTTGGAGCGACTGCGCGAGGTTTCGGGGCCGTTCCAGCGGATCGGGCTGTCCGCGACCGTGGGCGACCCCGGCGAGGTCGGGAAGTTCCTCACCGGTGACCGGGGCTGTACGGTCGTAGAGGTCGATGTGGGCAACGAACTGGATATTGCAGTTCGGGAACCCCGGACGACCGACGACGACGAGGGGTTGGCCAGCGAGTTGCTGACGAACGTCGACGTGGCGAGTCACGTCAGAGCGATCGACGAGATCGTCAGTACCCACGAGTCGACGCTCGTGTTCGTCAACACCCGCCAGACGGCCGAGGCGCTCGGCTCGCGATTCAAGGAACTCGGCACGGACATCGAGGTTCACCACGGCTCGCTGTCGAAGGAGGCCCGGGTCGAGGTCGAAGACCAGTTCAAGACTGGCGAACTCTCGGGGCTGCTCTGTACGTCCTCGATGGAGCTGGGAATCGACGTTGGTAGCATCGACCACGTCGTTCAGTACCAGAGTCCGCGCCAGGTCTCGCGGCTCCTTCAGCGCGTGGGGAGAGCGGGCCACAGCCGCGACGAGACGTCCTCGGGGACGGTGATTACGACCCGACCGGACGACACCTTCGAGGCGCTGGCCATCGCCCGGCAGGCACAGGCTGGCGCCGTGGAACCGGCCAACATCCACCACGGCAGTCTCGACACCATCGCCAACCAGATCGCCGGCCTCGTCATGGACTTCGGAGAAATCTCGGCGGTGGAGGCCTACGAAGTCCTCACCCGGGCGTACCCGTTTCGGGAACTGGCGGCGGACGAGTTCAAATCAGTCGTCCGTGAACTAGCCGAGAACCGCGTCGTCTGGCTCGACGCGGATGCAGACCGTATCGAGAAGCGCCGCGGAACGTGGCAGTACTTCTATCACAACCTCTCGATGATCCCCGACGAGGCGACCTACGAGGTCGCTGACATGGCCAGCGGCAGACAGGTCGGCACCCTCGACGAGCGGTTCGTCGTCAACTTCGCCCAGCCCGGCGAAATCTTCATTCAGCGCGGCGAGATGTGGCGCATCACCGAGGTCGACGAGGACGAGGAGGAAGTTCTCGTCACGCCCGTCGAGGACCCCGCCGGCGAGGTCCCGTCCTGGGTCGGGCAGGAGATTCCCGTCCCACACGAGGTCGCCCAGGAAGTGGGCGAAGTTCGGGACGTCGGCGCCAGCCAACTCGACGGCGCGGTCGGAACCGAGGCCGTCGCCCGCGACCTCTCGCGCAGGTACCCGGCCGACGAGTACACTATCGCGGAGGCTCTCGACCAACTGGACCGTCACGACGCACCGGTCCCGTCGGGGGACCGGATCCTCGTCGAATCACACGGGCGTGACGTCGTCCTGAACGCCCACTTCGGGCACACAATCAACGAGACGCTCGGTCGGGTCCTCTCGGCGCTGTTGGGCCAACGAACGGGCTCGTCGGTCGGGATGGAGATCGACCCCTACCGGATCGAACTCGAAGTTCCCAGGGGGATCACGGTCAACGACGTGCTAGCGACACTGCGCGAGACCGACCCGGAACACGTCGCGGGAATCGTTGAGCTCTCGCTGAAGAACGCCGACGCGCTGAAGTTCAAGCTCGCACAGGTCGCCGCGAAGTTCGGCGCACTCAAAAGCTACCAGCGTGGCTCTAGTGGCGGGTTCGGCAAGCGCCGGCTGCTGGAGGCCCTGGAGGACACGCCGGTCTACGACGAAGCCCTGCGCGAACTACTCCACGAGGAACTGGCCGTCGAGGGAGCCAGCGACACTCTGGCGGCGATCCAGTCCGGCGAGATCGAGATCGAGACCGTCCCCGAGCGCACGCCGGTCGGCCTCGGCGGTCGCTCGTCGGGCCAGGAGTTGCTCGCGCCGGAGAACGCCGACGCCAGTGTCATTCAGACGGTCCGTGAGCGCATCCGGAACGACCGCATCCTCCTCTTCTGTCTCCACTGTCAGGACTGGGAGACCAAGCGGCAGGTTTCCCGCGTGTCCGACCAGCCGAACTGCCCGGGTTGTGGTTCGACCCGCATCGCCGCGCTGAATCCGTGGGCCGACGAGGTGGTGTCGGCGGTCAAGCAACCAGAGAAAGACGACGAGCAGGAGAAACAGACCCAGCGGGCGTACAAGGCGGCGAATCTCGTCCAGAGCCACGGAAAGCAGGCGGTCATCGCCCTGGCTGCCCGGGGCGTCGGCCCGCACAACGCCGCCCGGATCATCAGCAAGCTCCGCGAGGACGAAGACGAGTTCTACCGGGACATCCTCGCACAGGAACGGCAGTATGCGCGCACCCAGTCGTTCTGGGATTGATTTTTCGGGCTGGCACCCCACAGTCCGTATATGCACTTCGAGGCCGTGCAAGGCGACATCGCGGCACAGGAGGCGGATGCACTCGTCAATGCGGCCAACACGAGCCTGCGGATGGGGTCGGGCGTCGCCGGCGCGCTCCGCAGGGCCGCTGGCGACGAACTGAACGAGGAGGCTGTCGCGAAGGGGCCTGTCGATCTCGGCGGCGTGGCGACGACCGAGGCCTACGAGTTGAATGCCGAATACGTGATTCACGCGGCGGCGATGCCGGCGGGCGGGCAGGCGACGGCGGACTCGATTCGGGCGGCGACCTGGAACACGCTCGAAGAGGCCGACGCGCTCGACTGCGAGAGCCTGGTGTTCCCGGCGCTTGGCACCGGTGTCGCAGGCTTTTCACTGCGGGAAGGGGCGAGGATCATCTGCGAGGAGATCAAGGCGTTCGCACCAGCCACCCTGCGTGACGTCCACGTCATCGCCTACAGCGACGAGGACTACGAGACGATACAGTCGGTCGTCGAGTCGGTGCGATGAGGGTGTGACCGGTGTTGGCCGGCGACAGTTCGCCAACAACGTCTTTACGATACCGGCGATACGGGGTGGTATGGACAGACGACGGGCGCTCGCCACAGTCGGGAGCGGGCTCTCGCTCCCGCTCGCAGGGTGTGTCGTCGGGGGTGAACCAGTCGTGGGGACGACGGCGCTGTCGGGACCGACACGGCGCAGCGACGGCGCGAAGACTCACTCCGGGTTCTCCCGCGAGGGTGCGACAGTCGCGAGAATAAGCCTCCTAAAGCGTAGGTTCGACCCCGGCCCCGGAGACGGTGCGGGACGGTTTCGGCTCTCGGTGTCTCACGGTGCCGAGCTACGGACCGAGCGCCTGCGGTATCGGCTCCGGGCACCCGCGGGTGACCTGCGAGCGGCCGGCGGGGACGCCCTGGTCGCCCATCACGTTCCAGCGGGACGACGAGCAGCCACAGACGCTCGTCGAAGTCACGGACCTCGGACGGCAGGGGGTCGGAAGGTCACACTCGATTTTTTGACCGACACCGCAGCAGAGGCCGATGGCTTCGGCCTCGCCGTCGACGCCATGGCGACGTTCTCCGGGCCCGGCGTGGGGCAGTTCCGGGCCACTGGCTCTCTCGACCGCCGGCTGGAGCGCAACGCATGAGTGGCCGGCGACCTATCACTCGACGATGAACGTCCCGGACGAACCGCCCGTCGACTGCCCCGTCTGTGAGACGGCCTACGAATCGGTATCGGTCCACGAAAGGGGGCTGATGGTCAACCTGACCGCCAACGAGCGGTACCGACGGGTCTGCTTCGAGCCGGTGGCCCGTGACGGCCGCTCTGTGGTGCGGTTCTACCACCACACACACGAACAGGCCGACACCGCGAGCGGTGAGGGCGCTGCCGAGGGGCCACACCGAGGCGTGCCGGCCGACTCAAATACCGGCGGCTGACCGGATGGCCGACGCGACCGCTCGCGGTCGCTCCTCCTCAACGAAGTGACCCACGTCCTCGAAGGCGGTGACGTGGCCCGACAACTGTGGGAGCCCCTCCTGCCAGCGCCCCAGCACAGAGGGCTTCCCGCAGGGGTCCCAGCGACCGACGACGGCGCGGACCCCGACATCCCGCCCGCGCGGGCCCCAGGCCGCTCCGAGCGACCGGCGGATGCGCCCGTAGAACGGGCCGGTATCGCGCAGTCCCAGGTCCGAGTCCTCGTAGACGTTGCCGTGGCCCCAGTAAGGCGTTTGCCTGACGAGTCGCTTAGAACTGCGGACGTTCACCGGGTCGCGAAACTGCTGTCTGAACACCCGATGCGCCGGGGCGTCTCTGGACGGGGACAGCCCGAGCCTCCTCGCTGCGACGTACCGCGTCCACCCGCCGTAGAGCCGGGCGGGACGCGTCGGCGAGGCGTGAAACAGGACGTAACTCGCCAGGTCGCCCCAGAGCGTGTCGGGAATCACGTCCGGCGTCCGGGCCCACGGCAGCCACCAAGCAGGATAGGTCGTGTAGGTCGGCCGGTCGGCCGGCATCGGGAGTACGGTGCTGTTGCAGAGAACGAGGTTCGAGACCAGTTCGGGGTACTGGAGGAACGCACCGACGCCGATGGGGCCACCCCAGTCGTGAACGACCAGTGTCACGTTCTTGAGGTCGAGTGCCGGCACGAGGGCGGCGAGGTTCTCGGCGTGATCCATACACACCATCTCGTGGTCGGCAGTGTCCGAGAGGCCGAAGCCGACGTGGTCCATGGCGACGACTCGTACCGTCTCGTCCGTCTCGTTCAGCAGATTCGTGATTACGTGCCGGTACGTGTAACTACACTCGGGGTTGCCGTGGACGAAGACGACGGTGTGGTCCGGGTCGGCGTCGGCGCTCCGGCTCGGTTCGATGCGCCCGCCGCCGTGAACGCTGTCCCGGACGAACAGCCGCTTGCCCGCGTCCCTGCCGTCGGGAACCTCGAACCACGAGCCACAGCCGGTGGGGTAGTAGTCGGCCGGCACGTCCGCGACTGGCGTCTCGCCGGGCTGATCGTACCAGACCGACGTCACTCGTGGCCCGACACCGGCACCGGTTCGTAGGGCTCCTCCAGCCACGCCGCGTCGCTCTCGACGAGGTCGATATCGAGCGCCTCGACGGCCTGTTCGAGGTGGTCGATGCTCGTCGTACCGATTATTGGCGCGTCCACTGCGTCCTTGTCCAGAATCCACGCCAGCGCGATTTGGGCCATCGTCACGTCGTACTCGTCGGCCAGTTCCTGCACCCGGCGGTTGATCTCCGGCCCACCGCCCTGCATATAGGGGTGTTCGTACAGGTACTCCTCGTTCTCCCCGCGAGCAGTGGCGCCGACGTCCTCGTGTGGGCGCGTGAGATACCCCCGTGCCATCGGACTCCACGGGATGACGCCGATGCCCTCTTTCTCGCAGTAGGGCAACATCTCGCGTTCTTCCTCGCGATAGACGAGGTTGTAGTGGTTCTGCATCGTAGCGAACCGGTCCAGCCCCAGCCGGTCGCTCGTGTGCAGCGCGTCGGCGAACTGGTGGACCCACATGGAACTCCCGCCGACGTAGCGGGTCTTCCCGCGCCGCACGGCGTCGTCCAGCGCCCGCAGAGTCCCCTCGATCGGCGTGTCGTAATCCCAGCGGTGGATCTGATAGAGGTCCACCGTGTCCATGCCCAGCCGGTCCAATGAGGCGTCGAGTTCCTGTTCGATCGTCTTCCGGGAGAGGCCGCTCGAGTTAGGGTCGTCCTCGTCCATCTGGAAGAAGACCTTCGTGGCGACGACGTTCTCCTCGTGGCGGCCCTCCAGCGCGTCGCCGAGCACGCGCTCGGACTCGCCCGTCGAGTACATGTTGGCCGTGTCGAAGAAGTTGACCCCCAGGTCGATGGCGCGGTCGATGATGTCGTGGGCCGCGTCGTCATCTAGCATCCACTCCCGCCAGTCCGGATCGCCGAAACTCATACAGCCCAGACAGAGCCGGCTGACCTCCATCCCCGTCGATCCGAGGGTCGTGTACTCCATGGCGGGCCGTCGGGTTGTGGCGTAAAAAAGCTATCTCGTCGGTGGTATGGCCAACGGGAGTCGTCGCTTCGGCGGTGGGAGCAACCGGCGGCTCGCCCGCTTCAACGCGAGTGGTGACGTGCAGTGGTCACGGGTCTCCCAGTCCTGCAGCGGTTGGGACCGGGTCGAAGAGATGGTGGCGACGGGCGACGGTGCGGTGCTGGCCGTCGGTGGACCGATGGCGTTGCGTGTCGATCCGAGCGACGGGAGCGTCGTCTGGCGACGACCGTACGCGGCTGTCGTGACCGGCGTCACACCGAACGCGGACGGGTTCGCCCTCGGAGGAACGAGTGCGCCGAGAGCGACGTACTCGACGGCTGGCTCGGTCGGATTGCCAGCGACGGTTCACTGCAGTGGTCGGAACACTACGTCCGCGAGGGATTCAACCGACCGGAGGCACTCGCCGCCACGACCGACGGTGGGTTCGTCCTCGGCGGTCGCACGGATGCCGGTGGCACGTCCGAACTCCCCGCGCGGGCCGTCGGGACGGACGCCTCGGGCGACCTGAAGTGGAGCGCAAACTCCAGGACCCGACCATCGACAGTTGGATTTACGGGATAGCGGCCGCCCGCGAGAATCACGTTGCTGTCGCCGGGAAGTCGGTCCCCGGAAGCGGCTGCATCGTCCTACTCGACGGCGAGGGCCAGACCGTCGCCGAACACAGTGTCGGCGAAGTCGCACAGGACGTCACCAGTCTCGAAGATGGGGACTTCCTGGCAGTCGGTGCGTCGGGGGGTGACGACGCGACTGTGTACGCTCCGGAGTACCCGCAGTTGGAAGCCCCGTCCGAACCCGGCAACGAAACGACTGACCGAGGACGACCGCCGACAACCTCCGGACCCGGGTCAGGGTTCGTGGTCGACGCGGCAGTGTTCGCGCTCGCTCTGGTCGCCGCCAGGGTCACGCTCTGTCGTCGATAGCCGTCTCACAGACTCTCCACGTCCAGCCCGCGCGTGTACCGCCGTGCTAGCCCGTACAGTCCGACCGCCACCGCGACGTACACCACGACCAGCACGTAGGTCGTCGTCGTCGCACTGTCGACGGCCAGTTTCGCCACCGTCGTCGCGGGGTGTTCGGGCAGGAACACCGCCGAGGCGAACAGGCCGAGCACGCCGATGGAGTAGAGCAACTGGGCCGACCGACGTTCGCCCATCACGAGCCCCAGCGTCACGCCGACCACGACGACGATGCTGGCCATCGCGCCGACGGTGACGAGCAAGAGCGGGACGTTCGAGACGTTGATTCCGTTGAAGGAGAGCAGGACGATCCACAGGAGCGCCTGCACGGGCGCGAGCGCGGCCATCGCCGCGGCCTTGCCGTCCACGATGTCGACCAGATCGAGCGGTGCGACGCGCAACAGATCGAGCGTGCCGCGTTCGATCTCCTCGGTGATGGCGTCGACGGCGACGGAACCGCTGATGAACGGTGGCAGGAACAACAGGAGGGGCAGGAGGATAGTGTAGGTGAACCCGAAGTAAGGGCTAGCCGACACCTCGCCGGGGAGCGGGACGGGCGGAGTCTCCAAGAACGCCTCGCGGGCGTTGCGTTGCTGGCGCTCGAAGGTCTGAAGCACTTCCCGCAACTGGACGACCACCAGTGTCGTCCGGATGCTTCCCTCCGGCGCGGTGGCCTGGATTGAGATGCGGCTATCCGGCTGTCTGGTTGCGATCATCACCGCGTCGACCGCGCCGTTCTGGAACCCTTGGAAGGCGGTCGCGTTACTCCGGTACACCGTCGCCTCCGCACTGTCGGTCTCCTCGATGGCACGCAGGAGGCTCTCGTTTGCCTCGCCGGTGACGCCGACTTCGACCCTGCCGGAAGCGCTGGCTCCAGGGTCGTACAGCGAGGTCAGACCGACGACGAGGAACGACGAGAACGCCGCCACGAACAGTTGGATGAGCAACGCGAGGACGATGGTCTTCTCGCGGGACAGTGAGGCCAGGTCTCGTCGCGCGATGGCGACGCGTGGGTCAGATGAGGCCACTGATACTCACCACCGCGTAGTTGTAGACGAAGTGAATCGCCATCGCCACCACCAGTGCGGTGGCGTACGCCCGTTTGTTTCGGCTGGCACCGACTGCCGAGATGGCCGCCGTGACCACGTGCAGTGCTAGCGGTGCCAGCAGTAACCCGATGGCGAGTGGAATCGTCGGGAGCCCGGTACCCGTCGCGAACAGTGCCTGGCTGGACGGCAGTTGCTGCGGGAGACCGACCAGTTGGATGATCAGCGAGAGCTTCTCGGCGAGGAAAAAACCGAGGCCGCTGAACGTCCCAATGACGAGGGCAGGCCGGAGTCCCGACCCGAACCGCCTGTGTGTGTACCCTGCGTAAACGTGCAGGCTCTTCGCGGCCTCCTCTATCACGACGACCACGACGAGGACCATCGGGACCGAAATCTCGATGGGAAACACCAGCGTCAACATGTACAGCACCGCGACGCCGAGGAGTTCGGCCACCAGGACGAACGGGATCAACAGTGCGGTCGTCAGCCCGACCGTCCACTTGCCGCGGACGCGGGCTGCGAGCGCGTCCAGCGTTTTCAGCGGAATCGACCGCTGCGTGAACATATCCTCCTCGCGATAGATGCCCGCACCGAGGGTGAACAGGACGCCGGCGGTAAGGAGTGGTGGGACCAGCGAGAACGCGATCTCGCCGAGACCGATGGCCTGGCCCTGCAGGTTCCGGACGATGATGGTCAGTGGCGAGATGAGCGCGATGGCCCCGGCGTCGGTGAAGATGGCCGGCACGAACGCGTATGTCGTCAGCGACACGGTGACGGTGACCGTCACGAACGTCAGCTCTTTGAACGAGCGAGCGAACATCGCGCCGACGAACGTCGCCCCCAAAAACAGCAGGGCGATCGGCGTGACGGCCAGCACCGAGATGCCGACCGAAACCGGATCGACGGCCGGCAACTCCAGCGCGGCGGCTATCACCGCCGCGATGCCCACGGCCGCACTCAGGTACGGCAGCGTTTTCCCGCCGATGATGTCGAACCGTGAGACCGGCGCCACAAGCAACAACTCCCCACGACGTTTGAGCCGTTCCGACAGCATCGTACTCCCGTAGGCTTGGATGATGAAGTTCAGCGGGAGGACGAAGAGGAACGCCAGGACGAGCGACTGAAAGGGGAACGGCGGGGAGATATCCGCCGGCGTTCCTGAGGCGTTGCCGCCGGCGAGTCGGCCCGCGATACCGCCGACGCCGCCCGCGCTGCTCGCCGCATCACCGATGTTTTCGCCGCCCCCACCGCTGACTGTCCCGTCGGTCCCGTTCCTGGCGGTCGGCTCGCCGTCGGTGCCGTTACCGCCGCCCTGGGTTCCGTTGGCCGACCCCTCGCCGCCCGTTGAATCCTGTCCGGCGCTGGTCGAGATTACCTCGCGGACCTGCGTGCGCTCGGCGTAGCCCAGCGAGACCTGAACGGGGAAGGCCGCGGACTGGTTTTCCTCCTGGCGCATCTGCCGGTTGTTGTACGCTCTGACCGACGAGCGCAACTCCGTCTGGGCTGCCGCGGCTTTGCTCGTCGGTGCGCCGTCTATCGCCAACCCGTCGAACCTGAGATCGATGTCCTGCCCGAGGGCCGCACTCGGCTCTCGGACGGCGAAGGTGGGGTCTTCGGCCACGACGGGGTAGTAGTCGCTGCTGTTGGTGACGCCGGCGCGGTAGATACCACTGTCGACGGTCACGCCGGAGGTCGCTGCGTATGGGGCGGCGACCCCCACGGCCAGCAACGCCAGTGCGCCGACGACGACCGTCCGCCGGTCGACACCGCCTGCGTTCTTCGTAATTTCCCACCGTGCGATCCGCAGGAGTTTCCGTGGATTCACGTCTTGGCCCCCGACTCCGCCAGGTCGAGGAACACCTCTTCGAGGCTGGACTCCTCCGTTCGGATGTCAACCACAGAGCCCTCGGCGTTCTGGGCGTCGGTCCGAACCCCTTCCACACCGTCCATGGAGTCGACGACGGTCCGGTAGCGACCGTTCTCTTGGACACTGCCCGGCAGTTCGACGGTCGTGAAGACGTGATACTCCGTCTCGCCGTGTTTGGCCTGCAGGTCTTCGAGAGGGCCCTGTGCGACGACTCGCCCCTCGTTCATGATAGCGATCCGGTCACAGATACTCTCGACGTGGTAGAGATTGTGTGCGCTGAACACGATGGTCTTGCCTTGTTCGGCCAGACTGCTCGTGAAGTCGATGACGTAGTTGGTCGTCAGCGGGTCCAGACCGCTGGCGGGTTCGTCGTAAACGAGGACGTCCGGGTCGTTGATGAGCGAGCGCGCGATGGCGACTTTCCGCTTCATGCCCTTGGACATGTCGCCCAGTTGGCGCTCGCGGTGTTCGAGGTCCAACTCGTCGAGGGTGTCGTGGATGCGGCGGTCCGCGACGCCGTCGTCGACATCGTAGAGGTCGGCGAAGAAACCCAGGTACGACAGCGGCGTCATCTCCTCGTACAGCGGTGACTCCTCCGGGAGAAAGCCCAACCGGCGGCGCATCTCGTTGGTCCCGGCGTCGTGGCCGGCGACGGAGACGTCGCCGGCGGTCGGTTCGAGGAGGCCGGCGAGCATCTTCAGCGTCGTCGTCTTGCCGGCGCCGTTCGGGCCGATGATTCCGTACACTTCGCCCGCGTCCACGGAGAACGTGCTGCCCTCGACGGCGGTGAACCCGCCGTACTCTTTGCGCAGGTCCCGAACCTCGATCATTCCACTGCCGCTAAGCAAGCCGACATTGTATAAGTTGGCACCCGATTATCAGAGGCTGGAAAGCGTTTTTGTCGTGGGGACCTCCGGTTCGGTATGCTCGGCCGCGAGTTCGCGGACGTGACTGCCGGTATCGAGCGGACGCCCGACGGACGACGGCTCTGTGTGGCCCGCGAGCTCGACGCGCCAGCAGCGGTGCTGTGGGACTTCCTGACCGACACCGAACGCTGGCCGGAGTGGGGCCCGTCGGTCCGAGCCGTCGACTGTGAGAGCCGGCAGATTGCAACTGGGACCACGGGCCGGGTCGAGACGGTAGGGGGGCTTCAGGTGCCATTCGAGATCACGAGTTGCCGGAACAGACGCTGGACCTGGCGTGTGGGAAAGATACCGGCGACCGGTCACCGCGTCGAGGGCGAGCGCCCCTGCCGTGTGGTGTTCGAGATACCGTTGCTCGCGAGCGGGTACGCGCCGATGTGTGCACGGGCGCTCAAGGACTTGGCGCGGCTATCCGATGAGTGAACCGCAGAACGAACCGGTGGTTACTGTTTCGCGACTCGGGCGTTCGATACTTTATGTATGTCCTCGCCGATACTGTCGCCCTCGCAGTCTTCTGTCGGGCAGCGATAGTGCCATCCGTCGGTCGTTGCCGCTCGTTCGGCAAAGCGCTCGCCACAGTTATCACAGAACAGCTCACCTTCTGAACAGGTGTCTCGGTGGAGGTCGAGTTCGAGTTCCGTGGCGAACGTGCGCTTGCAGTTCCTGCAGGTGTGAGCCATGCTAGAAACAATTTGAATCAAACCTTATATCTGCACCGGAACGTTCATTCACCCTGATTCGAAGCGTGAGTGCCGTCTAATCACCGGACAGCGTCGAGATTGCCGTGGACAACTCGGGTAACGGTCACTCGCCGGGGTCCAGAACGAGTAGTTCACCCGACCGATACGTGATGGTACGTACTGCTCTGTTGTCTACTTACCGTCGGTCCAGTCGATACCGAAGACCTCGAACCGCGCTCCGGAGGCGGATTCACGCTGTTTTTGCCCCGAGCCACCGCTCGCTTCGCTCGCGGTCACCCGGAGGGTCCAGCCGTGGGCCTCTACGATGTCCCGGACGATCACCAGCCCGAGACCGGTCCCCTCGTCGGACGTCGAGTAGCCCGAGTCGAACACGTCGTCACGCTGCGAGTCCGGAATCCCCGGCCCATCGTCCTCGACGTAGAAGCCCGACTCTGCCTGCCCGCCGTCGGCGGCACTCTCCGCGTCACAGATTGAACCGATTGAGACGGTGACCGTCTCCCCGCCGTGTTCGACCGCGTTGCGAAAGAGGTTCTCCAGCAGGGACGCCAACCTGGCGTGGTCGGCTCGAAGCACCCCGAGGTCGTCTTCGAGGTGGAGCGACGCCTCGTAGGTCTCGACGTTCCGCCAGGCACGCCGTGCTGCCGACTCCAGGTCTACCGGCTCCATCTCGCCGACTGTCTGTCCGTCTCGGGCCAGCGTCAGCAGGTCGTCGATCATTCGCTGCATCCGCGACGCTGACCGCTCGATGGCGTCGAGGTGCTCCTCGCCTGGCCGCTCTCGCGCGATTTCGACCCGGCCCAGGATGACGTTCAACGGGTTGCGGAGGTCGTGAGAGACGACCGAAGCGAACCGGTCGAGGCGCTCGTTCTGGCGACGCAACTGCTGTTCGCGGGCCTTTCGTTGGGAGACGTCTCGGACGACGCCCGCAGTCCCGCGGAACTCCCCGTCGGACATGAGAAGCGCCATGTTGTCCTCGCAGGCGTGGTGTGAGCCGTCCCTGCCGATGGCCTCCATCTCGAAGGTAGCACGCGTTCGCTCCTCGCTTTCGAGTAGCTCTGTGATGAGTTCGCGAGCCGTCTCCACGTCCTGCCGGCGCATCACTTTCCCGACGAACTCGCCGAGCAGTTCCTCCTCCCGATAGCCCGTCACCGACAGCAGAGCGTCGTTGACGAAGGTAATCTGCCCCCGCTCGTCGAGCGTATACACGGCGTCCCCGACGGCTTCGACGATAGTCTGGTACTGAACGAGCTCCTCCTCGCGGGCCAGGCGGTCGCTGATGTCCCGGGCGACACCCGCGATAGCGTCGATTTTGCCGTCCTCGTCGAACAGTGGTGCGCCCCGGAACTCGAAGGGGAGCCGCCGTCCGTCCTTGGTTCGAACTTCGGCCTCGATCACCGCACTCCCGGTCGTGACGGCATCGCGGACCTTCTGGACGGCCTCGTCGTAATGCTCCTCGGGGAGCAGGTCGAGGGCGTCCATCTCGTTTAGTTCCGCGTCGGTGTAGCCGGTCACCGCACAGAGCTGGTCGTTCCAGCGCACCAGTCCGCCATTCAGCGAGAACACGAAAATCACGTCCTCGAGGGTGTCCAGAATCGTCTCGGTGAACGCTTTGGTCTCGGCGAGCTCCCGCTCCTGACGGCGGCGCTCTGTCACGTCACGGACCGACCCCAGTACGGCTGCCTTGCCATTGTACCTCGTCGTCTGGACCGAAAACTCCAGGTGTCTGGTCTCGTCGTCCTCGCGCAGGACCCTGGCCTCGTATGTGTTGGGCGCCTCGTCGCCGGAACGGCGACGACGGGCGCCGACCGATTTCACCCACGCTCTGTCTTCGGGGTGGACCAGGTCCCAGATGTCCATCTCGTACAGTTCGTCTGTGTCGTAGCCGGTGATCTCGGAAATCCGGTCGTTGACGAACAGGAGCTGGTCGTCCTGATAGATGTAGATACCGTCGTGACTGCGCTCGACCAGCGTCCGGTAGCGCTGTTCGCTCTCGCGTAGAGCCTGCCTGCTCTCGTAACTTTCGACGCCATCGGCGATGGCCGTGGCCAGTGCCTCGGGCGGATTCGTCCCGTCGCGCCTGACGTAGTTTGTCACACCGGCGCTGATAGCCTCGCTCGCGACCCTGTCGTCGGGCTGGTCGGTGACCAGAACCACCGGAAAGTCGGGATACTCCGAACGGAGTCGCTCGGTCAACGCGACGCCGTCAGTGTCGGGGAGCGCATACGTCGTCACCAAGCAATCGGCGTCCGGGACGTGCGTCAGTGCTTCGGCCCCGGTTACGACGGTCTCGACGTCTGCCGCTCCCGACGAGGCGACACGGGACGTGGCCACGTTCAGCAACCGGTCGTCGGTCCCAACCGCCACGACCGAAAGCGACTCTACAAACGAGGCTGTCATGATGCTTCAATTGGTAACCAGATTGTTAATCTATCACCTAAAACTACCGGAAACTTTCAGCGCGCTCGGACGTGACCGACCCGGGACGGAAACTGGGGTGCGGGCTTACACGATGTCCGCGATGTGGTCGGCGACTTCCTCGGGGGTGTCACCGACGGGTGTGCCAGCGTTTTCCAGCGCGTCGATCTTCGATTGTGCAGTTCCGGTCCCGCTCCCGGAGACGATGGCCCCGGCGTGACCCATTCGCTTGCCCGGTGGGGCCGTCCGACCGGCAATAAAGCCGACGACAGGGGTGTCCATGTTCTGGCCGATGTACCGGGCGGCCTCCTCCTCGTCTTCGCCGCCAATCTCGCCGCACATGACGATAGCGTGGGTGTCTGGGTCGGCCTCGAACAGTTCGAGAGTATCGACGAAGTCCGTCCCGATAATCGGGTCGCCGCCGATACCGATGGCGGTGGTCTGACCGAGGCCACGTTCGGTGAGGTTGTCGACGACCTGGTAAGTCAGGGTGCCCGACCGCGAGACCAGGCCGACGTTACCCGACGAAAAAATGTTACCCGGCAGGATGCCGAGTTTGGCGACGCCGGGGGTGATGACGCCGGGACAGTTCGGGCCGACGAGGTGGGTGTCGGTCTCCTGCAGTTTGCGGTAAACCCTGCTCATGTCCTGGGTCGGGATGCCCTCGGTGATGGCGACCACGAGGTCGACGGGGGCGTCCAGCGCCTCGAAACAGGCGTCGGCCGCGAACGCGGGCGGCACGAATACGACGGCCGCGTTGGCGTTTTCCTCTCGGGCCGCCTCGCCGACAGTGTCGTAGACGGGCACGCCGGCGACGTTCTGGCCGCCTTTGCCCGGCACCGCGCCGGCGACGACGTTCGTGCCGTAGTCGAGCATCTGTTCGGTGTGGAACTTCCCTTCCCCACCCGTGATACCCTGCACCACGACGCGCGTCTCTTCGTCGACGAGGACACTCACGCGAACCACCCCGTGGCGAGCGTGCGGTCGATACTCGGGAGCGAACCACCGGTGAGCGAGCGTGTAACAGAACTCATGCTGAATCTTCCTCCGCGTATTCGACCGCGCGCTGAACGGCGTCCTCGAGCGTCCTCTCGACGGTCACGAGGTCCGTGTTCAGAATCTCCATGCCCTCCTCGGCGTTGGTGCCGGCGAGTCGGACGACGACCCGCTTAGGAATCTCGTCAAAGGCCTCCAGAGCCTCGTTGATTCCCCGTGCCACTTCGTCGCCGCGGGTGATGCCACCGAAGATATTGAATACGACGGCGTCGACGTTCTCGTCGGAAAACACCATGTCTAGAGCGTTCGTGACGCGCTCGGCCTTCGCCCCACCACCGATGTCGAGGAAGTTGGCAGGCTGGCCGCCGTAATAATCGACTATGTCGAGTGTCGTCATTACCAGTCCCGCGCCGTTACCGATGATGCCAACGCTGCCGTCGAGACTGACGTAGTCGAAGCCGTAGTCGTTGGCCTTCGCTTCGAGGCCATCCTCGGCGGCCTCTTCCTGCATTTCGGCGAGATCTGGCTGGCGGAACAACGCGTCACCGTCGATGTTCATCACCGCGTCCGCGGCGATGACCTCGTCGTCCGCGGTAATCATGAGGGGGTTGATCTCCGCGTCGGAGCCGTCTTTCGCCGCCCAGAGGTCGTACAGCGTCGTCAGGACACCAGCGACGTCGTTCGCGACCGTTCGGTCGACGCCGGCGTCGTAGACGGCTTTGCGAGCCTGATAGGGGTGCATACCGAACGCCGGGTCGACGTGTTCGCGGGCGATAGCGTCTGGGTCCTCGGTTGCAACCGCTTCGATGTCGACGCCGCCGCGTGTCGAGACCATGGCGACGGGTTTGCCCTCGCCGCGGTCCATCGTGACACCGACGTACAGTTCGTTGGTGAAGTCGACGGCTTCCTCGACCAGCACGCGGTCGACGAGATAGCCTTTGAGGTCCATCCCGAGGATCGCGTCGGCGGCCTCGCGGGCTTCCTCGGCGTCGTCGACGAGCTCGATTCCGCCGGCCTTGCCGCGCCCGCCGACCTGTACCTGTGCCTTGATTGCGACCGGATAGCCGATGCGCTCGGCCGCGTCGACCGCCGCGTCGACGGTCTCTGCGAGCTCCGCGTCGGGGGTGGGAACCCCTGCGTCCGCGAAGACCCGTTTTGCCTGGTACTCGTGGAGCTTCATTACCACCGTCAACCGTGCCCGCAAACCGCTTAAATCCACACGGTCTCTATCCGCTGTCTCCACGCTCCGACGCGTCTCAGGTGCCGATCCGTCACCCACTCGCCCTATTATTTGTGGTTATGCATAAATTCAATAGTGATAATTTGAACCCAGCATTGAAATCAAATAGAGACGTATCACTTCGTGCTGGCACGTAACAGTGCCACACCCCACCTTCCCACCCCCCGTTTCCCACCCACTTTTGATCGCTCGTCGTACACCGACCGGTCAGTTCCCGCCGTTTACCGACGCGACCGGCCGGTCGCTGCTGGCAACCCGGCCTCAGAACTCGCCGGCCAGCCGCCGCTCTCGCATCGTTCGGTAGAACAGATAGCCCAGACTGACGATGGCGGCTATGAGTATCAGGAGGATGACGATCCACCCGCCGAGGAAGCTCAACCCACCGAGCAGTTCCGTGTACCGGTAGTCGAGGTTGAACACGAGCAGGAGGACACCGGCGCTCGTCATGCCGCCACCGATGTCGAGTGGCTGCGGTCGCCAGACGTAGAGTGCGCCCATGGCCGCGAGAACGAACCCGAGTCCGAGCAGGCCCTGCGACCGGTTCGACTCGGTGCTAAACTCCGGCCGACTCAGCGTCCAGACGTGGAACTGCTCGTCGCCGCGCTCGATCCGATAGACTTCGCCCTCGACGCGGACCGCCCGGTCCGCCTGGACGAACGTGAACTCCGCCGGCCGGTTCTCGTCGCCGCGGAAGGTGATTCGGCCAGACCCGGCTCTTCGTGCCCGGTCGACGAGGTCCTGTGCAGGGTCGGACAGGTTCTCGTAACTGTAGTTCGCCGCGGTCGTCCCGTTGTACGAGTCGAACACTCGTACCTCGTTCACCTCGTCCGGATTCTGATAAACGTACAGCGGATTCGCCAACAACAGCACAGCGATTATCAGCATCCCCACCCCGAGCACCCGATGATCCTCCATTTATCAGCAGACATTTTTGTCCGTGGACGTAAACTTTTCGTGCAGTAAATCGGCCGCATGCGGACGTCTACTCCCGATATACTCCCGCTGGGACCCGTGACAGGCAGGGAGTTCGTTCCAGTTGGCTGACGTACCGAAGGGTATTTATATGCTCCTGCTTGTTCTATATAAGAACGATGGTTCGTCCGAGTCGCCAGCGGGAGCGCGAGCAGGACCGAGCGACCGAGAAAGAGACCGGGGACGACGAGGAGATGCAGAGTTGCCCCGAGTGTGAGTCAGCAAATCTGGTTTCGAGCGCTGACGGGGGTGAAATCGTCTGTGAGGACTGCGGACTGGTGATCGAGGAAGAGAACATCGACCGGGGTCCCGAGTGGCGCGCGTTCAACCACAGCGAGCGACAGAACAAGTCCCGCGTGGGCGCGCCGACGACACAGACGATGCACGACAAGGGACTGACCACCCAGATCGACTGGAAAGACAAAGACGCCTACGGTCAGTCGCTGTCCTCGGAGAAGCGAAGTCAGATGCACCGGCTGCGGAAGTGGCAGGAACGAATCCGGACGAAAGACGCCGGCGAGCGCAACCTCCAGTTCGCGCTCTCGGAGATCGACCGGATGGCCTCGGCTCTCGGGGTTCCCAGGTCCGTACGGGAGGTCGCCTCCGTCATCTATCGGCGAGCACTGAACGAAGACCTCATTCGTGGCCGCTCCATCGAAGGTGTCGCCACGTCCTGCCTGTACGCCGCCTGTCGGCAGGAAGGAATCCCACGTTCCCTCGAGGAGGTCTCCGACGTGTCCCGAGTCGACCAGAAGGAGATCGGCCGCACCTACCGGTACGTCGCACAGGAGCTCAGCCTGAAGATGGAACCGGTCGACCCCAAACAGTACGTGCCTCGGTTCGCCTCGGACCTGAACCTCTCCGAGGAGGTCCAGTCGAAAGCAAACGAGATAATCGACGAGACTGCCGAGAAGGGTCTGCTCTCGGGGAAGTCACCGACCGGCTACGCGGCCGCCGCCATCTACGCTGCCTCGTTGCTCTGTAACGAGAAGAAAACGCAGCGCGAGGTCGCCGACGTGGCACAGGTCACCGAGGTCACCATCCGAAACCGCTACCAGGAACAGATCGAAGCGATCGGCGTCCGGTAGAACCCCCCTCTCAGTCCGCCGCCGACGGCTCCCCAGCCTCCGGTTCTGTGTCAGTGACCAGCGACGCGACCGCACGACCGTTCAGCGCGATCAGCCCGAACCCGACCTTCGCGGCAACGTCGATGTACGAGATGACGAGCGCCTGTGTCTCCAGGTCTAGGAAGTTGAGCCCGCTCTGTGCCAGGAGCCAGACGACCGGGTAGATCAGCCACAGAACCGCGATGAAATTCAACAGCGTTCGGTACGTCCCGGCTACCGCCTCGGTCTTGGCGCGGGCCGCGTCGCTGACCGGTCCGTACAGCACGTAGAGCACGCGGAGAAACCCCAGGCTACCGGCCCCGAACAGGAGCCACTTCAGCGGGCCGTCGGCCATAGAACCGCCGAGCCCGAGGGCGATCGTCGCTGCCTGTACGACCGACACTTCCCAGAGGTACCGCCCGGTGACGCCGACGAGCAAGGCGAGGTACGCCACGTGCATCGGCGTGGTCACCAGCCAGTCGATGTAGCGGACGAGATACACCGTGTGGCCGTCCGCGGCTTGAATCGTCAGGATTTCCGTCGACAGCAGGGCGTACGCGACAGCGGCGATAGCACCGACGCCGATCAGCAGCCAGTCCTCACGGGCGTTCTCGCCGGGCACGCGCCACATTGCGTACCCCATCGCGAGTGTCCCGCCGATCAGTCCGAGCGTCCCGAGCTGGAACCAGGTTGTAATTTCGGTCATTGTTAGTCGTCAGTCGTCGCGCGGTTGTTCGAGCGTCCTGCAGCCGCATTGAGTGCTTCGGCCTCGAACCGAGAGAGGAGGTTCGACAGCTCCTGGGCTCGCGCCTGGAGCGCTTCCGCGTTCATCCCGACCTCGTCGATGGAGTCGGTCTGTTCGTCGGCCGCTTCGGCCACCGTGTTGGCCTCCGAGGAGGTTTGCTGGCTGATCGCCGTCAGATGGTCGATCGTTCCCATCACCTCCTGTGCAGTCCGTGCCTGTTCGGCCGTCGCGTCGTCGATCTCTTGGATACCCGTGTCGAGTTCCTCCGTGTACTCGACGATGGTTTCCAGCGCGTCGACGGCGTCTTCGACCGTCGCCACGCCGTCGGTAATCCGGTCCTGGGTCTGTTCCATCGTCTCGACGGTGTCGCCGGCCTGGCTCTGGACGCGGTCGATTCGTTGTTCGATATCGCTCGCGGCGTCTTTGGTCTCCTCGGCCAGCTGTTTGACCTCGTCCGCGACGACGGCGAACCCTTCACCCGCCTCACCGGCCCGGGCGGCCTCGATGGAGGCGTTGAGTGCCAGCATGTTCGTCTGCTCGACGATTTCGGTGATCACGCCCACGATGTCGCCGATCTCGGAGAGTTCGTCGTCGAGAGCGCTCATCTCCTCGACGGTACGGTCGGTCTCGGCTTCGATAGCACTCATACCCTGGATGGCTTCTCGTGCGGCCTCTCGTCCGGTCTCGCCGACCTCGGCGGCCTTCTGGGAGGTGTCTGCGACCTCCTGAGCCGAGGAGGCGACCTCTTCGGCCGTGGCCGAGAGGCTCTCCATCTCGCTGGCGGCGCCCTGTAGCGAGTCGGACTGTTCGCTCGCACCGTCGTAGATCTCCCCGATCGACTCCCGAACCTGCTGGCTAGCCGCTTCGACTGACGCGGCGCTCTCGTCGACCTCCCGACTCGACCGGAGGACGTTGTCGGCGAACGCCTGTGTGTTTGCGACGGTCGCCTCGATGTCGGTGATCGCCTTGTTGATCGCCACGCCGATGTCCGCCATCGCATCGTTTTCGGTGTCGGTGTCGGCCCGCGCGGTGAGGTCACCGTCCGCGACGGCCCCGAGAACGGCCCCGTACTCCTCGGCTTTCCGCTGGAGCTGAGCGTTCATACTCTGAGCGTCCTCGCGCTCGCGCTCGGCGTCCTGGCGAGCCTGCTCGGCCTCTTGTTTGGCCGTCTGTGCTTCCGCCGTCGCCGCCTCTGTCTCCCGAATCTTCGACCGGAGTGACTCGCGCATCCGGTCGAACGACTCGTAGAGCGTCCCGATCTCGTCGTTACGGACCGACTGCAGGTCCACGTCTAGGTTCCCGTCCGCCATCGTCTCGGCCCGGCCGGCCAGCCGACGCAGCGAGACGGCCGTCCCGCTCCCGATGGTCACCCCGACCAGTCCGAGGTTGATGACGGCGAGTAGAATCAGCCCGATCAGATCGGAGCTGATCTGATCGCCGAGCGCGTAGGCCTGTTCGGCCGGACTGTGGACCATCACGATCCAGTCCTGGCTGGACATACCGGCCATTCCCATCACGATCCGCTCGCCGTGCATCTCCCGCTCCATGAACTGCATCTCACCGCTCATACCGGTGTGTTCGCTCATGATCCTCGACGTGTTCGGATGGGCGACGTACCGGCCCTGCTCGTTGACGACGACGGTGGTTGTGTCTCCCTTTGCGTCCGAGAGAGTTTGGGTCCGGCCTGCCAGGTCAGTCATGTACACGAGTGCCCTGTCCTCCACACCTGGAACGGGCGTCACGACCGCCAGGATCGGGTGATCGACGATTGGAACCCTGAACGGTTCGGAGACGTACACGTCCGAGGCGCTCTCGAAGTTCGGTGGATCGTCGGCGAACGGCGCGCCCTGCTCGGCCGGGCTGACGCCGACGAACTGCTCGTTCGAACTCGCCTCGAAGGTCATACTCGACGTGTTCAGATAGTGAACGGCGACTACGTCCTGTGGGACCCGGTCGTCCGTGACCCGCGACTCGAGTGCGTTGTTGATCGCCGTCCGATCGCCGGTCTCGAACACCGGTAGTTCGCCGGTCGTGCGGGCGCTGTTTTTAACCGAGCTCATCCAAGTGTCGAGTTGCTGTGCGCGCGTTTCTCCGTTCGTCACTAGCTGTTCCTGAACGTCGTCCCGAAGAGTCTCCTGCGCCTGTGCGTTGATTACAGCCCCTGAAACGACCACTACGAAGATGGCGAGCGCCAGCGCGATTCCGAGTCGCCTCGCGTATCGCTCGCTGACGAAGGCCGGTAAAAGTGTGTCCCGATCCGCTGCCATTATCAAAGTAAGTGCTGTGCCAGTACTAAGCCTTCCTCCGTAGTTATCAGAACTGATGACTGACACGCCGGTACTGCGGTGGTTCGGCCCCGATGAACACGCCCGAGCGACGGGCGAGACCGGACACCGGCAAAACAGTCGTGCCGGGCGGTACCGACCTCACGACAAACCGAGACGTTCGATGCCAGAGGTCGGAGAAAACGCACCGTCGGAGAGCAGAGCCGCCGTTCCGGCGGGACTCGAGGGCCCGGCAACAGTGCCGGATTTCGGCGGTTTTAATCCTGCTGGACGGAGACGACCCGGAATTGTGACTCGCGGCTGCCTGGCCACTGAGGCTCGTGGCGGTCACCGGTTCGGCCGACGTCGTCCGGCATACTCAGGTCGTGTTCGTCAGCACGACCGCGACGGGGCTGATGACCGCGATAGTAAATCCCCGACAGAGCGTGGCAGGCCTCCGAAACGTTTGTTCGGTTTCGGTGAGCGATAGTTTCATATACTTTTCGTCGTTTTTGCCACGGATTTCTGTGCCACCCCCACCATCCCCCACCTCTTTCTGAACTCGATACGCGCAGTGACGGTTGCTCTCGTTCTGTGCGTTCACTACACAGTCGTCGCGTTTCAGTCGCCACAGACGGCCGGTCGGTCGACGATGACGCCGTCGACGCCGACCTGTGCGAGCGCGTCGGCGTCGTGTCGTGACGGCACCGTCCAGGCGTTGACGTCCAGCCCTGCCTCGTGGGCGCGGTCGACGAATTCGTCGACACAGAGCTGCCAGTGAAGGTGGATGGCTTCACATCCCACGTCTCGAGCCACGTTGAGTATCCCCGCCTCGTCACCTGCCGCGGCGAGAAGCGCGAACCGGTCCGCACCTGCCTGGTCGGCGGCCTCGAGGACGTCAGTCGAAAACGCCGAGACGGCGGCCTCGATTCCCGCGTCGTCGGCAGCGTCGAGCGCGTCTGCCGCGACGCCTGGTTCTTTGAGGTCGAAGACGAGTTCCACACCGTCGGTCGTCGCGTCGAGGAGCGACACGAGCGTCGGGACACCCTCGCCCGAATCGAGTACGTCGAGAGCGGCCAGTTCGTCGGCTCGCAGGTCGTCGACACGGCCCGTGGCGTCGGTGACCCGTTCGACGGTCTCGTCGTGAATCACGACGAGGTCGCCCGAACCACACCGACGCACGTCGATCTCGATTACGTCGGCGTGTTCGGCCGCGGACCGGACAGCCGTAATCGTGTTCTCCGGGTAGGTCTCGGCGAACCCCCTGTGGGCAATACAGCGCACGGAGCCCAATGGGGGCGGCACGAAAAAAGCGCTTTCCCTGTTTCCAGAAGCGCCACCCGCCCGCCTCGAACCGGTAGCCCCGTCGTCCACTGGTGGTTTTTTGCCTCTCGGGACGGTACCCCGTTGCATGACAGTTGAGTTCGACTTCGACGGCGAGACCGCCCTGGTGACGGGTGCGGGGGGTGCGCTCGGCAGTGCAGTAATCGAAGCCTTCCACGGGGCCGGCGCGGACGTCTGTGGTGCCGACATCGTCGGCCCGGACAGCGAAGACTTTCTGGCCGACCCCGACCCGGTCTGTCACCACCAGGCCGACTTCAGTGCGGAGGCCGAGGTGGCCGAGACAATCGAGACCGTCGTCGATGAGAACGGCGGCCTCGACTACCTCTGTAACGTCGCGGGCACCTGGCGGGGCGGAACTCCCATCGAGGAGACCGACGTCGACGAATTCGATTTCCTGTTCGACGTGAACCTGAAGACGATGTTTCTGGCCTCGAAACACACGCTCCCGCATCTGCAGGACTCCGGCGGTGCCATCGTCTCGGTCGCCTCTCGCTCCTCGCTGGAGGGTGGCGAGGGCGACGGCATCTACCGCGCCAGCAAAGCCGGCGTGCGCCTGTTGACAGAGACCGTCGCCGAAGAGAACCGCGGGACCGTCCGAGCCAACGCGGTGCTGCCGAGTGTTATCGACACGCCGATGAACCGTGAGATGATGCCGGACGCCGACTACGATCAGTGGGCCGACCCAGCGGACATCGCCCAGACGGTCCTGGCACTGTGTTCGGAGGCAACGAGCGTGACAAGCGGCGCAGCGGTACCAGTGTACGGCGAGGTGTAGCAGGTCAACCGCCTCGGGGTCAAGCCCCGAGGCTTGTCAGTGGACTCCCGTTCTAACCGAGTAATTCGGCAGGTGTGTACTCACCATTCACGTTCAACGCCCCTGAGTTGAGGGCCAGTTGACTGGTGGCCCATCCACCGCGAGACTTCTGCCCGCGATGGATATACCCGCAATATCGGTTGGCAATGTTCTTCGCCGCGTTGTAATCTGCATTTGCCTCGTACCCACAGTCCTGACACGCGAACGCTTTGTCCTCACGGTTATCCTCGTGAGTGAACGCCGGAACGGAACGACACTCGAAGACGTCGCGCTTGGGTTCGGTGCGGTACACTGGCCACAGTCGTCGGCAAAGTCGACGCCCCAGGAAGCGGTCGCCGACGGCGTAGAGGTGCGCGCTGACCTCGCCGTGGGCCGGCCGCTTGCGAGAGACGTCACCTCGAACGGACTCGATAGGCGGCCCGTGGTGTCTTCGACACTCGCTCACGGGGCGGCCGTGGAACGAAACAACCGCCCGGCGGTGGCTCACTGGCGGCCAGAAGTGCCAACGTTTATTCACACCAGCACGTAGTTTCGACTGACGAATGCCCTCTGAGGATTCGGCCGAGCGGTCGGCACGTACGGCTGTCGGGGAGGCCGTCGACCCCCCGCCGTTGTTCGTCGAGCAGGCCAACGTCTCCGAGCCAGGCGTCTACGACACGTTCGCGGAGCACTGGCCGGCGTGCTGGGACCGGGCCGGGGACATGCTTTCGTGGGCCGAGCCTTACGACGAGGTTCTCTGCGGGGCGGGGCCACCGTTCCGCTGGTTCGACGGCGGGACGCTGAACGCGTCGTACAACTGTCTGGACCGCCACGTGGAGAACGGCCGGAAGAATCAGGTCGCACTGACTTGGGAGGGACGACTCGGCGAGTCCCGGACCTACTCGTACCTGGAGTTACACCGGGAGGTTAACGAGTTCGCGGCCGCGCTCCGAGACATCGGCGTCGAGGAAGACGACGTGGTGACGCTGTATCTGCCGATGATTCCGGAACTGCCGGTGGCGATGCTGGCGTGTGCCCGCATCGGCGCGCCGCACTCGGTCGTCTTCGCGGGCTTCTCCGCGGACGCGCTCGCCGCGCGGATGGACGACGCCGACTCGGAGTATCTCGTCACCTGTGACGGCTACTACCGCCGGGGCGCGCCGGTCCACCAGAAGAGCAAAGCCGACAACGCGGCTATCGACCTCGAACAGGACGTCACGACCGTCGTCGTCGACCGTCTTGGACAGGAAACACCGCTGGCCGAGGGGGAACACGACTACGAGGAACTGGTGGCGACCCACCGCGGGGAGACGGTCGAACCCGTCGCCCGAGACGCGACCGACCAGTTGTTTCTCATCTACACTTCCGGCACGACCGGGGAACCGACAGGGGTGCGTCACACGACCGGGGGGTACCTAGCCCACGTCGCCTGGACCGCCCACGCCGTGCTGGATATCAAACCAACAGACACCTACTGGTGTTCGGCCGACATTGGCTGGATTACTGGTCACAGCTACACCGTCTACGGGCCGCTTGCCCTCGGGACCACGACGATGCTCTACGAGGGCACCCCCGACCACCCCGAGAAAGACCGGGTGTGGGAACTGATCGAGCGCAACGCCGTCGACGTGTTCTATACCGCACCCACCGCAATTCGTGCGTTCATGAAGTGGGGGGAGAAACACCCCGAGCGCCACGACCTGTCGAGTCTGCGGCTGCTCGGTACTGTGGGGGAGCCAATCAACCCTCGCGCGTGGAACTGGTACCGTGACCACATCGGAGACGGCGAGTGCCCGGTGGTCGACACCTGGTGGCAGACCGAAACCGGGGGGGTGATGGTCTCGACGCTCCCCGGCGTCGACCGGATGAAACCCGGCGCGGCTGGCCGCCCGCTCCCGGGAATCGGCGCCGAAGTCGTCGACGGCGGGGGCGAACCGGTCGAGGCCGGCGAATCCGGCTACCTCGTTCTCACCGACCCTTGGCCGGGGATGCCGCTGTCGATGGTCGAGGACGAGGACTGGTTCGCGGCGCGCGAACCGTCACAACCGGCGCTCGACGGCTACGACTGGGCGTACTTCACCGAGGACGGCGCGACCGTCGACGAGGACGGGTACGTGACGTTGCTCGGCCGGGTCGACGACGTGCTCAACGTCTCGGGCCACCGCTTCGGCACCATGGAGATCGAGAGCGCCATCGCTGACGTGGCCGGCGTCGCCGAAGCCGCCGTCGTCTCCGGCCCCCACGACCTGAAAGGCGAGGCCGTCTACGCCTACATCAGTCCTGCGGAGGAGCAGGCGGACGCCGCGCTCCGCCGACACGTCGACGACGCCGTCGAGTCGGCTATCGGCCCCGTCGCCGTCCCCGACGAAGTCGTGTTCACACCCGCCCTGCCGAAAACCCGCTCCGGGAAGGTGATGCGCCGCCTGCTGGAGTCGGTCGCACACGACGAAGACCTCGGGAACATCAGCGCACTCCGCAACCCGGAGGTCGTCGGTGAACTCGAATCCGCCCTCGACGACGGCTGACGTTTCGGGAACAACAAGATCGACGAAACGGTTGAACCGAGATTCGCGCGGCAGATTCGAACCTCTCCACAGATCGCATCCCGGCGCAAGGTTAATGTTTCGCGTTTCCAAAGAACGACGAAATATGTGTGCCACGGAGACCGACGCCGGAATGACGGTGACGGCCTCGTCGTACCGTCGACTCCGGCGGGCGACCGAGACGTTCCGCGCGGAGTTGGTCGTCCGGTTGGCCGGTGAGGTCGGCCTCCGACCGGCGGAAATCGCCCGCCTGCGACCCGGCGACGTGGGCACGTACGACCGCGCCGGGACCGATCACTACTTTCTCACGGTGGCCGGCGAGGACGGCGGGACGGCCAGGCGGGCGTACCTCCTACCGGACGTGGAACACGACGTGCGACAGTTCGCCCGCGTCAAAGACGTGGACGACGGGGAGCGACTCGTGCCGGTGTCGCCACGGCGGGTGCAGATGCTCGTCGCGGAGACGGGCGAACGTGCGGCCGACCGGACCGGTGACGAGCGGTTTCGCGCCGTCTCCTCGCGGACGCTCCGCCGGTTTTTCGCCCGGCGACTGCTCGCCGAGGAGGGCGTCGACCCGCACGTCGTTGCGACCGTCGGTGGCTGGCGGAGCATCGAGAGCCTCGAGCGGTTCCTGCCCGAATTAAACAGGGCGGACCTGGCGGCGGCGTTCGAGCGGACCTCGCTCGTGGCTGGCGCGGACGGGCCGACCGCCGGTGGGGCGACCGTCGGGTCCCGATTCGACGCCACCTTCGAGCGAATCCGGGCCGCCGCCGACGCGCTCTCGGCCGCGTCGACGCGTGGCGAGGTCGAGCGCCGTGTCTGCCAGCGCCTCGTGGACGGCGAACCCTACGCCGTAGCGTGGATCGGCCAGCACCGCGGTGCGTCGGTATGCGTCACAGCGCAGGCCGGAGTTGGCGCGGCCGAACTCGGCGGACTGTCGCCCAACCGCGGCGCCACTGGGGAGGCACTGACGAGAGACGAGGTCCGGACGACCGACGACGTCCAGTCGGACTCGGCCTTCGCCGCCTGGCGCGACCACGCCGACGCGACCGGCTACCAGGCGGCGGCGGTCGTCCCGGTCGGCGACGGCGAACCGAACGACGGCGTCCTCGGTATCGGAACGACCGCGCCCGTGACCGACCGCGAGCGCGCGCTCCTGTCTGACCTGGGTCTGCGGATCGGCCAAGCTATCACCGTCGTCGAACAGCGCAAACTCCTGGTGGCCGACACCGTCGTCGAACTGACCTTCGAGAGCGGCGACCGGGACTCGTTTTTCGCCGGGCTGTCGGCCGAACACGACTGTGCCGTGACTCTCGACGGGGTCGTCCCCGGCGAAGCGGGCACACTGGTCTACTTCGTGACGCTCTCGGACGCCAGTGCCGAGCAGGTCCTCTCCTGGGTGACAGACCGCACCGCGGTCGACGACGCACGACTCGTGCGTGACTACGGCGAGGAGTCGTTGCTAGAACTGACCGTGTCCGGTCACGACGTCGCGACGACGCTCGTCGAACACGGTGCGACGGTCGGGGAGATGGAGGCCACAAGCGGGACAGAGCGGGTCGTCGGCCAGGTGTCGGCCGAAACCGACGTGCGACGGCTGGTCACGACGGTGACCGAGGCCTTCCCGGAGACAAAATTGGTCACGAAACGCGAACGCGACCGACCGCCCGAGACACCGACGGCGTTTCGCGCGTCGTTGCGCGACTCGCTCACGGAGAAACAGTCGGCCGTCCTCCAGGCTGCCTTCCACGCCGGTTACTTCGAGTGGCCCCGCGGCAGCACTGCCGAAGAACTGGCAGACGCTATCGGAATCACCTCGCCCACTCTCCACAACCACCTCCGGCGCGCACAGCAGAAGCTTCTCACCGCTTTCCTCACCGACGAGCAGCGACCGGGCGACCCTGGGTCACCCTGGGCAGAGGACTAATCCCCACCGGGTACACGGCCGTTGCTAACTGTTTAGTGAAACACCGCTATCGCCGAAAGCAGTCTTATCAGCGCCTGAGACGGACGAAAATCTAAAACTCTGGGACAGTTTACCCCGCTCGATGAACGCGACTGTCGTTCGTTATTGTTGTCGGCTGACGAATCGGCGCTGGACGGTCCGTCACGTGTTGGGATAATTAGAACCGTTGCTTTAGAATGCTGTCGTGAATGTTGATGATGGATTATGTCCGAGGAATCTGAGGGTGAACTCGAAGCGCGGTTACCGGAGGGAGAGAGTTTCGAGCCGCCCGAGTCGTTCGTCGAGCAGGCGAACGTCACCGACGAATCCATCTACGAGGAGTTCGAGGAGAACTGGCCCGACTGCTGGGAGCGGGCCGCAGATCTGCTGGACTGGGAGGCATCGTACGATCAGGTACTCGAGGACGGCGATGCCCCGTTCTACGAGTGGTTCGCAGACGGGACGCTGAACGCGTCGTACAACTGTCTCGACCGCCACGTCGAGGACGGCCGCGGCGACGAAGCCGCCATCGAGTGGGTCGGTGAACCGACCGACGAGACGCGTACCTACACCTACCAGGAGCTGCTGGACGAAGTTCAGGAGTTCGCGGCCGCGTTACGGGCCCTCGGCGTCGAGGAAGACGACGTGGTGACGCTGTACATGCCGATGATTCCGGAGCTACCGGTGGCGATGCTAGCGTGTGCCCGCATCGGCGCGCCGCACTCGGTCGTCTTCGCGGGCTTCTCCGCGGATGCACTCGCCACGCGAATGAACTCCGCCGACTCGGAGTATCTCGTCACCTGTGACGGCTACTACCGCCGAGGCGACCCGCTGAACCACAAGGACAAGGCCGACGATGGCCTCGGAAGCGTCGATCACGGCGTCGAGACGGTCGTCGTCGACCGGCTCGGCGACGAACTCGAACACGACCTCGGCGACAGACAGCGCGGTTACGACGAGTTGGTCGGTGAGCACGCGGGCGCGACGGTCGACCCGGTCACCCGCGACGCCGAGGACATGCTGTTTCTGATGTACACGTCGGGAACGACTGGCAAACCGAAGGGCGTGAAACACACGACCGGTGGGTATCTGTCCTACGTCGCCTGGACGTCCCACGCGGTGCTGGACGTCAAGCCCGAGGACACCTACTGGTGTTCGGCCGACATCGGCTGGATCACGGGCCACAGCTACATCGTCTACGGGCCGCTCGCGCTGGGCACCTCGACGGTGATGTACGAGGGGACGCCGGACTACCCCGAGAAAGACCGGCTCTGGGAGATCGTCGACGACTACGACGTGACCCAGCTCTACACCGCCCCCACCGCGATCCGGGCGTTCATGAAGTGGGGTGAGGACTACCCCGCTCGACACGACCTGTCGAGTCTGCGCCTGCTCGGCACCGTGGGAGAGCCGATCAATCCGCGCGCGTGGAAGTGGTACTACAAACACATCGGCGACGAGTCCTGCCCGGTCGTCGACACCTGGTGGCAGACCGAGACCGGCGGCATGATGATTACGACGCTTCCGGGCGTCGGCGACATGAAGCCCGGTTCGGCCGGGCCGCCCCTGCCAGGAGTCAGCGCCAACGTCGTGGACACGAACGGGGACGACGTCGAACCCGGCAAAGCGGGCTACCTCACCGTCGACAAGCCGTGGCCTGGTATGTTGCGGACCCTGTATCACAACGACGACCGATTCATCGACGAGTACTGGGAGGAGTACTCCGACGAGGCGGCCGGCGAGTGGGTCTACTTCCCCGAGGACGGCGCGAAGATCGACGACGACGGCTACATTACGGTGCTCGGCCGCGTCGACGACGTCATCAACGTCTCGGGCCACCGACTCGGCACGATGGAGTTGGAGAGCGCCATCGTCGGCGTCGAGGGCGTCGCCGAGGCCGCGGTCGTCGGCGGCGACCACGATATCAAAGGCGAGGCGGTCTACGCGTACGCCATTACAGAGGACGGCTACGAGGGTGACGACGACCTCCGCGAGCGAGTCGTCGAAGGCGTCGAGGACGCCATCGGCCCCATCGCTCGGCCCGAGGCGGTCATCTTCTCGCCCGAACTCCCGAAGACACGCTCGGGCAAAATCATGCGTCGTCTGCTGGAAGATATCGCCAACGGCGACGAACTCGGGAACACGAGCACGCTCCGTAATCCCGAAGTCGTCGACGATATCGCCGGGAAAGTCAGCGACGACTGAGAACTCCGGCGCTATCCACTCCACCCACACACGACACCACCGACACGAGCTACTGAAGACACCACCATACCACCGAAATATGACAGAGAAAGACACGCACAATTCGACGGACAGGGCGGCGGCCGGAGACGACGACGCTCCGGTGGCCGAGACAGACGGCGGCACGGTGACGCAGGCCGCGCAGGCCCACCGCCAGACCGATTACCTCGACAGCGAAGTCAACCTCCTCAAACCCAGCACGAGGTTCATGCGGGACCACCTGAAACTGGTCTGGGGAAGCTTCATTGCCTGGGTCCTCACTACGTGGGGTCCGGTCACTGCGACCTTCCTCGCCCCGGAGATGATGACCTCGTTCTCGATTCTGGGCTTCCCGGCACACTACTTCATGGTCGGCTTTCTCGCCCCGACCAGTTCGCTGGTTCTGGCGGCCATCTACGCCAACCGGCGTGACAAACTCGACGAGAAGTACGGCATCAACACGGCGACCGTGACGGAAGCACCGAGCGGGGCCGACGAAGCAACGGCGACCGACGGCGGGGTGCAAGAATGATTCTGCCGCTTCAGGCGGAGGCGCTCAACATTTCGTTCAAGCCGCTCGGCGCGGCTATCGTCTTCCTGATGATGGCCTCGTTCCTGGCTATCGGGTACCTCTTCAAAGTCGCCGATACCGAAGGAATGTGGGTCGCTGGACGCGGCATCGGCTACATCGAGAACGGGATGGCGATCGGTGCCAACTGGATGTCGGCCGCGTCGTACCTCGGCCTGGCCGGTCTGATCGCGCTGTCGGGATTCTACGGGTTGGCGTTCGTCGTCGGCTGGACGACGGGCTACTTCGTCCTGCTCATCTTCCTGGCCGCGCAGATGCGCCGGTTCGGGAAGTACACCGCACCCGACTTCGTCGGGGACCGGTTCAACTCCTCGACCGCCCGCGCCATCGCTGCGTTCACGACTCTACTCATCGCGTACGTCTACTCCGTCGGGCAGGCCAGCGGGATGGGGCTGGTCGGTCAGTACGTGTTCGGCCTCGAGTTCGTCCCGATGGTTATCCTAATGATGTCGATTACGGTCGGCTACCTCGCGCTCTCGGGGATGCTCGGCGCGACGAAGGGGATGGCCGTTCAGTACGTGATTCTCATCGTCGCGTTCCTGGTGGGTGTCTTCGCAGTGGGCTGGTACCACCAGGGGATGATCCTGCCCCAGATTCAGTACGGTGCGATGATCAGCGACCTGTCGACACAGTTCTCGGAGCCGTTCGCCAACGCTCCGTTCTACGTCTGGGTCGGAACCGCGTTCTCGCTCGTGTTCGGGACCTGCGGGCTCCCGCACGTCCTGGTGCGGTTCTACACGGTTCAGAACGAGCGGACCGCCCGCTGGTCGACCGTCTCCGGACTGTTCTTCATCATGCTCCTCTACTGGTCGGCCCCCGCGATGGCCGCGCTCGGCGTCGACCTGTTCTCGTCCGTCAACAACATCTCGCCCGATGCCGTCTTCGCCGGTGTCGAGGCCGGCGGGATGTCGGGCGCCGAGGGTGACGTCATCGTCGTGCTGGCCGCGCAGTTCGCCAACCTGCCTCAGTGGCTCGTCGGCTTCGTCGCGGCCGGTGCGATGGCCGCAGCGATTGCGACCACGGCCGGCCTCTTCATCACGGCCTCCTCGGCCGTCGCACACGACATCTACACCGAGCTGATCAACCCTGACGCGACCCAGCGCCAGCAGATTCTGCTCGGTCGGGCGACCATCGTCGGAATGGGCGCGTTAGTGACGCTCACCGCACTCGACCCGCCGGCGCTGATCGGCGAACTCGTCGCGCTCGCGTTCTCGCTCGCGGCGCTCGTGTTGTTCCCGATGTTCTTCCTCGGTCTCTGGTGGGAGAACACGAACCGACAGGGCGCACTCGCCGGGATGACGACCGGCCTGACTATCTGGATTCTCGCCGTCGTCAACGACCTCATCTTCCCGTTCAGCGAGGTGTACGGCGAGTTCGTGCCCGCTATCGGTGCGGCCCTGCCCGGGACACCGCTCGTGTTCGCCGTCACCATCGTCGTCTCCCTGGCGACCACCGAACCGCCGGCGAAGACCAAGAAGATGGTCCGGCAGTGTCACAGCCCGAAGCCGATGCGCCAGCAAGAGACCGCCGAAGACGTCGTGAGCGCCGACGGGGGCCAGACCCCCGCGGACGACTGACACAATGTACGACGACATTCTCGTTCCCACAGACGGGAGCAAGACAGCGCGGTATGCGGTCGACCAGGCGGTCGACGTCGCCTCGAAGTACGACGCGACGGTCCACGTCCTCTACGTCGTGGACGTGGACGCGACCAGTTACTCGCTGGGGACCGAACAGGTCGAACGGCTCAGGCAGGGCAACCTCGAAGACGCGCCCGAAATCAAGAAATCAGCCGACGAGGCGACGGGGTACGTCGCCGACGCCGCCGCAGAACACGGCCTGCCTGTCGAGGAGCACATGCGTATCGGCGAGCCCGCCCGCGCCATCCGGAAGTTCGTCGAGGACAGCGACATCGACCTCGTGGTCATGGGGAGCCACGGCCGGTCCGGGCTCTCGCGGGTCATCCTCGGGAGCGTCACCGAGAAGGTCCTGCGCCGGACCCGGCTCCCGGTCCTCGTCGTGGACGTCCACGGCGACGACGAAGACGAAGCACAAGCGGAATAGCCACACCACCCCTTACCACCGAGCATGACACAGCTGCACACGCCCTCGCTCCGAGGTGACCGGTCGTGAGTATCGTCGATTCCATCCGCGACCACGTCCGCGAACACCGCTCCGGGATGGTCTCGGACCTGTTGTTCGCTCTGGCGTGGGTGACGCTGGTCGAGGTGTTCTTCACCGTCGTCGACGGCCCACAGTGGGCCTACTACCTGTTCATGCTCGCCGGTATCGTCGCCTACTTCGGCTTCTTCTGGTCGCTCGAACGCGCCCGGGAAGCTCGGTGAGAGAGGGTCAGGCCTGCGGCACGGCCAGCACCGGCGCGCCCGCGGCGACTTTGCTCCTGTCCGTCGGCACGAGTCCCGTCTCGTACATACGAGAGCGGATTCTCCACGAACCGGTTTCATTCGAGAGTTCGGGTCCCGGATGTTGGGACCTCGCTCGGGAACAGCGCGTCCGTCGGCGCCAGTCGTGACTCACTCTTCGGGCGCGTACCGCCGCTCTAGCTCCCGGTACCCGTCGGCGTCGACCACCTCCTCGAACGCCTCGAATGAGACACCGTCGACGGATTCGGTCGTGCCCGCCTCGGCCAGCGTCTCGTAGGCGTCCTGCATCGCCCGTGTGGCCGCGAACAGCGCCGACAGCGGATAGACGGCGATGTCGAAGCCGATTTCGTCCAGCTCGTCCGCCGAGAGTTCCGGTGTCTTCCCGCCGTCGACCACGTTCGCGAACGTGGGTGCGTCGATTTCACCGGCCACGCGTTCCAACTCCGCCCGCGATTCGGGTGCCTCGACGAAGACCACGTCCGCACCGGCGTCGGCGTAGGCCCGACCGCGCTCGATGGCGTCGTCCAGTCCGTGGACCGCGCGAGCGTCGGTGCGGCCGACGATCACGAGGTCCTCGTCGCGCTCCTCGCGAACGTCGGCGGCGGCGCGAATCCGCTGGACCCCTTCCGCGGCCGGGACGACGCGTTTCTCGTCCATGTGGCCGCACCGCTTGGGCCACGCCTGGTCTTCGAGAATGATCCCTGCGACGCCGGCGTCGAGACACTCACCGACCGTTCGCCGGACGTTCACGGCCGACCCGTAGCCCGTGTCCGCGTCCGCGACCAGTGGCACGTCGACGCTGCCGGCGATCCGGTCGATCCGGTCGACGTTCTCGGCCATCGACAGCATCCCGAGGTCCGGGAGCCCCAGCGTCGAGGCGGCGATGCCGAACCCCGAGGTGAAGACGGCCTCGAACCCGGCCCGCTCCGCCAGGCGTGCCGAGAGGGCGTCGTGAACGCCCGGCAACGCCACGATTCCCTCGCCGTCGAGCACCGCCCGAAACTGCCCGGCTCGCAACTGCCCTGTCATAACTCGGCTCAGGGCACCCGCCGGCCTAAGCGTTCCTGTCGCTCGGCCTCCCTGCTCGCGGGTCGTTTCACTCCCCGCTCGCTATCACGAAGGCTCTCCTCTCAGTCGAGCCTCCCTACTCCGGAAAACATTTTTTACCCCGCTTCGTGTTCACTGTCAGAATGGACGACCGGGGACGTGATACGCGATGACGATAGAGGACCGCGTCGAAGAACTTCGTGAACGCAAACGCGAAGCTGAACTCGGCGGTGGGGAAGACCGCATCGAGGCCCAGCACGACCGCGGAAAAATGACCGCACGCGAACGCGTCGATCACTTCCTCGACGAGGGCTCGTTCAACGAGGTCGACACCCTCCGGGAACACCGCTCGACGAACTTCGAGATGGACGAGCGGGAGATGCCCGGCGACGGGGTCGTCACCGGCTACGGCGAGGTCGACGGCCGCAAGGTGTTCGTCTTCGCTCACGACTTTACCCAGATGGGCGGCTCGCTCGGTGAGGCCTTCGCACAGAAGGTGTGTAAGATTATGGACAAGGCCATCGAGACCGGCTGTCCGATAATCGGCCTCAACGACTCGGCCGGTGCGCGCATCCAGGAAGGCATCGACTCGCTGGCCGGGTACGCCGACATCTTCCACCGCAACCAGCTCGCGTCTGGTGTCGTCCCCCAGATTTCGGCGATCATGGGTCCCTGTGCGGGCGGCGCGGTGTACTCACCGGCCATCACGGACTTCATCCTGATGGTCCAGGACACCAGCCACATGTTCATTACGGGGCCGGACGTGATCGAGACGGTCACCGGTGAGGAAGTGGGCTTCGAGGAACTCGGCGGGGCACAGACCCACGCCACGGAGTCAGGGGTGTCACAGTTCACCGCCGCCGCCGAGGAGGAAGCGCTGGACGATATCGCCTATCTGCTATCCTTCCTCCCACAGAACAACGTCGAAGACCCACCCCGTGTCGAGCCGTGGGACGACCCGGAACGGGAACCCGACGATCTGATGGACATCGTCCCAGACCAGCCACAGAAGCCCTACGACATGCGCGACGTCGTCGCCCGAATCGTCGACGAAGGTTCCTTTTTCGAGGTGGCCGAGATGTTCGCGCGCAACCTCACTGTCGGGTTCGCCCGGATGGACGGGCATTCGGTGGGAGTCGTCGGGAACAACCCACACGTCAACGCGGGGACGCTGAATATCGACGCCTCGGTCAAGGGCGCACGCTTCGTCCGGTTCTGTGACGCGTTCAACATCCCACTCCTCACGTTCGTGGACGTCCCCGGGTTCATGCCCGGCACCGACCAGGAACACGACGGCATCATCAAACACGGTGCGAAGCTCCTCTACGCGTACTCGGAAGCGACCGTACCCCTGCTGACGGTAATCACCCGGAAGGCCTACGGCGGGGCCTACGACGTGATGGCCTCGAAGCACATCGAGGCGGACATGAACTACGCCTGGCCGACCGCCGAAATCGCCGTGATGGGACCGAAAGGTGCGGTGAACGTCCTCTACGACGACGAACTCGAGAGTGCAGCGGACGTAGAGGCCCGCCGGCAGCAGCTCATCGACGAGTACCGCGACGCTTTCGCCAATCCGTATACGGCGGCCGAACGCGGCTTCGTCGACGACGTACTGGAACCGCAGGACACGCGCGCCCGACTCATCACCGACCTGGAGATGATCCGGGGGAAACGAAAGAACACGCCCGACCGCAAACATGGCAACATCCCGCTCTGAGATGGCCGACGAGAACGCCCCGGCACAGGCCGAAAAAAAGAGGCTGCTCGCCGCGGTAGAGGCGGCGCTGGCCGACGACGCCGACGCCGACGAAGCGGCCGCCGTCGCCGCCGCCATCGGCGCGCACATGCGGGACCAGGAACTCGCGGCGGCCGCCGCCGACGGTGACAGCAGTCCAAACTGGGCCGACGGCAAGTGGACGTTCGCCAGCAAAGTGGCACGCAAGCGACGGCGCTCCGTCCGCGTTCCGACCGAGGCCCCGGACGACCCCTGGACGGCGGCGGGTCGCACGGATCGAATGTGAATCAGCCCCCGCGCTGTGCGTAGTCGACCGTCCGGTAACAGAGATACAGCACGGCGTTGAGGAGGCCCGTGAGCGCGAAGACGCCGCCGAGCACCCAGAAGACGCGGCCGAAAACGCCGAGTTCGGTGAGGCCGAACGCGAAAAGAAGGGAGACGAGCCCCCAGACCAGCAGGATTGCGGCGATACGCGCGCCTTCCTCGACGTACGTCGAGACCGACCGTGCCGGCGGAACGGCAGAGTTGTTCGTCACGCGACGACGGTTCCGACGGGAGTAACAAAAGTCGCCCGGAGACCCGAACGACCAGTGTGGCATACACACTCACCGTCTCGTCGCTCTCGTTCTCGTCGTGGTGGTAGTCACCGGGAGCGAAGCGGACCACCTCGCCGGCCGCGACCGCCTGTGCCCCCTCGTCGGTGTCGAACGTCACGGCCCCCTCCAGCACGTAAAAATCCCCTCCTGGTCGAGGTGTGTGGGGTAGCCACCTCGGGGGCCTCGCCCGGGGCCAGCGTGATGTGGTCCACTGCCACGTCGGTCGTGCCCGGCGCGTCCGCCAGCGTTTGTGCGCCGTCGGTCGCGTCCAAGGGGTGCGAGAACGTGCACAGTTCCTCGATAATAACGTATTCCATATCGACAGGATTCACCTGCCCCGAGAAACCGCTTTCGGGCTCGCGTGTTGGGTCGTTTATACAGACCGACCAACGCCGGTTTTCCTTTGCCGCGTGCGCATACCTTTATAAGCCGACCTCCGGTACAGATGGTATGTTCGACACGGTGCTGGTCGCGAACCGGGGAGAGATTGCGGTCCGGGTGATGCGTGCCTGTGAGGAACTGGGTATAGAGACGGTGGCCGTCTACAGCGAGGCGGACAAGCACTCGGGACACGTGCGGTACGCGGACGAGGCGTACAACGTGGGCCCGGCCCGTGCGGCCGACTCGTACCTCGACCACGAGGCGATTATCGAGGCCGCACGGAATGCTGACGCCGACGCCATCCACCCCGGCTACGGCTTCCTCGCGGAGAACGCGGAGTTCGCCCGCAAGGTCGAAGCCACGGAGGACGTCGTCTGGGTTGGTCCCACCGGCGACGCGATGGAACGACTTGGCGAGAAGACAAAGGCTCGTAACGTGATGAGCGACGCCGACGTGCCCATTATTCCCGGGACCGACCCGATCGAGGAACCCGATGCCGTCCGAGAGTTCGCCGAGGAACACGGCTACCCCATCGCGATCAAGGCCGAGGGTGGTGGTGGCGGCCGCGGCATGAAAATCGTCCGCGAGGAAAGCGAAATCGACGAGCAACTCGAGAGCGCCAAACGCGAGGGCGAGGCGTACTTCGACAACGATTCGGTCTTTCTGGAGCGGTATCTGGAGGACCCGCGCCACATCGAGGTCCAGATCATCGCCGACCACCACGGGAACGTCCGGCATCTGGGCGAGCGGGACTGCTCGCTCCAGCGCCGGCACCAGAAGGTCATCGAGGAGGGCCCCAGTCCCGCCCTCGACGACGAACTGCGCGAGCAGATCGGCGAGGCGGCACGCCGGGGCGTCGACGCCGCGGACTACTACAACGCCGGGACCGTCGAGTTCCTCGTCGAGGAGGACCCTGACCGCGACCCCGACGACGTGCTGGGTGTGGACGCGGACTTCTATTTCCTCGAAGTGAACACGCGTATCCAGGTCGAACACACGGTCACGGAGGAGATAACGGACATCGACATCGTGAAACATCAGCTGAGAGTCGCGGCGGGCGAGCAACTCGATTTCGCGCAGGACGACGTGGAGGTCGAGGGCCACGCCATGGAGTTCCGCATCAACGCCGAAAACGCCGCCGAGGACTTCGCGCCGGCGACGGGCGGCACGCTCGACGTGTACGACCCGCCGGGCGGGATCGGCGTTCGGATGGACGACGCGCTCCGGCAGGGCGACGACTTGGTGACCGACTACGACTCGATGATCGCGAAACTAATCGTCTACGGGTCGGACCGCGAGGAGTGTATCACCCGCTCACAACGAGCTCTCGGGGAGTACGACGTCGAGGGTATCCCGACAATCATCCCGTTCCACCGGCTGATGCTCACCGACGAGGCGTTCGTGAACGGCAAACATCACACGAAGTATCTCGACGAGGAACTCGACCCCGAGCGTATTGACGAGGCCCAGGAACGGTGGGGGACCGACGACGGCGGCAGCGACACCGAGGACGAGGAGGTCGTCGAACGGGAGTTCACCGTCGAGGTCAACGGCAAGCGGTTCAGTGTCAACCTCGAAGAACGGGGTGCACCGCCAATTCCGAACAGCACCGGCAACGGTGGCGGCGGGACCCAACCGCAGCGCCCCTCCGGCGGATCGGGTGGCGGCGGTAGCGGCAGCGGTGGCGGTGGACAATCCGCAACGGCCGAGGGCCAGCAGGTCACCGCCGAAATGCAGGGGACCATCCTGGAGGTCGACATCGCCGAGGGCGACGAGGTAGCCACCGGCGACGTGATCTGCGTGCTGGAAGCGATGAAGATGGAAAACGACATCGTCGCGCCCGCTGGCGGCACGGTCGAGCAGGTCGCCATCGCAGAGGGCGAGAGCGTCGACATGGGCGACCTGCTGGTCGTGATCGACTGAACGGCTGCCCTCAGTCGCCGCGCTGCCGGACGACTAGGTCGGTCACCATCGTCATTGCGGGTTCGTCGTCGACGTGCGCTGAGAGCTTGTAGTCGGCGTAGCCGTGGTCGTCAGTGTGGTCCGGGACCGTCTTCTCGAGCAGTTCGCCCTTCACGACGAGCGTGTCCCCCGGTCGGACCGGCCGGTGGAACTCGACGCGCTGGATGTAGCGGGCACCACGGTTGGCCACGTCGGATAGCCAGCCGTCGACCCAGTGGCGCATGGCGACCGCGATCGTGTGAAGACCGCTAGCGATGAGGCCGCCGTGGACCGAGTCGGCCGCAGCCTCCGCGTCGACGTGAAACCGCTGGGGGTCCCACTGTTCTGCGAACGCGACGATTTCCGCCTCGGTGAGTGCCCGCTCACCGAAAGTGTCCGATTCGCCGACCGAGAGGTTCTGGAAGTAACGCATGGCTAGGATTGTGCTCCAGCGCGTATAAATCCGGCCGGACCGGTCGAACACGAATGGCGACGCTCGCCGAACACTTACTATCCGTGGGGTGAAGATGCAGGTATGCAGGACACGCGCCACCGCGTTCTCGACGCCATCGCCGACGGGCCAGTGTCGGGACCGGCACTCGCCGACCGACTCGACGTGTCACGCGCCGCGGTCTGGAAACACATCGAGGCGCTCCGCGAGGCAGGCTTCTCGATCGACGGTGGTGGCGACGGCTACGAACTCGTCTCGACCCCCGATTTCGGCGGCGAAGCCGTCGCATTCGGGCTCGACGCGCCGTTCGACGTGGCGTACCACGACACGATTCAGAGTACCAACGACCGTGCCCGCGAACTCGCCGCCGAGGGCCGCGAGGACGTGGTCGTGCTGGCCGACGAACAGACCGGTGGTCGCGGGCGACTGGATCGCGAGTGGGCTGCCCCCGCCGGCGGCATCTGGCTCTCGATTCTTCTGCGGCCGACAGTGCCGCCCGCAGACGCGCCCGCGTTCACGCTCGCGGCCGCCGTGGCGACCACCCGTGCGGCCCGCGAGGCCGGTGTCGACGCGGCGATCAAATGGCCCAACGACGTGCTGGTCCCGGACGGCGACGGAGACCAGCGGAAACTCACAGGCATCCTCACGGAGATGGAGGGCGAGGCGGACCGGGTCGCGTGGATCGTCGTCGGCATCGGAATCAACGCCAACGTCGACGCCGCCGACCTCGTCGCGGACGCGACCAGCCTCCGCGAGGAGGGCGGGGACGTGAACCGGCGAGTGTTCACCCAGCGCGTACTGGAGGAGTTCCACGACCTGCGGTCGGAGCTGGATGCCGTGGTGCCGGCCTGGCGGGACCTAGCGGACACGCTGGGCCGACGAGTTCGGGTCGACACGCCTGGTGGCGAAATCGTCGGCGAAGCGGTGGACGTCGAGTTCCCTGGAACGCTCGTTGTCGAAACCGACGACGGGACCGTCCGTGTAAACGCGGGCGACTGCGAACACCTCCGGCCAGCTTAGGCGTTCACCTCGGGCTCTCGCTCCCGCTTGGCGGTGGGTCGTCTTTCGATGCGGAGCGTTATTACCGGAACGGTCGAGCACCGGACGACGCGCTCCGCGACGCTCCCGAGCAGGAGACGGTCGATGCCACCCCGTCCGTGTGTTCCCATCACGATCAGGTCACAGTCGGCTTCGGACGCGTGCTCGACGATAGTCGTGTTCGGTTTGCCCTCCGTGACTTTGCGTTCGACCGGAGCACGGTCACCGACGACGCGCTCGACCCCGTCCAACGCCGCCGCCCCCTCCTCGTACAGCAACTCCGAGACTCCCTCCCAGCCGGTCTCCATCGGCAGACTGGAGAAACTCCCCGCGTCGACGACGTACAACGCGTGGATTGGGGCGTCGTCCCGGGCCGCCAGCGCCGCCGCGTGGTCGATACCGTCCTCCATCTCCGCCGACCCGTCCGCCGGGAGGAGAATTCGATTGTACATTGTTATCTAGTCACAAACTTCGCTGTCGGGCGGTTTAACCGCAACTGAGAAGCGGCCGGGGTCACCTCGTCGGTCCGTTGTTTCGAGGACGGCCCGGCGCACGTTGTCGAAACTCGGCTCAAAAGTCGTCGAGCGTGGTGTGAACGCCGGGGCGCGTGTCGCTGACGAGCGAGCCGTCGATATCGAGGCCGAGAACGCGGCTGGCGGCGTGGCCTACGCGTTCGGTGACGTCCTCGGGGGCGTAGACGCCGAGTCGCCACTGGTCTTTCTGGACCGCGCGGAGCGCACCGACGAGTGTCGACTGGTCGCCCAGGGGACGAACCTCGCCGTTGACGACGACGCGGCTTGTCGTCTCTTCGATTTCGGGACGGCCGGGCACGTCGAGGATCACGTCCGTGGGTTCGACCTCGGCGTCGGTGGCGATGTCGCGCTCGGCCTCGACCGTCTCCGTGTGAGAGCGTTCGAGCAGGTCCGCCGACACGTCGCCCATCTCCGCCCAGACCGCCCGCTTGAGCAGGTCGCGTTCCGTGAGTCGGCGAGCGGTCTCGGCGGTGGCGTCACACCGACGCAGGCCGACGAGCAGGTCGTGGTCGTCCATCCGGCGCATCTCCTCGGCGGTCGTGTCGGTCTCGTCCAGCAGGCGCTCGGCACCACGCCGGAGCATCGACTTTGCGATCCGTGCGGTGTGGTGGCTGTACACCGTCGGCGTCATCAGCGCACGGGCGACCAGCAGGCTCTCGGCGGTCTGGACGTTCCCCTCCGCGAGGACGAGTTCGCCGTCGACGAATGAGAGTTCCCGAACCAGTCGCTCGTGGTCGATGGTGCCGTAGGGAACGCCCGTGTGGTGGGCGTCGCGGACGAGATAGTCCATCCGGTCCACGTCGAGTTCGCCCGAGACGAGTTGGCCGAATTTGCCGTCCCCCGCCACGAGGTCGGCCACGGCGTCGGGGTCGAGGTCGTGTTCCGCGAGGACCGCTGCGACCGCGCCCGACTCGAGCAGTTCGTGGACGTCGTCGTGCCACTTTCCGGTGTGGCGGTGGACGACCGACTCGACGTTGTGGCTGAACGGTGCGTGGCCCACGTCGTGCAACAGGGCGGCGGCGCGTACCCGCTCTGCCTGCTGGCCCTCGACGTTGAGCTGCGCCAGTGCCTCGTCAGCGAGGTGATAGACGCCGAGGCTGTGTTCGAAGCGCGTGTGGTTCGCGGAGGGATAGACCAGCGTGACGGTGCCGAGTTGACGGACCTGCCGGAGCCGCTGGACCGGCGGCGTATCGAGCAGGTCCATCGCGACCCCACGCACCTCGACGTGGTCGTGAACGCTATCCTTGATGTCCATTGTGCCTGAGTTGGAGCCGCCGGCACTTTACTCCCCTTCACCAGCGGGCCGAAGCCGCCCGTTTCAATACGGGTGCTGTCCCGTGAGCGGACCTAAACCGTTACGTGGTCGCTCTGTGTTCGCTCGCCACCATGGTGGCCCTGGCGGGATGTGGCGGCCCGGTGGCACCGGGACGCCGACACAGTCCCCGGCGGCTGTGTCGAACGTGACCGACAGCCGCCCGTACGACGTGCCGCTGAACGGGACCGTCGTGACCGAGGGCCACCGGGCCGCCATTGAGGACATGGGGCGATTCCGCTATCGACAGTCCACGACCGTCCGAGTGGTCCTGTCCGACGTGTTCCTCCAGTATCGGTCTTGTCGAACCCCTCAGCAGGTGATAGTAACGGTGTGGCGAATACAGAAGGTGGATTCAACGGAGAGAGACACCGATAGTAGCACTTCGGCCGATGAAACAGCGGCCAGGTATTTTTGAGTATGACCAGCGAAGCACGATACTGAGTCATGCGCGAGCGACCCTGTCCGGATTGTGATGTCCAGATGGAACAGACGAACGTAACCGCTGAGGGCGTCGGTGACCTGTACATCGAAACTGAGAGAGACGGCGGTATCCTCGACCGCCTCGGCGTCGGGTATCAAACTCCACTTTCTGCCTGTCTTTGTCCGGAGTGTGGGCTCACTCGACTCTATGCGGACCTCTCTGAGTAGTCAGGGGCGAAGACGTATGCCTTCTATCGAGTCGTTCCCGACGAAACGCGGTACAGTACGGTTCACTGAGGAGTACGTGTACTTCGAGGAGTCCTTTTTGGGGTATGCTAAATCACTCTACCGAGACTATTGCCAGCGCGGAACGTGGTGGTCTAATACTGCCCTTGTCGCCTACGCGCTTGCGCTTCCAATCGGCGTCTGGTGGGTACTCAGCACGGTCCGCGATGGTAACTTCCTCCACATCGCTGCCGTTGGTGGATCGATGCTCGTGCTCCGGGTAGTGAATTTCGCACGCGGGTTCCGATCGCCGGACCAAATTCGACTTGATACAATCGAGCAGGTCTCTGCAACAGATGGTATAAAA
>NZ_JAQCNH010000023.1 GCF_028275115.1 Halorientalis sp. | reverse complement strand
CACCCTCCTGTTCCAGCAGTCGATTCAGCATCGCCGTCCCTGAGTAGATTCCCGCAGTCAGGGACGGGAACGCATCGTCGGGGGAGATGTCCCAGTACCCCAGTCCGTCGTCGATGGAGTTGCGAAAGCCCTCCGCCTCGTCTTCGGGCTTGTCTGTGCTTTGCCGACGGTGAACCCGCCATCGGCGTCGATGACGATGGTGTCCGTCAGCGTCCCGCCTGCGTCAATCGCCAGTATTTCTGGTTGGTGCTTGTCCGCGGACATCCCCTAATCTTTGGTAAACATTAACAATAAATCTACTCCCGTAGGAAGCCCCGTTGTTTGGACCAGGCGAGGATGTCACCTAAGTCTCGCTGAGGAGGTCTGTAAGTTGTATAGGCACGTCTCGCTACAGCCACCTCACCTTTCAAACTCGCTCCACTGGACAGCGCCGAACGAATGAGTCTGTACTGAAAGTATTACTTTGTGTCGGAACTGTCATGTACACATGGGACGGCGCTGGCGAGTCGTTCTCGCGACGCTCTGTGTCGAAGCGGTAGCAGTAGCGACGGTTCCGGTGTACGGTGCGCTCTCGCTCGTAGCTGTTGCCATCGTCTACTGGATTGACCTCGGTTTCGTGATCGCCCGAACGATGGTACGGCAGCTTGTCGGGGGCGAGACGACGGTCGTGGATCCGCCGCAGGCCGTTCCGCCGTTCCGGTTGCTCCAGTACAAACGCGGCACGCTGGATGTCTCCGCATCTCTGCCGCCTATATATCTGCGAAGTCTTCCAACGGTGCTGTTTAGTCTGTCGATACTGCTCGCCTCGGCTCTCAGCACGGGTGTCGTACTCGTTGTGAGTATCCCCGAGCGGTTCTGGACTGATCCGATGACGCCGCTCGTACTCGCGGGAGCGACAGTCGCGGCAGCGACGAAGTCGTGGTTGATCTACACGGATCACGTCGACCGAAACGGCGTTGAAAACGCTCGCGAGACCGGATTTCTCGCCAGAAAGAGACAGCTAGCAGTGCTCGTGTACGCGCCACTGCTGTACATCGCGGCCGACTTTACCACCAGCGTACCGGCGGAACCGGAGGGAGTAAACACAGTTGTCTTCGCTGTCTCTGTGCTGATACTGCTCCGTATCGGCTATGGGATTCGCGCGTCCCGTCCGTTGTCGGACCGAAGTGACACGCTCGGTCGCGTTGTGTCGATACTTTCGGATGAGCGACCAGCTGCAACGCCCAGTCTGCCCTCAATACCGGACGGGCAGCCACACGAGACGACCGAGCCAGTGGCACGGTCGGTTGCCGCGGCGGGATTTCTCAATGCGCTCACAACCGGCGGCGTCGTCGACGGCCGGTTCAGCGGCCCCGGACTGAGCCTTCGGGTGATGGGATTCCTGTTCGTGTTCGTTCCGGGGACGCTCGCCGCCGCTAACGGGTCGCGGACATTCCAAGTGGTCGTCGTCTGCGTGGTCGTCTCGGCTATCGTGTTCTGGCTGCTGAGCACAGTTCATATGGCGCTGACGTTCGGCGAGATCGAGTATCGGCTCTACGACTCCGCCGTGGTCGCGTACGACCGGCGTCTCGAAGAGCCCCAGTGGTCGGTTCCGTACGACAACATCAAGACGGTCTCAGTTGAGCGAGGGCCGTTCAACAGTCCGCTCTGGCTGGACAGTGGAACCGTGGCGATGGCCCTGACCGACGACACGGCACCGATGCCGGACGAGAAGGGACGGGCCTCGATTCTGTTCGTGACCGACCCCGAGATCATCAGTGAACGAATCAGTACTAACGCTAGGGACGCACAGCGTCATGTTCGTTTCCAGTAACTTCGGCCAGCTTCTGGACGGCAATACCCGATGAAGTAGCCGAAAATAGGTGCTGTATCCTCTCCATGCGCCTCCCGTTCGGCCGGCATCCGCTGAGGGAAGGGGACTTAGCGCCTCCAGTTGAATCCAGCTATCGTTACACTGCCATATCGGAGTAAATTCCATACAGTGTCCATCCGAGAGTCGAGACTGCGACGATAGCGCCAATAGCTGTGGCGGTAGTGCTACCGGAACACTTGAACGACCACGGCGATCAGCGCAGCGACCGCTCCGATGGCTCTGATCGCTTCTGAGTCCGAACAGTCTATTCACGCCCTTTTGAAACAGTTACCTAATCCTGCAGTCGTGATAGGACTGCTTGTGAGTACTGTCTTCTGACAGTGGAGCTATCTTCGCCCTACTGGAATTCGAAATCAATCTGGTTCCATGTTTTGTCTGGGTGATTGCCATTCTTGATGGCTCGTTCGGGAGTTGAAATGTCGATTGAATCGACGAATGACCCTTTGACCGCAATGCGCATACCATCTGGAGAGCTGTTCCGATGCCGAAAGCGTGGATATACCGATGGCCTCCGACTGCGTCTCGGAGCGACTGAATTGCGTCAGTTTAAGATTGAGGGGTATCGAACGGTTGCAGTCCACCGAGCGCGAGGTGTGAGAGTTGGCTATCAAATTTAATATAGGTTTTGTACTCGTAGTGACACAGTGGCTGAAGAACGCACACGGCGAGAGCGTTGCAACTCGAGTCACGATAGAGTGAGATACACTTCTGAACTGACTGATGAACTTTTTTATGCCCTCCGAGGAACTCCTCTGGTACGACGCAGTCTGCATTAACCTCGATAGTAGCAGATAGAATATCCCGATTTGTTACATCGGATCGATTACTTCATCTTCATCTTCAGGACCGAACGGCCTCAGAAACCATTCCGAGAATACGAACGTATTTTCGACCGCAGCAAGTGTCTGTAGTGTCTTGACTCCGAGTGTGATGTCTGATTCTTGTGTTGGAGAGAGTAGGCGTAGGGCCTCATGCTCCCCATCCTGAACCTTCGAAATAGTGATTCTAGAGTACTCGTTCGCCACAGTAAGCATATTCGCATCCGAAACCGGAGTTCCACCACTGGGGTCCGTCGGGTCCGCTGCTATCTGATCGGATGCCTCCAATAGTGCAGCCAAAACGCTTCGGTCGGGATACCACGTGAGACTTTCTAATAATAAAGCATCAAAATTTGTACTGTCAGTGCCGTCAGATATCTTCACTCTTTCACCTTTTGAAACTACCTTCTCTACCAGGATACTATGCGTTCCATCGGACAGTTCTATTGAATCGCCGTACTGTAGTGACATCGTAATTAAAGTAGTGGGAGGGTGATATTTTTTGTACTCACGATACTATCTTCAAAGAAGACGGTCCTGTCTGCTATCTTAAATCCGGCTTCCCCCCTCTGTAGCACTGTGTCCCGGCGCGCAGACAGGGTGTCGTTTTCAGGCGTATCCCCGTAGCTCCGGTAGACATGTTGATTATTCGTGACGGTGTAACTCTCCTCAGTCACTTCAGTAATACGGACGTTACCAATAACATGACGAATCCGTGAACGGGGATTCTCTGACCATGCGTATGACTTTTTTAGCCGACCGACCCGCTCACGAATCATATCGTAATTATCTCTGAGATAGTATCCGTTCTCACTGAACTCCGATTGCTCCGTACCGGGGTGGGTGTAGGTCCGAATAGGAACTTTGATCATGATATCTTCGGTAAGCAGTGCCAGCCAGTCCTTTAGCTGAAACGTGTCGAGAAGTTCAGCCTCAGCGTACAAGAACTGCTCAACCCGGTGTTGTGTATCGGGCGATACTGAGTCTGACCGAGGCGGCGTAGTGGATTCTCTCATTGCTCTCCAGAATTGGCTCCCGTTTCTTCCCTGCTCATCTGCTCGTACCAACTGCTGAGTAGTGTGCGCGTCCCTCGTTCGTCGTAGAACCCGCCGTTGGTAGTCACCTCCCCCGGTCCGTGCATTGGGTCCTCGAGAATTTCAACTTCGTCGCTCATACCGTCCATTCCCTGCTGCATGTTCCCTTTCGACTCTCGGATATCGAGGGTCATTGACTTCGTGGACTCGGAGATTCCCTCCCAGATTGTGAGGTCGTCCGACTCAAAAGCGCCCCCTGCGCTGAGGCTCTCCCACCCACGGTGTGATCGCTCCATGAACGCATCATTATCCTCGTACTCTTCGGGAACTAACCACCAGCTAATAACTTCGACCTCGCCCGGCCCGCGAGGTTGCCATTTGCGGATCGCAGCCCACGGGCCACCCCAGCCACCGGACTGTACCGCGTGCACCACGGTTGTATTAGGGAATATCGTACCAAAGTAGAACAACGACCGCCGGAACAATTCCGTCTGTTCCTCGCTGAGATCCGAGTTGAAATGCTCCGTGATGTCATCAGGATATCCCATATATGTCTCCCGATCGTTCGTAATCTGGTAACTAACAGCTGCATTATCAGTACAAGCTAAGTGATTAAATTCTCCTCTCCGGTTGTCTGGAAGCTTCTTCCATGGCCCCCGATCGAGGTCATCAGTCTCTTCAGCCGCCTGATGGGTGGCGAAGACGTGGTAGTTATCACCGCCAAAGTTGTCCGCTGACGTCTTCCAGTTGTGGTTCGCCTGCCAGCGATGCGCATCAGTCACGACGGTCATTCCTTTCTCGGTCGGATCTAAAATGAGCTCAAGATACCACTTGAAATCGCCCAGATACTCCTCCAACGACGGGCCCTCGTCGACGATGCGTCCAAATATCAGTCCTTTGAACGTATCCAAGTATGCTGACTCGAGTTCAACATCCTCAGGGTCAAGTCCCTGATACGCTTCAGCCTTTTTTGGCATTCCTTGAAGCGTGCCGTCGTTACTGTACGTCCACCCATGATATGGGCACCGAAAGTGTGAGGTGTTGCCTTTGTCGGCCGTACAGAACTGTGCCCCTCTGTGCATACAGCTGTCAAGAAATGCCTGAATCTGTCCAGTCTCATCCCGGGTAAGAATGTACGGATCCTCACCAATGTACCGTCGCACGTAATCACCGGGCTGCTCAATTTCAGACATGTGACCTAAATATACCCACGAACGTGCAAAAATGCGCCGCAGTTCCGCATCGTAGATATCTTGATCGTTAAATATTTTTAACGGAAAACTTCCTTCATCTATCCCGCTGCCCGTCTGCTCAATCATACGCTTGACGCGACTACTGTACTCCGAGTTACTAGATGATCCCATACATAGCATGTGAAGACACGCATCTTAAAACTTTTTACCGCTAAAGTTAAAAATTATTACACTCCAGAGCCGTCGTGATTAAATTCCTGCCAGAAGTACTATCAAGAGCGGACGGATGCAACCGTACATAAGAATTACCAAATCATACACTGTAACTCCGCAGGGGATTTATAATCTGTGAGTAACAAGGGCTGAATATCGTGGAAATTAGCACGGACCTGAAAAAACATATACGCGCACACAGTTCACAAAAATTGGAAGAGTGTGATGGCTGACAGTATAATCGCGAACGGAGTAGTCGTAACGCAGGACTCTGAGCGCAGAGTGCTTACAGATGGGGCTGTAGTCGTAGAGGGGAGTGAAATCGTGACGGTAGGCCCTACAGAAGACATTACCAGTAACTATGACGCGGACAAAATCATCGATGCCGACGGATGTGCGGTTATTCCTGGGCTGATAAACGCTCACACGCACGTTTCAGATATTCTAATTCGAGGCGCGTTTAATCCAGACCGTGGACTGTTTGATTGGCTCTACAATGTTAAACGCCCGTGTGTGCTCCGCATGGATGCGGACGAGCAGGAGATTGCAGCGAAACTCTACTGTACAGAAGCGATACAGTCAGGAATAACAACTTTCGTTGAGAATCATACGGAGGTTATTTGGGACGACACAGAGACGATTGAATCCAAACTACAGGTTTATGATAAAGCTGGTATTCGGAACATCTACGCTGCTGGTGTCAATGACTTAGCACCTGACGATGCGTTTCAAACTGTTCTGAAAAACATCAAGTCACGGGAACCGGAGACAAATCACGTCCCGGACGATCAGCACGTTTATTCCACGGCCGAGGCACTCGATGAAGTCGAATCTCTCATCGAAAAGTATCACCAGACGGCCGATGGCCGGCAGTCAGTCTGGCCTGCGCCAGTCGTGATACCGAACGCCTCGAAACGTGTGTTGCGCGAGTCCTACGAGATGGCAGAGCGTTTTGACGTTATGACGACGCTACACGTCGCCGAGAGCGAAATCGAAGAACAAAATGGCACTCTCTCAAGTGTCGAGTATTTACGAAACGCTGGTTATCTAGGTGAGCGGGCACTTTTGGGCCACTGTGTCCAAATCGACGACTACGATATTCGGATTCTCGCACGTACGGACACTGCAGTCGCACACAACATCATGGCAAACATGCGATTAGCAACCGGCTTTGCCCCAGTTGTCTCGATGCTCGAGAATAATGTGACAGTCGCTCTCGGGACAGACAGTGCAGTCCTCAGCGATACGGTAAATATGTTCAACGACGTTCGATTCGCTTCCAGCGGGCATAAAGGACACCATCGAGAAACAGATGCTGTCTCTGCACAGGAGGCGTTTGACATGGCAACAGTGCGTGGTGCGGAGGCGATTGGTCGAGCGGATGCTATCGGCTCTCTTGAGGCCGGAAAAAAGGCCGATATCGCAATCGTCGATCTCAATCATCCGCATCTCACCCCCCATCCTGATCCGGTGTCTGCACTCGTTCACAACGCGCAGGGATTCGAGGTGGACACATTGATGTGTGACGGCAATATCATTATGTCCGGCCGGACTATACAGTCACTTGAGGAGGGTCTCGATTCAATTCTCTCTCGCGCAGCGGTAGTCGCAGAGAAGGTTACCGAGCGCGCTGAAATCGGCTAAGTTCCCGGGTACAGCTGAACAGCCACAGTTGTGTTCAATAAAAAGTACCGCTACGGATTGCAACAGCGATCATACTGACACAGCCATCAAAAATTGGGGGCACCCGGCGACACACGAAGGGACTACACTCGACGAGGATGACACGGTCAATCGATGTGACCCTGGAGTTATGAAGACATGTAACTAATATGTCCGAACGTGGATATTCAGTGGCCGCTCCACGGTAACCGAAACAGTGGAATAAAGAAACCAACCAAACCCTGGCCGAAGCGCACATCGAGTCAGTGGAAGCGAGACCCACAATGTGGAACATCTAAACAACTCATAGCGCGTGGGCTGCTACGGCGTGCTGTCAATTGAAACCCGTATTGAATGGCGAGGCTTCCGTTCGCTATCCGTCAGTCTCGGTCGTCAAATGTGATACTCTCGAATGTGATGACTGACCACGGCATCCCTGTCGAGCAACCGCTGGGGTGTTCGGACACGGCTGACCAACCACCAGCTTCGGTTCGCGGCGTTGTGCTCGCGGCAGGAACGAGCAACTGGCACGATTCAGTAGACTAGCTCTTCCGGACAGTAGATCGGGCGCCGGTTGCCGGGCACGCGACGGAGACACCGGCTGAGAGTAACCTCAACCGTGTGGCAGTCGTCGCCGGATTCGGTGTGTGAGTAAAACGAACAACCATTGGGACAATCTGCTTAGGATTCAATCCTTCGTAAAGACGGTGCTCGCCAAGAAATATTTTTTTACATAATAAAACACAGTCGCGTCATTGTGGGAGCCTTGTGAGTCTAGGAAACATTAAATAACCGTACTACCAACTGTATAGCGTGCAAAATAGTACAATTGATAACTCCGAAGATGAGAACAGCTCCAGGCGGTCGCGACGAAACGTACTCAAGCTCGGCAGCGCCGGTTTGTTAGCAGGGTTAGCTGGCTGTACTGGGGGCGAAAACACCTCCAGTTCTGAGACAGTAACTGCTGCGTTCGTGTACGATGACGTGGCAAAGGGCGTTTCGTTCATCAATTCACATGAAGAGGCTCGCAAAGAGGTTGAACAGAGATACGATTGGCTTGAGACGCAGCAGTCGTACGAGGTCGAAGTTGAAGATTCTGAGGCCATATTCCGCCGATATGCACAGGAAGGAGTCGACATCGTGTTCGGGAATGGATTCGGCTACCAAGATCCGATGGCTACCTTATCACAGGAGTTCACCGACGTCCGTTGGGAGAACTGTGCGGGATTCCGAACGAACGAGAATCTGGGGCTGTTCTACACGAATCAAGAGGAAGCGAGATACGTTTTGGGGAAAGCCGCAGCAATGTTGATGGACGATGGAGAGTCGCTCGGCTACATCGGGTCGTTCCCAATTGCTCTAACAAAGCGTAACATCAATGCACTCACTCTCGGTGCAAGGTCGGTTGACCCAGAGGCCACGACGATCCCACAGTTCGTGAATACGTGGTATGACCCACCCAAAGAGCAGCAAGCAACTGAAAGCCTGGCAGAATCAGGTGCCGGTAGCGTCTTCCAAGTGACGGACTCCGCAGCACCACCACAGACAGCGAACGAATTAGGCATCTTTGGCACTGGTATGTGGGGCAGTATGAATGATGAAGGCGGTGAAAACTACCTGAGCGGAGTCGTCTGCAACTGGACTCCACATTACGACCGGAAATTGAACCAAGTCAGAGACGGTGAGTGGGAGTCCGAGTTCGTATATGGCGGTTTCGAGGAGGGGATGATCGAATTCGACGAGTTCGGTCCAAACGTCTCTCAAGAGGTAGAAACAATGGCCATGGAAACGAAAGAGAAAATTGCCAATGGCGAGATAAGTATCTGGGACGGGTCCGAATTTGAGGAGGCTGACCCTCGTGCGGAAATATACGAAGGTACAGATAGTTATGTAGACGGTGTCAATGTCTAAATATAAAGATACGGAGTCTGGGGATATAGAGACAGATAGTGACCGTGACCAGATTGAGTTACGCAACATCACGAAGACCTTCCCCGGGGGAATCGTTGCGAACGATGAAATCTCGCTAACGCTTCGCCGTGGGAATGTACACGCTCTCCTCGGCGAGAACGGGGCTGGAAAAAGCACCCTCATGAAAAGCATGTACGGTCTATATACGCCAGACTCCGGCGAGATCAGAGTCAACGATGAAACGGTCGACTTGGCTGGACCTAGCGACGCAAAACGACTCGGCATCGGTATGGTTCATCAGCATTTTCAACTGATTGAACGGCTATCTGTCGCTGAGAACGTACTGCTTAGCATTCCTGATGAGTTTCGTGACTCGATCACAGATCTCTCAGACGTCAAGACCCAACTTACAGATCTTATTGACCAGTACGGATTCAGTATCACACCTACTGACACGGTGGCCGAATTAGATGTCGGCCAGCAACAGCAGGTCGAAATATTAAAATCGGTTATTACCAGATCCGAATATCTTGTTCTCGATGAGCCAACGGCAGCCCTCTCCCCGAGTGGCATAGATGAACTACTCTCAACGCTACGTGAGCTCGTTGCGAAGGGGTATGGAGTCCTCATCGTCACGCACAAGCTAGAAGAAGCAATGTCCGTCGCAGACCGAGTGACGGTTCTGCGCGATGGTCAGCGAATCGATACGGTCAGCACAGAGGAGACGTCGGTGGACGATGTTGCGGAGAAGATGGTAGGCAACTCGATTAGAAACGACAATCTTAGAACGGACACATCCCCAGACGCAGACTCCGATGCAACCGACCCAGTCCTGCGAGTGGAAGATGTCTGTTTGCGATCGGCCTCCCGCTCCTGTAATCTCAACCATGTCAACTTAGAATTATATCCGGGTGAGATAGTTGGTCTCGCCGGAATTAGCGGTAACGGACGCACGGAGCTAGTAGATTGTCTAACCGGTGTCAAAGAGCCTGAGTCCGGACTGATAGAACTCAATGGTCATGACGTCACCTACTCGCACCCTGGCAGGCGCGTTGACAACGGTATGTCATATATTCCGGAGGACAGGGTCACACACGGATGCGCCCCGGAGCTATCTGTAACGATGAATATCGGAAAAAAGTATTATAAACTATTGAGCAAACGGGGGATACTCAACTGGACGAAACTCACTGAGCGCGCACGAGATATCGTCGACCAGTTTGATGTCAGGACCGGTGGCGTAGACAGCAAGGCTGAGAGTCTGTCCGGGGGAAACATGCAGAAGATGATTGTAGGCCGTGAATTGGACTGCGACCCGGATATGATAGTCGCAAACAATCCGACCCGCGGCATAGATATTTCGGCAGAGGAGTTTGTTCAACAGAAACTGGTAGAGATGCGTCAAGATGGCGTCGGTGTACTGTTCGTCTCCGATGATGTCGATGAGATATTACAGATGAGCGATCGAATCCTCACAATGTACGAAGGAGAAATCACACATCGCACGGACACGCAAAGTGCAGATATAGATACGATTAGCGACTGCATGACCGGGAACGTATCGTAGAATGTCTTCGATAGACGTCTCCGTCACTCCGCGGGGCGAGGTACCAATCTGGTTCGACCGGGGAATGCCTGTCTTTGCCGTTCTCTCTGCCTTGGCGGCAGGTGCAATCGTCATTGAACTCACTGGTGGAGAGACTGCACAGTTTTATTCGCTGATGTTTCTCGAACCACTCACCAGATTTAGCAGCCAAACACTGGTACTTCTTCGTACGGTTCCGCTGGTTCTCACCGCATTAGCCGTTTATATCCCACTGAGAGCGGGCCTGTACAACATCGGTGCGGAAGGGCAGTTCTACGTTGGAGCAATTACCGCCACAGTCATCGCGCTCAACGTTTCAGTTCCAGGAGTGCTATTCATCCCAGTTATACTCCTGACAAGCGCACTCGGAGGCGTTGTCTGGGGGAGTATTCCTGGCTACTTCCGAGCACGATTTGGCGCAAACGAGATTATAACTAGCCTACTACTTGTGTTTGTTGCGACGGGAATAAATGAGTATTTGTTGACTGGGCCGCTTCAGTCGGGAGCAGGGTATCCAGCAAGTGACCTCATTCCGGAAGCAGCACGACTCCCCGTCATAGCTGATACCCGCATTCATATCGGGGTTTTCATCGCGTTAGCTGTCGTTGTCATCATCTACGCCACAATCCGAACAACAACGATAGGATTCCAAATCCGCAGTGTAGGTGCGAACCCAGTCTCATCTCGCATTCAGGGTATTCGCTCCCGCTACGTGTACATCGCGGTGTTCGCTATCGCGGGTGGCATCGCAGGGCTGGCCGGAGCCATCGAGTTGTCGACTTCTGCTCGGTTACAGTCAGACATTTCACCGGGGTATGGGTTTACTGCCATCCCGATAGCATTGCTCGGTCGCAGGAGTGCCTTTCACGTCCTCGTTGCCGCACTGTTTTTTGGCCTACTCTTTGCCGGTAGTACTGGTGTTTCAGTTGAGACCTCGATTTCACCGTCTATAGTGAGTGTAATTGAGGCACTGATCATTCTGTTCTATATCGTTGGCGAAGGGCTGCGCAGCTATCAAATTAGCATCTCTCAACAAGGAGGGCGGGCATGAGCGACCCAGGGTTTCTTACACTGTTGCTTGATGCAGCCGTTCCAGCAGCCGCTCCGCTGCTGCTAGCTTCGCTCGGTGGCATCGTTTCGGAACGTTCCGGTGTCGTCAATCTTGGCGTCGAGGGGATTATGCTCATTGGCGCACTGTCAGGATTTGCCGTGACGGTTGTGACTGGAAACCCGTATGTGGGGCTGGTCGCCGCTGCCTTGGCTGGTCTTGGCATTTCGCTCGTCCATGCCGTCCTCTGTATTTCGCTGAAAGCGAATCAGATCATCACCGGAATCATGATTTTCTTGCTGGGGGTGGCGGTGACAAACTTTCTTGGAGGCTCGTGGACTGACAGTACGATAGATGGGCTTGCCCCGGTAACAATCCCAGTTGTCGGGAATACTTTGACGCAGATTCCAGTAGTTGGACCAGCAGTATTCTCGAACTCGGTGATAGATTACGCTGCTTTTCTTCTGGTTCCGGTACTGTGGTATGTGCTCGAAAAAACGGAGACTGGTATGAAGATTACAGCGGTCGGTGATAATCCCGAAGCAGCCGACACGATGGGAATCAACGTGTCCCGACTCCGATACGCGTGTGTTCTCTCCGGAGGCGCGTTAGCCGGTGTCGCGGGCGCACAGATTTCAATATCGTTTGCGGAGGTGTGGGTTCCTGGTATCGTCGCTGGCAGAGGATGGATCGCCGTTGCACTTGTTATTTTCGCGCAGTGGTCTCCGAGCCGAGCGGTCCTCGGGGCAGTGCTCTTCGGGGGACTCGAAGCCTTTGCGATTCGGTCTCAGCAGCTCAATATTACTCGAGCTGTCGGTGCCGACGGAGCCGCCGCCGATGTTATCAGTGTACTAGCAGAACCCACGATAGTCAGCCTGTACCCCTACATCGTTACTACGATTGTGCTCGTCTACGCTGCCGCCAGAACGGAGGGAGGGGCCGCACCAAAGGCGTTACTTGACTCGTACGTCCGCGGTGAGGGCTGACACCTGTACTGAACCACAGTCAGTGGTCCGGCTTTTTCCGAGTCTACCGTCTGATTGATACGACAAAATGTTAAAACTACAGTAATATAAATATGTTACAAGAAAGTATTAATAGCTTCTGACCAATAATAGAAACGATGAGCCCAAGCTGTGTTCCAGAGCATGCCCGCGAAGGGAGCGAAGCCCTGTTTATCAACGGAGAGTTCGTTGACAGCGAGTCTGATGAGTCAATCGATGTCCAGAATCCCGCGAATCGCGAGACGATTGCGACAGTGCCAGACGGACTCGGTGAGGACACAAACCGCGCCGTAGCTTCTGCTGTCAACGCGTATGAACAAGTGTGGAGCCAGACCACCGCCCGGGAACGAGCGGAACTGTTACACAAAGTCGGGGATCGTATAGAAGAACAGTTTGAGTCACTCGCCGAACTGGAGACACTTGAGAACGGAAAACCGATAGACCAGTCGCGGTCGGATGTTACTGAAACAATAAAAACCTACAGATACTACGGCGGAGCTGCTGACAAACTCCACGGAGACACGATTCCAGAAAAAAACGGACTGTTCGATTACACCGTCCGAGAGCCATACGGTGTCGTCGGCTCAATTATCCCGTGGAACTGGCCGCCGATGCATACAGCAGACTTCACTGCACCTCCACTGGCGGCTGGCAACACGGTAATCATAAAGCCAGCACCAGAAGCACCATTATCCTCGCTCAAGATTGCGGAAATTTGGCAGGATACACTCCCTGATGGGGTGGTAAACGTGGTAACAGGTGGCGCGGAGCCCGGTGCCTCACTTGTAGAACACCCGGACGTGAAAAAAATAGGATTTACCGGCCATACCGATACTGGCACCAAGATTCTCAGGTCAGCTGCAACTGATATCACTGACGTGATGCTAGAGCTGGGAGGAAAGAATCCAAGCATCGTGTTGCCGGATGCTAACATCGAAGATGCAGTTGCAGGCACAATGGATGGGCTACTTACAAACACCGGACAAGCGTGTGCCGGATGTGAGCGATTATTACTCCACGAGAGTGTTCGGGACGAGTTCATTCAGGAGTTTGTAGAACGAGTGGATGCACTCTCGATCGGCCCGGGCATCGACCCGGACATGGACCTCGGGCCGTTAGCGAACGCTGAACAGTATGATAAGGTTCAAAATTACATCGACATCGGCAAATCAGAGGGTGCGGAGGTCATCTACGAGGGAACTGTCCCGGATGGACTCGGTGACGGATACTACATGCCTCCGATTGTGTTCGGCGATGTTACCAGTGATATGCGAATCTGTACTGAAGAGGTGTTTGGCCCGGTGCTCTCCGTCACCACATTCGACTCTGTAGAGCGAGCGGTGGAGTTGGCAAACAATACCGACTACGGACTCAGTGCCGCGGTATGGACGGACCAGATGCAGGTCGCAAACCGTCTGGCAAAGCGTATTGAGGCAGGAATCGTGTGCATCAATAACTACAATAATGGAACATTCCTGGGAGCTCCGTTTGGTGGGTATAATAAGAGTGGCAATGGAAACAAACTTTCATTTAAAGAAACAATGAACGAGTTTACGCGCGTCAAAACAATCCGCACCGCCATAGCCGGTGAGGAACAGGGAGACATAGACAGCCACTTCGAGTCGTGAGCATGTCAGATGTGTCTGGATCGCCGACCCGCCAGACCACGATACGAGGTGGTAACAAGTTACGAACACAGGGCACCCCAAGCGATTCCGCCTCGAGTCCGCCTCACTCCCTGGGATCAACTCTGCCGAACTGCTGGTATCCGTCGCTGCTGCAGGAATAAATCTGATCGATATCCATCTGCAGAGTGGGGAGATAGGCCACGGTAAGATCCCGATGATGCCGGGATCAGACTTCGCGGGCAGAGTCGACCGGTCGGGACCGACGTCACTGCATTTGAGCCCGGGTATGCCGTGTTCGGCACCGGCTTAGACTTCGACCGCTACGGGACATACAGCGAACGACCAATCGTGAATATCAGTAACACTGCAGAATTTCCCGACGGAGTTTCGATGGAACAGGGCGCTGCTGTCGGTCATGTTGCTGTCACGGCGTACCAAGCATTATTTGAACACGCGGATATTTCAACTGCCAACTCGTGTTTTATACAGGGCGGGAGTGGCGGTGTCGGGCATATTCTAACTCAGTTTGCGCTATTATCCGGAGTAGGGGTGTACGTTACTGTCGGTGTAGACACTGCAACGGTCACAGAGGCACAGCAGACTCGCAATCAATCGCGTACCTATTAATCTATGAGTATGTACGACATGGCAGATATGTCCGAGATACTCGCGTGGACAGGACGACTCGTTTCAGCTGGTTTAGTGGTGCCACACAACTCCGGAGAGTACGCATTAGGGGACCCACCGGGCACACACGAGGACGCTGAATAAATCGTTCATCAAAAAGAGCTCATGAGAATATGAGTCGCCCGTCTATCGCACGGTGAACCGCCTCGGTTTCAACTGGTTCCAGAGGTTCCATCTCTCGTTCTCACGGAAGACGGCGGCTCCTGTACGGCCCCGAGGCACCCCGTTTCAACGACACGACTCACAGGAACGCATGAATAGTTCCAACCCCCTATCATGTCACAACAATAGAGGAAAATGTAATATTGTGAACGCACGTCTTATTTCTATGGCAATTGACTTCGGGGCGCACTATCATCCCACAGAAGTGTTTCCGAGCGGAACCCGTCTCGACGATCTAAACGAGTTACTTGATGGCCGAATAAACAACTTGGATGCGCTGTTGAAATTGTATGACGGAACAGATGTAGACCGGGTGGCGCTGTCACAGCCATATTATATGGGTGGCGAGGATGAAGCGGCAGTTACCCGTGCCAACCAGCAACTGGTAGAGACGGCGGAGTCGGAAGATGTGTTTCCGATAGCGTCGATTCCACTCCTGGATTCAGGCGAGCAGAGCGCCAATCTGTTCCGTCAGGCGATAAATAACGGATGTTGTGCAGGTGCATTAGAGACGCGCACCCGCGGAATCGAACTGACGGACGAGGCTGTCGAACCGGTGTTTAATGTGGCAGATCAGGCTGATGTCCCAATATTTGTTCATCCGAAATTAACCAGTTCTCTCCACCCAGAAGCACTTGATGATGACTACCGGTTAAATTCGATTTTCGGGCGTGAAGCAGCACTGGCATCGTCCATCTCGAAAGTAATCCACGACGGCGTCTTTGACAGATACGAAAACTTATCACTTGTATTTCATCACTTCGGAGGGAACATCGCTTCAATGCTGGGCCGAGTTCATCTCCAACTCGAAAGCGGTAGATGGGAAACACAGGACACGGTCAAATCATTTGCAGATTTTGAGGAACAACTCCGCCAGCGGGTGTACGTCGACACGTCCGGATTTTTAGGATACGAAGCACCATTAAAGTCGGCGTTAGAAGTTTTTGGGCCGTCACAGATTCTCTTCGCAACCGATGCGCCGTTCGAGCCTAGAACGCCTGAGGAGGTCTCTGACCTTCTGTCTACGGTACGCTCGAATACAACACAGGACGAGTTCGAGATGATAACTAAAACAAACGCAGTTGAACTGCTACAATGATGTTAGCGAGCGACGCTCATGAGCGGTGTACCCACATAGAGCCGTCTATATCAGCGGAAAGTACCACGCTATGCTCGAAATATGAATAACGGTGATAAATATATCAAACGCGCACAGACAATCTCACAAGGAGTCGTTGACATCTGTATCCAGGATGGCACGATCGTAGAGATCAGTGATGCAGAAGCGGAGAGTGAACCGCACGTGGCAGACGATGATCTGATAGATGCCGCCGGAAAGCTCGTAACGCCAACCCTCATTGAGCCACACACGCACCTGGACCTTGCAGGAACCGGGCACTATTCACCCGACGATCACTCCGGAACACTCGGCGAATCACTGTCGGTAACAGCCGACCTCGAAGGGGAGCGGACGGTCGAGGAAATAGAGCGGAGCGCCGCCAAAACAGTAAAAGAATTGATAAGTAATGGAATTACTAAAATACGGACACACACGTACGTATCTCAGCACGGCAAGAAATCGCTGTCTGCTCTCCGTTCGATAAAACAGACATTCTCAGATGTCGCCGACATTCAGATAGTTGCATTCCCTGTCGAAAGCGTCGTTAGAGACGAGAGGGCACTTGATAGAGTACAGGAAGCCGTTGACCGTGGTGTTGACCTCATCGGCGGCATTCCACACGCGGAACCGACCAGAGAAATGGGGGTCAAACAGATCGAGATCCTACTGAACATCGCTAATAAACACGACTTGCCGGTCGACATGCATATCGACGAGACGGACGATCCGAAATCCCGATACACCGAGGTGCTGGTTGCGAAAGCACGAGCGTTGGGAATCGGAGACAGGACGACCGCCAGCCATGTGACTGCGATGCACTCGTACCCTAACGACTACGCAAGTCAACTAGCCCACATGTTATCGGAGAGTAATATAACCGTCGTCACAAACCCGCTAACTAATGCTGTGTTACAGGGGCGACAGGACGACTACCCACGTCGACGAGGGCACACACGCATCGACGAGTTGCGCGACGCTGGTGTTGATGTCGGAATAGCGCAGGACGATATCCGGAGTGTATTTTATAGATACGGGGACTGTGATCTGCTTACCGCGGCATTCGTCCTCTGTCACTACGCGCATATGGACCGTCGAAGCGACGTCGAGGACATCTGGGAGATGCTCCTCGAAGGAAACAAGCGTGTATTCATGACAGAGGAACACGGGCTGAAAGAGGGCGCTGACGGTTCTGTCGTGGTTTATCAGGAGAAGTCACCGTTTGAAGTGCTACGGGAGCGCTCGCCCCGCGATACAGTGCTCCGGAACGGCAGGGTAATCGCGGAAGGTAGCTCTTCACGACGGGTCCATGTTACCGATACGTGGCATTCAATCTGATACACTACGCGTCGCCGATAGTTGATTAGCGAGTGCGTACCGCCGCTCGTCTATAGTTCTCCTCTTTGAGCCCACCGGGTGTAACTGTCGCTAAGTGGATTGGGTAGCCGAGAGCGGGTTGGGTTCGAAGTGTTCAAAGGTTGCTACTGACGGCTCAGCGACGGGACGCTAGAAATCCACGATTGTAGCACAAAACAATCAGTTGGGGGTCCGTGTGTCGAACGCAGGATGAGTGTGATTTATTAGTTCCAAAAAGCAATGTATAGCTACTTCCATCCGGTGAGTATGTACGATGATAATAAATAACGCAAGTATAATTACTGCATCGCAGTCGACCTCGGTCGACAAGTACATTCAGAACGGTTCAATAGTTATTGAGGGAGACAAAATTGAATCAGTTCAAAAAGACAACCGGGCGACTGTTGATGATCACGAGGTCATCGACGCCGACGGAATGGCAGCGATACCCGGGCTAATCAACGGACATAATCACTTTGAACAGTCGTTCATGCAAAGCGCGGTACGGCTGTATGACGGTGACACTGCCGAGTGGATTCAAGAGTTCAAGATTCCACTTACCGAGGAGATGACGCGTGACGATTACTATCTGAGTAACAAACTCGCTTGTCTAAATCTGATACAAAGTGGCGTTACGTGCAGTGTAAACCACATCTGCCAGCAGGATCCTGAAAAGCTGGAATCATTTGGCATCGACCAGTCAGTTCGAGCAGCAACAGAGGCCGGTGTACGGGTCGTCATGCCTATTGGGCTGGCTGGAAAGAACGAACCGGCTCACTACATTGTTGATAACGACCGATATGAGGAACTGCTAGAAACGACCTATCAGAAGTGGCACGGGTCCGCGAACGGCAAAATCCGCATATGGGCTGGGCCGACGGGGTTCTACTCTGCGACAGAGGAAATGTGGAAGACTGCGAGCGAATTTGCCACAGAGGCGACGACCGGACTGCACACACACATCGCTACATTCGAAACTGGAGATATAGAGAAGGCAAAACAAGAGGGCGTGTTAGACGAGAACTTCGTCGGTGCACATTGCGTTTGGGTAGACGAGCAGGACATTGCAGACATAGCGGAGTCAGAGTGCAAAATCGTCCACAACCCCGTCTACAAACTCGGATACACTGTCGATAGCGACGTGCACGCATTTGGAGACGGAATCGCGCCGATCTTTGACCTCTGTAAGAGCGGGTGCACCGTCGGTCTTGGTCAGGATGGCTGCATGGGAAACACTCAGGACCTGTTCAAAGAGATGCGAATGTTGGCTCTGACACAACATCATAAATATGAGAGAAAAGACATATTCCCACCGGCGAAGTTACTCGAGATGGCGACCATCGAGAACGCACGAGCGGTGTCTTGGGAAAATGACATCGGCTCGATAGAACCCGGAAAGAAAGCGGATATCGCGCTGGTGAATCTCGACAAACCGAAGTTTGCCTCAAACGCGAATCTGCCAGCGAGTATTGTATACCAAGCCTCTGCAGCAGACGTCTCCACGGTCATCGCAGACGGGACAGTCCTGATGCGTGACAGACAGGTGCAGACGATCGACGAGGAAGAGACACTCGCTGAAGCGCGTGACGCAATCCCCGAACTGTTTCATCGAGCGGGACTGGAAGAGTATTTACAGCGCGGAGTTGAGCCGTGGGACGCCTCGCTCATACTCAGTTAAGTAGTCGCACGATAACGTTTCCCAGAACAGGACGAGACCATCCACTCCACCGTCCAGCAGCATCGGTCTCCCTTTTTGATCACCGCCGTCTTCGGTGTCGGCAGCGCCGTCAGTAATTACGGATGCATCGGCAGTAGCACCGATGCCGGCGTGCCGGAACACCAGGTCAAGCACCCTGTCGATATTCCGCGGAAGTCTACGAGGTCGTGGACGCAGCAGCGGAACTGCTCCACTACTCGCAATTCTCTGCGGTGTGATTCAACTCCCGATAGTCACCGTCTATCGAGTTTGGAACGAGAAAGACGGTCGTCACTGGCAACACGAGCAGCTCAATATCGACTGTCGAGGCCCGAAGATCGAGCCGCGGTTGGAACGAGACCTCACCAGTTCCAATGCAACGTATCGATGAACTGAGCGGGTCCCGCAGATCCGAATGCGAAGCCGCACTGCGGAAACGTGGTGTCCAACTCTCTAGAATGTGGTCTAACTAAAGCTGACCTGACTTCGGGAGACTGATTGTTGACGTCCCGATGAAACACATCGATAGAGGGGCGTGTCTGTGGTGTCCCGATGCGTCTCTGTGGATTGATTAACCAGTAAAAAAGAGCCGACCGACATGTTGGTCACGTTTGACACCCACGGGGCGACGTCGTCGTCAGCGTTGAGAACGTCGTCGAAACCAGGTCGGTTCGCGTACGACTCGTCGGCAATCGGTCCCTCGCGACACTGGTTTTAACCAACAAAATCGGGCTCGAATCGCTGTGTTGGTTAAAAAGGAGCAAACACGGGTGTCCTCTCCCCGTCGGCAGTGGCTGGCTGTGATTCCCGTGGCGGGGTCGCTCACTCGCTGAGACGAAGCGTCGCGTCGAGGACCCCATCGCGAAGGGTTCGTTCTTCGAGGGCGACCAGGTCGTCCCGCGGTGTGTCGAGTGTCGCAAAGTGGTTCCCGGCCAGTTCACCGGCCGGGCTCTTGAAGCAGGTCGGGCCACAGGGGACCAGGATTTCCTGTTCGTTCCGGTAGCCCGGGTACAGCAGGAGGTCGCCGTACGACGGGTAGACGGTGTGGTTCTCGCGCGGGATCTGTGGAAGATTTATATCGTCGATGTTGATCCAAGTGGCGTGCCCGCTCCATCGAACGTGCAGCAACTCGGTGTCGAGCGGCGTGAACTCCCGGACTGCGGCGACCGACTCCGGAGCCGCGTCGGGGAGCAACGACGCCGACAGCACGTCGTCATCGACGACGAGTTCCAGTTCGCTCATGCTGGTCGCTCCGGAGCGTGCACGACGATGTGTTCGACGGACGGTACGGTTGCTCTGCACCGCGTTTGTTTGACTGGTATCATAATTAGGTCATCGGTGATCGGTGTCTTCCCCGCTCGCGAGCGTGTACAGTGCGTCGGTGAGCAGGCTGGTGGTGACGGCACAGTCGTGCCAATCGGTCCTCTCGAGGGGATTGTGGGAGTGACCGCCTGCGGACGGAGCGAACAACAAACCTGTGTCGGTCACGGTGGCGACCTGCATCGTGTCGTGACCGGCGCCCGAGTGCACGTCGGCGGTTTCGATGCCGAGTGACTGGCCGGCCTCGTGGAGTGCAGTGCGGCAGGTCGCCGCCATCTCTGCTGGCTGAACGTCGTAGGGGCGGTCGAGTGTCGTCTCAACACCGCGGTCGGTTTCGAGCGCCTGGAGTGTCTCCTCGGCGCGAGTGACGAGACGATCGATCACGGATTTCTCGACGTCACGGACGTCGATGCTGAACTCGACCTCGCCGGGGACGACGTTGACCACGTCAGGGTCGACCGACAACTCACCGACCGTCGCGACGGTCGTGCCTGTCCTCTCGGCCGCGGTTCGCGCCGCTCGCTCCACGGCGAGGACGACCTCGCTCGCGGCCGCGAGGGCGTCGGTTCGATCCGCCATCGACATCGTACCGGTGTGGTCGGCGGTGCCCTCGACCGTCCCGTGCAGACGGGTCGTCCCGGCGATGGTCGTCACGACGCCAGCCGTGACTCCCATCTCTTCGAGCCGGTCTGACTGTTCGACGTGGAGCTCCAGCCACGCGTGCCAGTCGCTGGCGTTGAGCCGCCCCTCACCGTGGAAGCCGATCTCCCTCAGTGCGTCCCGGAGCGTCTCCCCGTCGTCTGTGTGTTCCAGCGCTGTCTCCGTCTCTGTGAGGCCGGCAGCGACCGAAGACCCGAGGACGCCGTCCGCGAACCGCGTTCCCTCTTCCCCGGTGAACGAGACGACCTGGATCGGCCGGGCCGGCGTAGCGCCGGCCTCCTGCAGCGCACGAACCGCTTCGAGGCCCGCGTACACGCCGAGCGGCCCGTCGAAGATGCCCCCGGACGGGACCGAATCGAGGTGACTCCCGACGGCGACCGGTGCGGCGGTCTGGTTACACTCTTCCGGGAACCACGTGCCGACGATATTCCCGACGACGTCGACAGTAACGTCCAGTCCGGCAACAATCATACGCTCGACGAGGTGTTCCCGGGCACGCTGGTTCGGCTTCGTTCCCGGGAGCACCGTCCGGCCGCGCCCTTCGTCGGTCGGGACGGCACCGAACTGCGCGTTGTCCTCGATATCCCGCCTGAGGCGGTCACCATCGATCGGGAACCGGGACGATATCATTGTGCCGACCCTGCGGGCAGGTTCGCGCGACGCCCGACGACTCGAATCGGCCTGGTTCGTCCAATCGTGGCCCGAGTCCCTGTGACTGTCACTTCGTTAGCTCCCCCTGTAGGTCGTGTACCCGCCGGGGGACAGCAGGAGCGGGACGTGGTAGTGTTCGTCGGCATCGTCGACGACGAATCGTACTGGCACCGTCTCCAGAAACGTCGATTCACCCAGGCTCTCGCTGTAGTAGGTCCCGACGTCGAACTCCAGTTCGTAGGTTCCAGGCTCTATCTCCGCCTCGGTCAGGAGCGGGTCGTCGAGACGCCCGTCGTGGTTGGTGGTCCCCTGACTGATTGTCTCTGTGTCGTCGTCGGTCGGGAGGCGTGTGAGCGTCACCGCGACGCCTTCGGCCGGTCCCTCGCGGCTCGTATCGAGGACGTGTGTCGTCAATCCCGCACTCATTCCTGTCCAGCCTCCTCGAGGTCGCTGTGGTCCATCGAGAACTGTTGGAACCCGGTGGGTCGCGGCGGCTCACGGAGTACCTTCGCGTCACCCTCCAGGTCGTCGCGGACCGTTAGCCAGGTGCGATTGTTCGCCTCGAAGCTGACGGACTCGAGTTGGGGGAACCGTTCGAGCGTGCGCTCGCCGACCCGGTAGATTAGGTCCTGAATCGAGTTCACCTCGACCTCGTCGAACACCACCTGCGCGATGTCCGACACCTGCTCGGGCGGGACGTACCGCTCCGGTTCCTCACCCAGTGCGTCGGCTGGCTCGGCGTACGTCCAGTAGATATCCAGGGCAACGTAGAGCGTGCGGTTCTCTCGCTCGGGCAGGGTCGTGTACTCGTCCTGGACGTAACCTGTAAAGGAGTTGTCCTTCACTTTCACCAGTTCGATGTCGGTCATGCCGCTTTGTTGCTCCTCGACGACCGGCCCGTCGTTGTCGCGACTGAGGACGACGTGCCCGAAGCCGGACTCGCCGTCGGCAACACGGAAGACGACATCGCTCGGTTCGAATCCGTCGTCGCCGGGGACCATCCGCTCCTCGAAGGGGAGTTCGTCGGCCGAGACCCGTACGGTTTCCATTTGTGAGTAGGTCTCTATGAATTTCCGGCCGACGAATTCGAGGAACCCTTCGACCGTGGCCCCCTCGTACTCGCCCATGTGGTGGTGTATAAAATTCTTTATGCTATCTGTCGCGACCAGTTTGCTGTTGTCGCCCTCGCTGAACGACGGCAGGAACTCTTCCCCTTCGACCTGGACGCGGACCTCCATGCCCAGGAGGGTGTTGTCACGGCCGTCGAAGTCCGACTCCGGAATCGTCCGCACACCGTCCAGCGCGGGGGCGTATGTCCGATACACCGCGACGTGTTCCTTCCCGTAGTTCATCGTCCGTTCCTGACCGGAACTGGGTCCGTCGCCTGCCATTCGTTATCGACCCCTCTCGGCGCGTCCGAGGTGCGCTCTCCGGCCGCTGTGCCGTCGCTTCATCTTCCGTCTTCTGCCTGCAGTCATTGTCCAGTTCGTTCTGTCCACGCAGGGTACAAAATATTTTGTCTTATTTTTCCAGCACGCTGCAATTGTCCATGCGTATAAAATATACGAACAGGATTCGGCACGCCGTGGCAAAGTAACCACAGAAATTCACAGTGCCGTTTTCGACACCGTGGCCCGCGTGATGAGCATAGGCCGGGTGGACAGGCCCTGCAGTCCGCGGACGAACCGACGGTCCGAACGAGTCGACCGACCGGACAAACCGACTGTCGGGACGAGACAGGCTCCGGCGGCAGCGGGCTCGCTACGCAAGGAGTTCCTCAAGTCGTAGCTGCGCGATCTGGTGAACCTGACCGAGGGCGGTCCGAAACTCTCCATCCTCGGTGTTCTCGATCCGGTCCTCCATGGCCGTCTGGATCACGTCCGGCGATTCGTTCCTGACGGCCATGATGAACGGGAAGCCAAAGCGCTCCCGGTAGTTCTCGTTGAGTCGCTGGAACGTCTCGTACTGACCAGGCGAGAGCGAGTCGAGACCGGCCGACGCCTGTTCCGCCTCGGAGGTGTCGGTCATCTCGGTGCGATCGCCGAGGTCGGGATGGGCACGCAGGAGGGCGAGCTGTTTCGTCCGTGGAGCCTCCCGGACAGCGCTCCGCATACGCTCGTGGAGATCGTCGAGGGAATCGAAAGGCCGGTCCGGCCAGGTCTGTTCCGCGACCCACGGCGAGTTCTCGTAGATTCCGCCCAAGAGTTCTACGAAGGACGCCTCGTCGAGTTCGTTCAGGTCCTCGATCGTGTATTCACTCATCCATCAGCGGTTTCTACCCATCCACCACTTAATCGCTCGCATCGGGTCCCGATTGAACCGGCCACATCACCGACACAAAAACTGTGGCACACGTGTGTGACAGTGTGCCAGGAAACGGGACGACCCGGCAGACGTCTGGCCTGCGGTGAGCTTCGTCTCGCCGCTCACCTGGTTTGTTGGATTTCAGCCGATAAATTCAAACGAAAAAGTTATTTTGACCTACTTTCCGAGGCACACATCCGTATATTATGTGAATAAACAGAGATTTGAAGTAATGTGATTTAGCAGTATGGCGCATGGCGAGTTCGAACGACGGCAGTTCGGTCGTACTGTACGACATCGAAGACAAACCACCGCTCGGGGAAGCGGTTCCGCTCGGCATCCAGCACGTACTGGCGATGTTTTTGGGGAACGTCGCGCCGCCGCTGATTCTCGCTGGTGCGGTCGGATCGGTCACGGGCGAGACGACGTTCCTCGTCCAGATGGCACTGATCGTCGCCGGTGTCTCGACCCTCGTTCAGGCGTTCCCCATCGGGCCGGTCGGGGCGAAACTTCCCGTCGTCATGGGAACGAGTTTCGCGTTTCTCGGGCCCCTCATCGCCGTCGGGAACCAGTTCGGGATCGCAGCGGTGTTCGGTGCCGCACTGATTGCCGCACCCGTGGAGATGGTCATGGGCGTCTCACTCGACCGGTTCCGTGAGTACTTCCCACCGCTCGTGACCGGCATCGTCGTCATGCTAATTGGGCTGACGTTGATTCCGACCGGTATGAACTATGCCGCGGGCGCGTCGGCCGGGCCCTCGGCGGCGGGTTACGGGTCGTTCACGAACCTCGGACTCGCGGGACTGGTTCTCGTCGTGACTGTCGTGCTGAATCAGTTCTTTGAGGGGTTCCTCCGGGTCATCAGCGTCTTCGTCGGCATCGCTGTCGGATACGTCGCCGCATTCGCGCTCGGTGTCGTGGACTTATCAGCCGTCTCCGCTGCCGGTTGGATTACCGTTCCCGTGCCGCTGAAGTACGGACTCGCGTTCGAACCGAGCGCGATCGTCACTGTGGCGTTCATCTACCTGATTACGGGCATGGAGACCATCGGTGACATCTCGGGGACCGTCTCCGCAACGGGTCGGGACGCAACGGAAAAAGAGATGCGCGGCGGCCTCCTCGCCGACGGCGTTATGAGCGCGTTCGGCGCGGTGTTCAACGCGCTCCCGAACACCTCGTTCTCACAGAACGTCGGCCTCGTCAACTTCACGGGCGTCGCGAGCAGGTACGTCGTGGGAATCGGCGGCGGCGTGCTTCTGGTCCTCGGGTTCGTCCCGAAAGTCGGAGCCATCGTTTCGGCGATGCCCGATGCGGTGCTCGGTGGCGGTGCGCTGATACTGTTCGCGATGATCTTTTCTTCCGGGGCTCGGCTCATTACCCAGAACGTCACGCTGGACCATCGGAACTCGACGATCCTCGCGCTGTCGATGGCACTGGGACTCGGCGTCGCGTTCCGGCCGGAGATTCTACAGCAGTTCCCCAGCGAAGTACAGACGCTGTTCGGTTCCGCGCTCGTTACCGGCGGCTTCGCTGCGCTGTTGCTCAATATCGTGATCCCCGGTGGTGGCGTCGGCGCCGGCCCCACGGAGCACACCACCGGACTCGCCCCCGAGACCCCGGCCAACGCGGGTGAAGACCTACCTGACCCGAGCTCGGCGACCGACGACGACTGATCGGACGGGCCCGCTCAGCACAATACATATGCCCACACTGTCTGTGTCGTTCGAGATTATAAGTACTCGTAGCCTGTCGCTTCTCACGATGAGACCTCATGAAATCGGCAGCGCGTCGCTCTCGAACGCCACTGTACCCGTCGTACCTATTGGCCAGGGGCGACACTCCTGACTGATGGCCGACATCGATACACTGGTGACCGGTGGGACCGTTGTAACGGCAGATGTGACCGTCGACGCTGCCATCGGGATCGACGACGGGGTGATCGTCGGCGTGGCCGAGGAGCACGTCTTTCCCGAGGCGGACGACCGGATCGATGTCGACGGGAGCCTCGTCCTCCCTGGTGTCGTCGACCCGCACGTCCACATCGCCGGCTACAATTCTATCGACTCGTACGAAACCGGCTCCAGAGCCGCGGCCGCGGGTGGTGTCACGACATTCCTGAACTTCGCGTGGCAGGGCTGGAAAGACGGCGACTGGGACACTTCGGCGTCCCTCTCCGATGCCGTCGAACGACATCGCTCCCAGGCGGCTCCGATCATCGATTATGGACTCCACCCGGTAATAACGCGTGAGACGGCTGCAGTGTTGGACGAACTCCCCCAACTCGTCGAAGATGGGGTGACCTCGTTCAAGATGTTTACGACGGACGACATCCGGCTGTCGAACGGATTCATCGGCGAGGTGTTCCGGCGTCTCGCCGACGTGGGGGCGGTTGGAATGGTCCACACCGAGGACTACTCGGTCTGTGAACGGCGGACGGAGGCGCTGAAGTCGACGCAGCCGGGCAAATCTCCTGCCAGCTATCCACGATCACGGCCGGACTACGCCGAGGCGATGGCCGCCGGGTCGGTCGCGCGGCTGGCCGCGGCGGCGGACGCCAAATACTACGGCGTCCACACGACTTCGGAAGCCGCAGCCGAGGCAATCGCGGCAGTGCAGACCGACGGCTCCAACGTCAGAGCTGAAACCTGTACTCACTACACCGTGTTCGACGCGTCACTCTACGAGCGCCTGGGGAACCGCGCAATTATGTCGCCGCCGCTCCGTACCGAGCGCGACGTTGACGCCCTGTTCGACTACCTCGATGACGGAACGCTCTCGGTCGTCTCGACCGACCACGTCCCACTGCCGCGCAGTCGCAAGGACGACGGCCCCTGGTGGGAGAGCGCCTTCGGCGTGAACGGCCTCCAGCACAGTCTCTCGGTGTTCCACGACGAGGCAGTCAACCGACGGGGCCTCTCGTATCCGAAGCTCGTCGAACTCGTCTGTACCAACCCTGCACGCACGTTCGGTCTCCCGAGAAAGGGGCGGATCGAACCCGGCGCCGACGCCGATCTCGTGGTCTTCGATCCCGGCGAGACAGACACGATCTCCGCGGACCGGAACCACTCGAACGCCGATTACTCCATATACGACGGGCGTGAGGTCACGGGACGGGTTAAAAAGACGTTCGTCCGCGGAACCCTCGTCGCCGACGATGGCGAAATCGTCGCTCAACCGGGGCACGGGCAGTTCCGACACCGTGTGGTTCCCAGTTGGGGCTGACGGGTTCGCGTGGGTACCCACCGGGCGATTAGTCTTTCATCTGTCTGGTGATGTACCCGGAAATACGGTTCCGGACCCGCCTGGACTCGACGTCGGTCAGGTTCGCCACGCGGTGTTTGTTCTCCTCGAAGTCGTCGGTGAACCGATCCGGGTGGCGCTGTACGAGCGTCTCTCCGATGTCGATTATCTCTTTGGAATCCAGCGTCACGTCAGCCGATTGAACATCCTCAATTATAGCTCTTTGGTGTAGTCAGAGTACGTCCGGAGACGCACAGGCCACTCACGTGGCGTCGAGTGCGGCCCTGATCTTCTCCGCGGTGATCGGCAGGTTGTCGACGCGAACACCGACAGCGTCACGAATCGCGTTGGTCAACGCTGGTGGGACGCCGTTCGTCGGAATCTCGGCGACCGCCTTCGCGCCGAACGGCCCGCTCGGCTCGTGCGTTTCCACGAAGATGGGCGTCAGTGGCGGCTGGGTGTCTGCTTTCGGGATCCCGTAGTCACCGAACCCGACGACGTCGGGCTGACCGTCGCTGTCGAACGAGAAGCCACTCCCGACCGCCAACTCGTAGCTCATGTGCATCGCGCCGGTGACCTGTCCCTCGGCAAGGTCGGGATTGATAACGGTGCCGCAGTCGACGGCGTAGACGAGTTCGTGGATCTCAAACTCTCCGGTTCGTTCGTCGACGGTCACGTCGGCGAACTGCGCGCCGAACGGCGGCGGAGATTCGGGCGTGCTGTGGCTCGCTTCGCCCATCACCTGGGCGCGTTTCTCGTCACCGTAGATGGACTCGTATCCGATCGCTTCGAGCGAGACCGACTCGCCGGTCCGCTCGGCGTACACCGCGCCGTCGTGGGCAGTGAGCGTCTCCCGGGGTTCGTCGAGCATTCGTGCGGCGAACTCGAACAGCTGCTCGCGGGCGTCCTGTGCCGCCTTCTTGACCGCTGTGCCCGTCACGTACGTCGTCGAGGAGGCGTAGGCCCCGTAATCGAAGGGGGAGATGTCGGTGTCCGACGGCTGGACGAGGATGTCCTCGGGGCGGGCACCGAGGACTTCGGCCGCGATCTGTGACATCGCAGTGTCGGCGCCGGTACCGATGTCCACGGCACCTGTCTGGAGGATGAACGATCCATCCTCGTTCATCTTGATGTGTGCGGAACCGAGTTCGTCGTTCGGGACGCCGCTGCTCTGGATGGTTACCGCGACGCCGAGGCCCCGATGAAGATAGTCCGCGTCCGGCTGTTCGACATCGCCCCAGCCAATCGCCCGTTTCCCTCGTTCGATGCACTCCTCGAGGCCACACGACCGGATCCGGCGGCCTCCGGCTTTGATCTCCCCGTCGCCCTCTTTGAGGATACTCGACGCGACGTCGACGTCGCCCTCGCTGATGAGGTTCCGAGAGCGAAACGCAAGCGGGTCCATCCCCAGTTCGCGGGCGACCGTGTCCATGTGCCCCTCCAGTGCGAAGTGGCCCTGCGGTGCGCCATAGCCCCGCATCGCGCCCGCCACGGGGAGGTTCGTGTGGGCAGCGGTCATTTCGAGACGGATGTTGGGCGTGTGAGTGTACATCGCCAGCTGCTTTTTTCCAACGGCACCGGACGCCGTCAGTCCGTGGGACCCGTACGCGCCGGAGTTGGTGAGCACGGACATATCGATGGCTTCGAGATCACCTTCGTCGGTCACGACGCTCCGGACCTGCACCGAGGCGGGACGTCGAACCCGCATCGCGTGGAACTCCTCTTTCCGGGTCGCCTCCAACTTGACCGGACGGTCGGTGGCCATCGTGAGCGCCAGGGCGATCGGTTCGAGGACGATAGACTGCTTGCCGCCGAACCCGCCGCCGATTCGGGGTTTACTCACGCGAATGTCTCGGATCGGCACGTCGAACAGTTGGGCCAACTGTCGGCGCGCGTGATACGGGACCTGCGTGCTGGTGATGAACTGATAGCGGTCGTCCTGATCGCGTCGAGCGATGGTCGTGTGCGGTTCGCCGACACAGTGGGACTGGTGTGGCGTCTCCCACTCCGTCTCGACCACCGTCAGGTCCGACCGGTCCGCTGCTGCCGCGAAGGCCCCGTCGACGTCGCCGATCTCTCCCTCGGCGTGGGCTTCGATGTTCCGCTCGTAGTCGGCACCTGGCTGGTGGTTCTCGACGCTCTCGGGGTCGTGGATGCGCGGCGCATCAGCCTCGATCGCGGTGTGTGCGTCGAACACGGCGTCGCGCTCATCGTAAGTGACGTCGATAGCCTGCACGGCGGCACTGGCCGTCACGACGTCCTCGGCGGCGACGGCCGCGATCGGATCACCGACGTACCGGACCCGTTCCCGCAGGACGCGCAGGTCGTATGGCGAGGGTTCGGGATACGATTGCCCCGCCGACGTGTATGGATCGTTCGGCACCTCGGGCGAGCCGGGGGTGATGACGGCGTAGACACCGTCCATCTCCTCGGCGGCGCTCGTATCGATCTCCCTGACGACGCCGTGTGCGATCTCCGACCGGAGTACCTTTCCCGACGCGAGGTCCGGAAACTCCCGCGAGTAGTCAGCGGTGTACTTCGCCTCCCCGGTGACGATTTTGCGAGCGTCGGCCTTCTCTTCGCGGCTCGAAACCGCGGTTCGCTCGTCCGGCTTTTTTCGATTGTTGGCCTCCTCTTCGAACTCCACGGGCGGAGCTGCGTCGGCCTGGGTAGCCCCGTCCGGCGTCGTCTTTTCGTCGCCGTCTTCGGTCCGACTCATTCGCGCTCACCACCGGAGCAGGTACTGCAGTCCACACACGATTGGCCCGACGGGACCGGTCGGCCGCCATCGGAGACCATGGCCCTCTCGTTCGACAACCGACTTGCGGCGTCCTGCACCGCGTCGATAATCTTCTCATACCCGGTACAGCGGCAGATGTTACCCGACAGCGCCTCCCGAATCTCCTCCTCATTGGGGTCGGGATTCGATTCGAGGAACTGTGTCACGCGCATGATCATGCCGGGAATACAGAACCCGCACTGGAGCGCCGCGTTGTCGACGAAGGCGGCCTGCACGGGGTGGAGTTCGTCCTGGGTTCCCAGACTCTCGATCGTCTCGACGGTTGCACCCTCGACACGGGCCACAGGCTGGAGACACGACTTCACCGACGCACCGTCGACGACGACGGTACAGAACCCGCAGTCGCCGGTTCCACACCCGCGTTTCGCACCGGTGTACCCGGCGTTCCTGAGTGCGTCGAGTAACGTGTCCGACTGGTCTACCGTGAGCGTCGTGTCCTCGCCGTTCAGCGTGAGATTGACCTCCATGGTAGCCCCGTCAGCGACCCCCTTCAGATACGCTGTGGCGATTTCGCTCCTCAATCGTGTCGGGTGCTCCCGTCGACGCGGTTTCCGAACTCGGCATTCCTACGCCTCTCATGCCCAAACGTATGCTTGAGAGCGTTTTTAATCTTAGCATGGAAAAGTAAGACACACAACTTGTTTTTGAGTCAATTACTACCTGTATGTGCAGTTTTGTGCTGGCTGGGATACCTGTGGGGGCCTGTCGGTGCAGGCCTCTCGGAGGCACTTCTCGTCTAAAGAGCTTCCACGACGCCGTGGAGGGACACGGAATCCTGGGGGTACTGGCGCCACAGGGGAGACACATCTGTGGGACGGTGTGGCAACACCGTGGCAGTTGCTCGTCGATGCCAGTGCGACCGTGGAATAAATTATTAGAACGCTACCCGCGGAGTACCCGGCAGTCACCCGGGACTGGGTACGCGCACGCCGCATGAATTTACACCCTAAGGGTGTTAATCTACCGACGGTTTTGCCCCGCAGGAGCGACGAGTTGGGGACAGACCGTACACGGACCGTAACAAACTATATTAACAGGCGTTCAGTTACAGGATACGATGGCTACAGACGCTGTTTGCAAGGTTGACCGAGTGACCGAGATCCACGGACTCGCGTCGGCCGATCCAGTTTTCGACTCTCTCGACGAGGGGCTACTGGCTCGTTGGACAGGTGTCGGCGAGCGGTCCGCGGTCGGCTACCGATCGCTCACCGAGTGGTTCAACAAGCGACTGTTGAAGTCGGTCTACGACGACCATGGGCGCGACACACTCGGTGCCACCGTCGATAGCGACTACGATATCCTCCAGGGTGACGACGAACTGGTCGCTGCGGAGTTGGCGGAGAGTCTACGCGCCGACGGCATCGACGCTGACGAGCTACGGGACGCCCTGGTGTCTTGGGGAACCATGCGAACGCATCTGCAGGACTGCCTCGGCGGGCAGAAAGAGCCACAGACAGCAACCACCGACTGGGAGGTGGAGAGCGTTCGGAAAGCGAAGGGGGTGACCGAATCCAAGGTCGAATCGGCACTCTCCGCACTCGCACGGAAAGACCGACTCGCCGGTGGCGACAGCGCAGACGTCGGGGTACAGGTCAAGGTAGGTTGTGACTCCTGTCCGACCCGGGTTCCGTTCGATGTCGCGCTCGAACGCGGGTATGTCTGTGAAACACATCACACGCAGCCCCCCTCACAGGACGCACGATGACTTGGACGATCGATATCGAACGGATCGCGGGCATCCTCGACGGCAGTGCGACGATCGACCCCGGTGTCAACGCCGTTCGGGGCTCGAACTGGCAGGGGAAATCGAGCTTCATCGAGGCGATCAAAACGGGACTGGGGACCTCGACGGAGCTGATGGAAGGCGCCGAGAGCGGGCGCGTCGAACTGCAGACCCCTGACCGTGCACTCACGGTCGACCTGGTCCGGGAGAACGGGACCGTCGTCCGCCACGGGACGCCGTACCTCGACGCAGAATACGATGCAATCCGTGCGGACCTGTTCGCCTGTCTTGATGAACGGAACGAGATTCGACGGACCGTCAGACGCGGCGAGAACCTCGAAGACGTGCTCATGCGCCCGCTCGACTTCCAGGACATCGACGAGCAAATCGCCGAGCTGAAACGCGAGCGTGAGCAGGTCGATGCAGAAATCTCCCAGGCCGAAGAAGCCAGCAAACGGCTTCCGACGGTCCAGCGGAAAGTCCGGGGCCTCGAAGGAGAAATCGAGGAGTTGCACGAGAAACGCGAGCGGATCGCGAACGCTGACGGCAATCAAAGCGACGACGGCTCGACTCAGGAAGCGCTCAGTCGCGCCCAGACCGAGCACAGTGAAGCCGAGCAACGCGTCGAGCGACTCCGGGCGAGCATCGAGCGAACCGAAGAGCGACTCGAAGAGCATCGGGAGGAACTGGCTGAACTAGCGGTCCCCACCGACGATGTCGAATCACGACTGGTGTCGGCCCGGGACCGACTGTCCGGGCACGAACGCGACCTGGAGATCCTCCAGTCGCTGTACTCGGCGACGGAGATGGTCCTCGACGAGAACCGAGTCGATCTCGTCACCGAGGTCCAACGGGAGCTCGTGGCCGACGGCCTCACCTGCTGGATCTGCGGGCAGGACACGACCCGAACTGATGTCGAATCTCAACTCGACGCGCTCGGGGACGAACTCACGGAGCGGAGAGCGGCGACCGAATCGCTCCGGTCCGAGGTCGAGAAACTCGAGAACCGGCGCGAGGAGATCAAACAGCGGAAACGCCGGCAGGCGGATCTAGAGACCGAGATCGTCGAACTCGAAGACACGCTCGCCGACCGGGAGGCGAGTCTGGAGTCGGCCCGCGAGCGACTGCAGGACGCGACGACGCGCGTCGAGGAACTCTCGACAGACGTCGACGAGACGATGGCGGAACTCTCGGACGTCGAGAGCGAGATCAAATTCCGCGAGGCCGAACTCGACGATTCGCAGGCGGAACTGGAACAACTTCAGGCTCGGGCCGACAGGCTCGAGACGCTCCGGTCCGAGCGCGAGGACCTCACCTCGGAGGTCGAAACGCTCCGGAACCGGAAAAATCGGCTCAGACGTAACGCGCGTGAGGCGTTCGACGAGACGATGCAGGAGATCATTACGCGGTTCGAAACCGGCTTCGAGACGGCCCGACTCACGGCTGACTTCGAAGTCGTCGTTGCACGCGACGGACGGGAGGCGAGTCTCGACGCGCTGAGCGAGGGCGAACTCGAACTGATCGGGCTCGTGGCCGCCCTCGCGGGCCGGGAGTCCTTCGACGTGGCGGAGTCGGTGCCACTGTTGCTCGTCGACGGGGTCGGCGGCCTCGACGACGCTAACCTCCATACACTCGTCGAGTATCTGCGGGACCGCGCGGAGTACCTCGTGTTTACTGCGTACCCCGAGTACGAGGCGTTTGACGGCCGCGATATCGACCCAAGCAGGTGGACCGTCGCGAACGTTGACCGGGTCGGCGTCGAACGAACGTAACGCGCGTTTCATTCTGTCCCAAATAAATGCAGTATTATTGCTTCACCTCGCGAACCCTTAGACGAAGTTGAGGAAAATATGGCCGAAGACAGGAAATAATAGTAGTGTCGGGTGTAGACAGAGGACATGGTTGTTAGTAACGCCTTCGAAGAACTGTCGGCTGTGCTCGCGCGGCTCGAAGCGGCGGACGCGGATGTCCGCGCGGTCGCAGTCCGTGAACCAGAGATCAGTCCCGATGGCGACGTGACCGCTGAACTCACGGTGGCGGTCCCCCTTTTCGCCGCATCGGCGCTCGGCGACGGTGTCACGATCGAAGCAGAAAACGCGGACGTACAGGACCAACGCGTGGCCCTTGATCTCACGGTGAGCGTCGCAGTGACCGACAACGACCCGGTGAACGCGTTGACTGGCGTGGTCGATGGACCGAACCCGAGGGACCGATCCGACAGCACGCCGGCGTACAAAGACCCCGACGCACTGGCGACCGCGTACGCGGAGTGTGACACGTTCCCGGAGATGACCGCCGCACTGGGTGTAGACGTGACGTCCGAGACCGTCCGCCGACACGCGATCAAGTACGATATCCACGACCCCGACGACAGCACGCCGCGAACGGGACAAAATAGTATTCTCGGCAGCGGACACGAAACCGAGACGGACGACGGTGTCGCGGAGACGGGCCCGAACACTGTAGCCGAAACCACCGCTCCGAGTGCGAGCGATACCGGTACTGACCAAGCGCCTCACGGCGAGGACGCGAGTCCGGGGGCGGACGAGTCGACCGGTCGGACCGACGGCGGGCCCGCGACGTCGCCGTCCCGGGACGCGGAGGCGGTGGCGGACTCGCCGCTCGCGGATCGCCCCATCGCGGAGTTTCTCTCGAAAACGAGCGAGGAGGACAACCAGAACACCGTCGTCGCCGATGGTCTGGGCATCTCGTCGGACCTGACCGTCGGCAAACTCACGACGGCGATCAACCGGTCGCGCACGGTTCACGAGGCGAAACAACACCTCGATATGAGCCGGAACAACGCACACCAGTTGTTACAGCGACTCGACCTCAGAGAGTTCGTCTCCCACCCACTGGCGACCGATCAGATCGAAGTCACGCCCGAGGAAGTCGTTCGCCGTATCGACCCCGAGCGAGCCTGAGACCGTTCACGACGACCTGCCCCGGTCAAAACGAGCGGTGGTAACGCCGGCACTCGAACAGATACATTCACACTCTGGGGCCGTTACAGCCTCTCACTCGTCGGCGATCGAGACGACGACGTTTTTTGTCTGTGTGTAGCTCTCCAGGGCCTGCTGGCCCTTCGCGCGGCCGATTCCACTCTTTTTGTAGCCGCCCGACGGTGCCTGCTGGGAGGCAAAGAGGTACTCGTTGACCAGGACGGTCCCGGCCTCGAGTTTCCGCGCCATCCGGTGGGCGCGGCTCACGTCCGCTGTCCAGACAAGCGCGTACAGTCCGTACTCGGTGTCGTTCGCGCGGCGGACGACCGCCGACTCCGAGCCGAACTCGGAGAGAGTAACCACCGGCCCGAAGACCTCGGTACAGGAAACGGGCGCGTCGTCGGCCACGTCCGCGAGCAGGGTCGGTTCGTAGAAGTGACCTGCGCGGTCGAGGCGGGCGCCGCCAGTCAAGCGCGTCGCGCCGTCTGCCACTGCCGATTCGACGAACGACTCGACGCGGTCAATCGCGGCCGCGTCGACGAGCGGGCCGATGGTGTTCCCGTCGATTCCCGGTCCGATGTCCATGCTCTCGACGACCTCGACGAGTCGGTCGGTGAACGGTTCGGAGACGTCCTCGTGTACGAAGATCCGGGTCGGCGCGAAACAGGTCTGTCCGGTGTTCCAGAAGGCCTTCGCCGAGTCCTCCGCCGCACGGTCCAGATCGGCGTCCGGGAAGACGACGTTCGGGCTCTTACCGCCCAGTTCCAAATGGACCGGCGTGATGTGATCCGCCGCCGTCTTCATAACTTCGGTGCCGGTCTCCGTCGATCCCGTGAATTCGATGTGCGCGACACGGTCGTCGTCGGTGAGTTGGCGACCGGTTCTCGCTTCGCCACCGGTGACGACGTTGAACACACCGTCCGGTACCCCCGCATCCGTGGCGATCTCGGCGAGCCGGAGCATCGATAGCGGAGCCGCTTCGGGCGCTTTTGCGACGACCGTGTTGCCGGCGGCCAGCGCCGGTGCGACACTGCGCGCGGTCAGGACCAGCGCGGCGTTCCAAGGAACGACGTGTGCCGTCACGCCGTAGGGTTCTCGGATAGTGTAATCCAGTACGTCGCTGTCCCCGTGGATCGGAATCGTCTCGCCCTCGATCTTGTCGGCGAGGCCGCCGTAGTAATCGAAGTACTGGGCGGTTTTTCGCGCCTGTGCTTCCGAGGCACCCAGCGACCGTCCCATCTCCCGTGTTTCGGTCCGCGCCAGCCGATCCACGTCGTCCCGGATCCGGCCGGCGAAGCGACCGAGGAGCTGACTACGCTCGACCGGGTCGAACTCGGCCCAGGCGTCGGCCGCCTCGTCGGCTGCCGCGATGGCCGCCTCGACGTCGTCCACCGTAGCCACTGCGACATCGGCAATCACCGTCTCAGTGGACGGGTCCCGGACCTCGAACGTCTCCCCGGTTGTTCGCTCCACACCGTCGATTTGGCTCCCGACGGTACCGAACTGCAGGTTCGTCATTCGATAGCCGATTCGCCTGTCGCTCTCATAGTGGTACCGGGGGGCAGGCACGACACACTTCGAATGCGAGCCCAAAATCGAACTCAGACGCCGACCTGTGGCACGTGGGGTCAGTCCGGCTCGTCATATGGTGCCGGCTCCGTCTCGAACGTCGATTCCACATCGCCACTCGGAAAAAACCCCAGCAGGCGGGCCGTCTCGCCCCCCGTGTTCCGGACCGAGTGTGGAACGTCGGCCGGGGCGACGACTAGTTCTCCGGTGGCCGTCGCCGTCGTTTCGCCCTCGACTGTCGCTTCGACGGTGCCCGCGATAACGTACACGAGTTCGTCGACGCTATCCCGGTGTGTCCCGATTTTGGTCCCCGGGTCGAGTTCGTTGTAGACGACGGTGTAGTCCGTCGTGTCGGTCACCGTCTCCCCCGGTCTGTCTGCACTGAACGGGAACGACCCCAACCATCGGGCACCCTCGATCCCCTCCTGTTCGACCGCTTCGAGTGCGAGCGAGTCGAGCCGTAGCGAGTTCATGTTCCACAGTTCGTGGCTCGACTGTTAGACGTTCGGGTGCCACCGTGTGTGACAATGGTGACACACCGGACACACGCGTTGGAGCGGGTCCACGGCCGCCGTGTCCGGTGTCGACCTCGGTCCACGCCGCACACGTCCCGTGCCCCCCGTACCGTTTAGTCCCGGCCCGCCCCAGCCCCGGTATGGATACGCGTCTCACTGTCCGGGTGAAGCGTTGTGACTACTGGCCGACCGCGTCGTCTTCGCCACCGCCACGGTCGAAGAGAGCGACCGGGTGGTGAGCATGAGTCGCTACGACTACATCGTCGTCGGCGGCGGATCGGCGGGGTGTGTGCTAGCGAACCGGCTCTCGACCAACAGCGATGTCTTGCTACTGGAGGCCGGGCAGGACTGGCAAGCCGACACGGTTGAGGACACGGTGCTGACCGGGAATTTCATGGACCTGCTGGCGGCCGACTGTATGGTCTGGCCGGAGCTGGAGGCGACACTGAGTAGCGCGAAGCCGTCCGAACGGTACTACGTTGGGCAGGGCCTCGGCGGCGGATCGGCGGTCAACGGGCAGTTGTGGCTCTGGCCGCCCCTCGCGGATTTCGACCGCTGGGCCGAGGCCGGCTGTGCCGGCTGGTCGGCCGAGGAGATGGTCGAACGCCTCCGACAGTGCGAGGCCGACGCCCTCGGTGATCGGGCCCACCACGGGCACGACGGGCCAACGCCAGTCTGGCGGCCGCGACCGGAGCGCGACGAGTGGGGGCCGGTCGATCACGCGTTCCGGGACGCTGCGGTAGAACTGGGCCACCCCGTCGCGCCCGACCTCGACCTGAACGCGCCCGACACGACCGGACTGGGAGCGACACCACGGAACGTGGAGGGCGGGGTGCGGGTGTCGACCAAGCAGGCGTATCTCGACCCGACCCGGGAGCGAGACAGCCTGACTGTCCGGACCGGTGCGCTGGTCGACTGCGTCCGGTTCGACGGACGGGTCGCGACCGGCGTTGAGGCCATCGTCGACGGCACCCGACAGTCCTACGAGGCCGACGCCGTTGTCCTCTCGGCTGGCGCGATCTACACGCCCACGATTCTGGTCCGCTCGGGAATCGGGCCGCGGGCACAGATCGAAGCGGTCGACACCCCTCTGCGCTCGGCTCGGCCCGGACTCGGACGGGTAATCGACCACCCGCTGCTGGCGCTGTCGTTCCCACTGGAGCCTGCGGCTCGTGTCGACGACCCGTCGGGATTCTTTGCGTCGACGCTCCTCTTCTGGCAGACCGATCTGCCGTACTCCCAACCACGGGAACTCCACGCCCTTGCCCGGAATTTCACCGAGACGGATGCGGCCGGCGCCGAGCGTGGGGGACTGGTGATCGGGATGTTCGATACCCACTCGCAGGGACGGGTCGAGGTTACGTCAGCCGATCCACGGGCGGACCCAGCGGTCGACGTGGGGATGCTCTCGGACCGCCGCGACCTCGTCCGGCTCCGCGAGGGCGTCAAACACGCCGTTGAGCTGCTGGAGACGGAGCCGATGCAGTCAATCAGGGCTGGCCCACCGGTCTTGGAGACCCACGACGGGGGCACCGAACCGATCGCAGTCTCGGTGGACGCCACTCTCGAAGCACAGATCAAACGCCACGTCGCCCAGTACTACCACCCCGTCGGCACCTGTCGGATGGGTGCCGTCGACGACCCAGCGGCCGTCGTCACGCCGCAGTGTCAGGTCGTCGGCGTCGAGGACCTGTTCGTCGTCGATGCGTCGATCATGCCGACGACGGTCCGTGCGCACACCAACCTCACGACGGTCGCGCTGGCGGAACGGGCAATCGAGTTCCTGACCGTCTAACCGTCGAGATCGGCGGCGTCGGTGTCGAAAGAGTGTGCCGCAGCTAGAGCGGTCCCTCGACTGGGTCGTCCTCGGGACCGAAAGGCGTCTGGAACCACTCTGAGAACACGTACGTGTCGGCGACAGTGGTCAGCGCCCGGAGGCTCCGCACGCCGAGGTTGATTCGCGTCCCCCGCGCCGGCGTCTCGATCTGGATCGCCTCGCCGGCCTCCGTGTGGATCTTCCGGACCGTCGTGTGGGAGTACTCGTTCGAGATCGATATCTCGGGGACCGATCCGTCGGGGGCTCCGCCAGTGAGTGGGACTGGATCGGACTCGTCTAAGTCGGCGACCACCTCCGCGAGAACGCCCCGTTCGCGCTGCCAGGAGAGCCCCTCCAGCAACAGCGAGTCGAGTTTGATTTCGTCGTGTCCGTTGGTGATTTCGAGTCGCTCGCCCTGGGAGACCAGCTTCTGTATCTGTACCGTTCCGTGCTCGTCGGCGACCGTTAAGTTGGCGTCCTCCGGCCGGTGGACGCTGCTGAACTGTCTCGACATAATCAGAGTAGTGGGAGCGTAATGTTCTTTGTGTTCAATACAGTGTGGTCGAGGTACACGGTCCGGTCGGCAATCCGGAAGCCGTCGGCGGTCTCCCTGAGGACGGTGTGTCGCTGTGCGGACAGCAGGTCGTGGTCGGGCTTGTCACCGTAACTCCGGAACACGTGCTGGTTGTTCGAGACGGTCAGCTCGTCGCCCTCGGCGTCGAGAATCCGCAGGTTCCCGGTGACGTGTCGCACCCGGGACCGTGGGTTCTCGGACCAGGCGTACTCCTTCTGGAGCCGACCGACACGTTCTCGAATCCGCTCAACCCCTTCCCGGAGATAGTACGAGCGCGAACTGAACTCGTCCTGTTCGGACCCAGGGTCTCGTGAGGCCCGGACCGGCACCGAGATAGTAAAGTCGTCCGCCAGGAGTTCGAGCCACGCCTCCAATTCAAACGCATCCAGCAGGTCTGTCTCCCTGTAAATGAACGACTCCGCGCGGTGGCGGGTTTCGGGGTCCACCGCCGGTCGCGAGTGCTGGGTGCTCATCGCTCACCCTCCGGGTTCGCGGCCCCGGACATCATCTCACACCACGCCTGGTAGAACATCCGCGAGTTCCGCTCGTCGAAGTAGCTGCCCTGCCAGGTCGTCTCGGCCGGCCCGTACACCGGGTCGTCGACCGTCTCCGTTAGGTCCGTCATGTCTCCCATCCCCTGCTGCATGTTCCCCTCAGACTCGAGTATCTCGTGTGTCAGCGCGCCGCTGCTCTCAGAGATTCCCTCCCAGACCGTGAGGTCGTCCGACTCGAACGCACCCGCGGGGCTGAGACTGTTCCAGCCACTGTGGGAGTCCTCGAGGAACGAGTCGTCGTCGGCGAACTCCTCAGGGACCAGCCACCAGCTGATCGTCTCTGTCTTGCCACAGCCGCGTGGCTGCCACTTCCGGAGACAGACCCACGGCCCGCCCCACCCGCCCGACTGGATGCCGTGGATGTAGGAAGTGTTCGGAAAAATCGTCCCGAAATGAAACACCGACCGGGCGAACAGGTCCCGCTGTTCCGGGGTCAGATCCTCGTGTATGTGGTCCTCGATCTCTTCGGGGTAGCCCATGTACGTCTCCGGGTCTTCGGAGAGGTAGTAAGCGGCACAGTGGGAGTCGGTACAGCTGAGATACGCCGCCTCAAGGTAGTCGTCGAGTTCCTCCCATGGTCCCAACTCGAGCTCTTTTGTCTCCAGCGACGCCTGATGAGTCGTGAGGACATGATACGAATCCCCGGAGAAGTTGTCGGCCGCGGTTTTCCAGTCGTAGTCGGCTTCCCAACGATGGGGCTCGCCTACGACCGTCAGCCCACCCTCCGTCGCGTTGAACAGCACGTCTAGATACCACGTGAAGTCCCCGAGGTAGTCCGACAGTGACGGGCCCTCGTCCGCGATACGGCCGAAGATGAGGCCGTGATACGTCGCCAGATTGGCCTCCTGTAACTGGATCTCTTCCTCATCCAGGTCCTGATACGCCTCGTTCATATGTGGCATTCCCTGAAGTGTGCCGTCGTTTTTGTACGTCCACCCGTGGTACGGACATCGAAAGTGTGAGGTGTTTCCTGTCTCGGCGGTGCAGAACTGCGCCCCGCGGTGCATACAACTGTCGAGAAACGCGTGCATCTCACCGTTCTCGTCGCGGGTGACGATGAAGGGGTCTTCACCGATGTACCGGCGGGCGTAGTCTCCGGGCTCCTCGAACTCCGAGATGTGCCCGAGATACACCCAGGCGCGGGCGAACACTCGCCGCAACTCCGCTTGGTACACGTCCTCGTCGTTGATGATCTCTATCGGGAATCGTCCGTCCTCGAGACCCGACTCCGTCCGCTCGACGAGCCGGTCCGTTCGACTGGGGTCAGAACGTTCAGTTGCCATCACGATGGTACAGTTTTACTGGTTACTTATTGCTTCTCGTCGCACATTCTCGCAAAAGAAAAAACAAACAGACGCTAATCACCCTATGTGGAGTAAATATCAGAACACCGTCGAACGCCCGGCCACGAGTCGGTCGGCGCGTTGGTCCACCCACAGTCGTCGTGAGCCGCTGTGTGCCGATTGTGCTGTGGCGGCACGCTCCCGCTGGTGCGGTGATCACTCGGCGGAATACGTTCGTTTGCCGCTACCGGTCTGCATTAGTCGTATTCACAACTCTCACGCGATTCGGCGAGGGTACGTTTATATTACGGCGGCAAGAAGTCACATCTAGTCAGACGATGACTGATACACTCGTGGCAGGCGGCACAGTGGTAACTGTCGACGACGAGAATGCGATCCATGAGGACGGCGCCGTCCTCGTCGCGGACGACGAGATACAGGACGTAGGGCCGACCTCGGACCTCGAATCCAGGTACGACGCGGACGAGACCATTGACGCTAGTGGAAAGGTAGTGATCCCGGGGCTGATCAACCTGCACGTCCACTCCGGCTTCATTCGAGGGCTCGCCGAAGACCTCCCGGTCTGGGAGTGGCTCGCCGAGCACGTCGACCCGACACACCGCGCGTTGCGCAGAGCGGACGCCCGGGCGGCTTACGAACTGTGCTACGCGGAAATGGCGAAGGCAGGCATCACCTGCGCGCTGGATATGTACCGGTACATGGACGAGGCCGCCGAGGTCGTCGACGAGTACGGTCTCAGAGCGGTCCTCTCGCCGTACGTCGCAGACCGGGAGGGGTACGAGTTCTTCCCGTCTGTCGAGGACAACGTCGAACTCCTCGAACGGTACCACGATACCGCCGACGGCCGCGTAAAGGTCTGGTTCGGACTGGAACACATCGAGTACTGCACCGAGGAGGCGTACCGTCGCGTCGCGGACCTGGCAGCGGAGTACGACGTGGGGATCCACACGCACGGCGAGGAGTCGGCGAAGAAAGCACAGGAGTTGACAGACAGGTACGGGATGCGACCCATCGAAGTTTTCGATGAGTGGGGTATTCTGGGGCCCAAAACGGTCGTCGCCCACTGTGTGTGGCTCACGAACCGAGAGGTCGAGGTGCTGTCCGAAACCGGGACGAGCGTCGCACACTGTCCGACGAGCAACGAGAAACTCGCATCCGGTGTCGCACCGGTCCCGAAACTACTGAACCATGCGGTCTCAGTTGGTCTCGGGACGGACGGGATCAAGGAGAACAATCGACTCGACGTGATACAGGAGATGAAAAACGCGGCACTTCTCCAGAAGGTGCACAGACTCGACGCGCGCGCCATCCCGGGCGAGCAGGCGCTCCGGATGGCGACGATGGGCGGGGCAGAGGCGCTCGGCCTCGCCGACGAGGTCGGGTCCATCGAAGTGGGCAAACAGGCCGACCTCGTCGTACTGAATTTCCAGCAGCCACACCTGCGCCCGAACTTCGGCGCAGAGAACGTCGTTCCCAACCTCGTCCACGCCGCGATGCCGTCGGACGTGGAGACGGTGCTGGTTGCTGGGGACCGGGTCGTCGACGACGGCGAGTTCCTCCCCAGGGACCAGGACGCCATCATCGAGAACTACGAGGAGACGGCGAGGGCGCTGGTCGAACGCCGAGATAACGAGGAGTGGGCCTGAGCTCTCGTCCTGTCGACTAGTCCGCCTCGCGACTGTAGGCCTGGACGAGTGCCGCAGGTTGTGCGCTGTCGTCGTCGCGACTCCAGACGACCGTGGCGACGAGAACGACGAGCGTGACGATGTAGGGATACATCGACATAATCGCCGGATTTAGGAGGAACTCGACCACGGGATTGAGCAGTGCCGCCAGCGGCGACTCCGGGGCAAGCGTCAGGTCGAGTCCCTGTGACCGGAGACGGAGCGAGTTGAATAGCCCGAACAGGTACGCACCGACGAGCAGTCGTCCCGGCCGCCACCGAGCGAAAATAACGAGTGCGACTGCGATCCACCCCTGCCCCGCGGCGATGTTGTTCGTCCAAATCCCGGTGAACGCCAGCGATAGGTGGGCACCGGCGGCACCGGCGAGGAGGCCGCCGATCAACACCGCCAGATACCGCATTTTGAATACGTCGATGCCCATAGTGTCGGCCGTTTCGGGGTCCTCGCCGACGGAGATTATCTCTAGACCCAGGTTCGTCCGCGTCAACAGCCACCAGACCACGACGACGAGACCCAGCGCGACGAAGTCGGTCGCTGGCCCCTCGAACACCGTCGGCCCGACGATCGGAATCTCGACAAGCAGCCCACCGATTACCGGCAGCGTGCGGTCCGGGAATCCGGCGAACTGTGCACTGGCCCACTGCTGTCCGAAGTAGGTCGTAATGCCGGTCCCGAGCAGCGTCAACATGATCCCGCTGATCGCCTGATCGGCTTTCAGCGAGATACAGAGGAACGCGTGAACGGCCGACATCAGGAGGCCACACACCGACCCGACGGCGAACCCGATCCAGTAGCTGCCGGTCACGACGGTAGCGATGACACCGGAGAGTGCACCCACGAGGATCATCCCCTCGACGCCGAGATTGAGGACGCCGGCCCGTTCACTGATGAGTTCACCGAGGCCGGCGAGGACGAGGACGGTGCTCGCGCTGACCATCGCATCCGCGAGGCCGAGGAGGAACGATGTGTCAGTCATCCGCGGATACCTCGGTTCCCTGGATCGTCTGGCCGTCGTCCCCGCGGTCGACGGAGACGCTGAGGCTGTACCGCTGGAAAAACTCCGCCGTAATCAGAAAGAGGATGACCAGTGCCTGGACGATGTCGATGATCGCCGCCGGGACGTCCATTGCCACCGTGACTCTGTTGCCACCGACGAACAGAAGCGCAAAGAAAAGCGCCGCGAGCAGCATCCGGGAGACGCCGTTCCGTCCGAGCAGCGCGATCGGAACTGCCGTGTACCCGTATCCCGGTGCGAACGAGGCGTGCAGTCGGCTCTGGTTGCCAGCAATCTCGCTGATTCCTGCCAGTCCTGCGAGTGCCCCGCCAGCGACGAGGGTGAGCAGGTACACTCTGTACCGACTCATTCCGGCCTGTTCGGCGGCCTCCGCGTTCGACCCGACGAAGTTCACCCGAAATCCGAATCGGGTCCTGCGCATAACAGCGTAGAGCAACGCGACGAACAGTAGTGCGACGAGGAGTCCGACGTGTGCACGCGTTCCTGGAATCGCCGGAAACTCGGCTACTCCGGGAAGCAGATCTGTCTGTGGAAATCCACCCGACCCGCCCTGCATCGGCCCCCGGACGAGATACAGTTGGATGTCCGCCGCGATGAACGTAAACAGGAGGGTGGTAATAATCTCGCTGATGCCCCACTTCGCACGGAGCAGGGCTGGGACGAACGCCCAGAGTCCGCCCGCCACCGCGGCTCCAGCGAGCATTACTGGAATCAGGACGGCCTGTGGCAGCGAGACGTTGATAGCGATCCAGGTACCGACGATGGCGCCGGTGAGCAGTTGCCCCTCCGCACCGATGTTCCAGAGCCCCGCCTTCATCGGCAGGTAGACGCCCAGGCCGACGAGTATGAGCGGTGTCGCTCGGACGAGGACGTTCGAGAGAGTCGACACGGTGCCGAACGGCCGAACGAACATCTGGACGTACGCCGCGACCGGGTTCACGTCGATGGCGATCAGGGCGACCACGCTGACGGCGAGTGCCGCTGCGATGGCGAACAGCGGTGTCCCGTACGCGACCCACGATGGGGTCTCCTCTCGCGCGCTGACGTCGATGTCGACCAGCATCACCGATCACTCCGGCCACCGTCGGCCGCGCGTCGGGTCGCCGCTTCCGGCGGGTCGTCTGGCACCGACACTCGCTTGCTTCCGCCGCCGTTCATTTCGACGCTCAGCCGCTTTTTATTCGTCTCTTCGGGCGTCGTTCGCAACACGATTTCACCCTCGTACATCACCAGTAGCCGGTCGCTGAGGTCGAACAACTCGTCGAGATTCTCCGAAAACAGGAGGACACCGGTCCCCTGGTCGCGCCGCTCGAGTAGGCGCTCCCTGACGAACTCGATTGCCCCCACGTCGATACCGCGGGTGGGCTGGTTAGCCACGAGCAGATCCGGGTCCCGGGCCAGTTCCCGCGCGAGGATGAGTTTCTGGAGGTTTCCGCCGGAGAGGTCATCCGCACAGTTGTCGGTCACGTCGCTGACGCCGCGAACGTCGAAATCGTCGACGAGACGCGACGCGTACTCGCCGACGCTACCGTAGTCGAACAGTACGGAATCACCGAACTGGTCGTCGCGGAAATCCTTCATCGCGGCATTGTGCATTACCGACAACCCCCCGGCGCACCCGTTCTCGTGACGGTCTTCGGGAACGAACGAGACGCCTTGTTCGATGAACTCGTCGGGCGACGCCTCGGACATCTCTCGGCCACGGATTTCGATGGTCCCTGCGGTCGGGTCACGGACCCCCGCAACGGTCTCCGCGAGTTGCGTCTGACCGTTGCCGCTCACGCCCGCGACCCCAACGACCTCGCCCGCGGAAACCTCCAGGTTCACGCCCGAGAGTTTCTCGATGCCCCGGTCGTCGGCGGCACTGATACTGGACGCCTCCAGAACCGGGTCACCCACGGTCGTGTTCGGCTTCTCGATCTCGAAGAGAACGTCACGACCGACCATCATCCGTGCGAGTTCCGCCCGGCCGACGTCGGCGGTATCGACGGTCCCGATATCCGCCCCCTCGCGGAGGACGGTCACTCGGTCGGTGACCGACTCGACTTCTTTGAGTTTGTGCGTGATGAGAATAACCGAGAGACCGTCGTCGACCAGCCGTTCCAGCGTCTCGAACAACCGCTCTGCCTCGACAGGGGTCAGGACGGCCGTCGGTTCGTCCAGTATGAGCAGGTCGACATCGCGGTAGAGGGCTTTCAGAATCTCGACTCGCTGGCGCTGTCCCACGTCGAGTTCTCGCACGGGCGCGGAGACATCGATATTGAAGCCGTACTGATCCGCCAGTGTCCGGATCCGTCGTTTGGGCCGGTCCAGACCGAGCGAGAACCGTGACGCGACCGCCTGGACGGGGGCGGATGTCCGGAGTCCCGCCAGGAGACCGTCGCCGACGTTCTCTTTCCGGAACGAGGCCGCCGGCTCGCGGCTCCCCAAGACAACGTTCTCCGTGACCGTCAGTCGTGGGATGAGCTTGAAATGCTGGTGGACCATGCCGATGCCCGCGTCCATCGCGTCCTGCGGTTTGTCGAGACGTAGCGGCGTTCCGTCGAGTCGGATCGTCCCCTCGTCGGGAGTGTAGAGCCCGTACAGCACTTTCATCAGAGTACTCTTGCCGGCGCCGTTCTCGCCGAGAAGTCCGTGGATCTCGCCACGGCGGACAGTGAGGTCTACGTGGTCGTTGGCGATGACACCCGGGAACGTCTTTACTATCGACTCCATCCGAAGAAGGTCGTCGGTCATGACGGTATGTGGTAACTCTTTATCCAACATTCTCATAAACTTTCTTCTGGTCCTGGTGCTGCCGTGGCAGACAAATTGACGTATGTCGTACGTTTGGAGTAGATATGAGACACGCGTAATTGTAAAAAGTCCCTCGCCGGACCGGACGACGCTCCGGCGGCCGAATCGCCGGCGTGGGGTCGTTTCGACGCGACGGGGGTCACGTCTGCTGTGTGTCGCGTCCCGACAGCCTGCACGAGCCACATATCCGGCACAGAGCGCCACATGCCGGACAAACGGACCGTGTGCACGAGTACGTTTTTTGCCGACTGGGCGGCACTCGTCGCATGGACCTCCTCATCAAAAATGCAACCGTCCGGGGTGAGACCGATTCAGTCGACATCGGCATCGACGGCGACTACGTCGAGTCCGTCCGGCCGGAAATAGACGACACGGGCGCCGTCGAGGTCGACGCGGCCGGTGGGCTCGTTCTCCCTTCGTTCGTCGACGCTCACACACATCTGGACAAGGCTTACTTCGCCGACCTCGCCGAACCACCGACAACGGGGACGCTCCCGGAGCTGATCGAGTTGACCGGGCAGATCAAGCAGGACCTCACGGTCGCGGATGTTCGGAATCGGATCGAGCGGGCCACGCGCGAAGCCGTCGCAAACGGGACCACGAAGATCCGCACGCACCTCGACGTCGGAGCCGTCTGGGAGCACACGAGCGTGGAAGCGTCACTCGACGCCAAAGCGGAACTCTCGGACCTCGCCGATATCCAGACGGTCGCGATGCCACAGGTCCGGAGCGGCGAGCCAGAGGGCTTGACCGAGGCGGACATCGACCGGCTCGAAACGGCGCTCGAGATGGGCGTTGACGCGGTCGGTGGTGAACCGAACAAGGAGGACACGGACGAACTCGAACGGGCGACCATCGACGAGTACTTTCGACTGGCCGCGGCGTACGACGCCGAAATCGACCTCCACGCGGACGGTCTCAATTCGGCCACGGCCCGCACCGCCGAGTACGTCGCACGAAAGACGATCGACGAGGGGATGGAGGGGCGAGTGCAGGTCGGACACGTCAGTGCGCTCTCATACTACGACGAGTGGCACCGACGTGACGTGATCGACCTGTTCGACAGAGCCGAACTCAACGTGGTCACCACGCCCAAGGAGGACCAGATCGTCGCGGACCACGACACGACGGCGGTCTCGGAACTCCTCGACGCGGGTGTCACCCTCTCGGTCGGTCACAACAACATCGCCGGGACTATTAGCCCCTTCGGAAGCCTCGATATGCTCGAACCCGCCTGGTTACTGGCCCACGTCGCCGGACTGCGAAGCCCCACCGACGTTGCGGACCTTCTCGACAGCATCACCCACAGCCCGGCGAACGCCATCGGACTCGAGGAGTACGGGCTCGCGCCCGGATGCAGGGCGGATCTTACCGTCTGTGCCGAATCGGACCCGATGGAACTGCTTCGGACTCGCCGTCCACGGCCAGCAGTCATCAAGAGCGGCGAAGTTGTCGCCTCGTCGTCGGCGTCGACGACTGTCGGACTCGAAGGCGATCACGGCGTCTGACCGGAAGCCAGTGACAGGCCGTTCGCTGTCGAGTGTGCGGTGAACACGAGCGTGCCCGGAAGTTCGATGCTTGACAAAAGTGATGGAAGCCTTTCTGGGTCTGAACGCGTCTCGAACGCCGGTTAGCTGCTCGGAACTGACCCCTCCACGCCTTCGACGTAGCTGCTCACGTCCGAGAACAGTTCCGAGTCGCTCCAGCCCTCGAACTTCGTGTCCGCCCAGACACTCCGCTCACCGTTCTCTATTTCGGTGCGTTTCGCTTCGACGTCGCTCGCGACATCCGCGGGGACGTTCGGCCCGAAACTGTCGACGTCAACGATGCCAGTTTCGAGGCCCCCCCACTGGAAGTCGGGCGTCCACTCGTCGTTGCGGACGGCTTTTGCCGATTCCTTGTAGAACGGCTCCCAGTTGTTGATCTGGGCCGTCGCGTAGTACTCGCCGGCTTGTTCCGCCATCGAGGTATTCACGCCGAAACCGTACACCTCGCGCTCGGTCGCGGCCTGGAGCGCGGCTGGTGTGACCATGTTGCTGCCGATAGCGTCGGCACCCTCGTCGGCGAGCGCGTTCACCGCCTGTCTGGACCCCGACGGGTCGGCCCAGCCGTTCAGGAATCGGACCTTCGTCGTCGCGTCCTCGTTGACCGTCCTCGCCCCGATTGTGAACGCGTTGATCTGGCGAATAATCTGGGGGATCGGAATCGGGACCACCATGCCGAGCGTGTCTGACTCGGTGAGGTGGCCGGCCGCGACGCCGCAAAGATACCAGCCCTGGTAGAATTTGCCCATGTAGCGCCCCATGTTCTCCGCGGTCTCGAACCCGTTGCAGTGTTCGAAGGTAATGTCCGGGTACTCCTCGGCCACCTGAAGCATGGGGTCCTGATACTCCGTCGTACAGCCGTAGATGATGTCGTAGCCCGAGTTCGCGTACTGCTCGAACACCGACCGGACCTCGTTTCCGGGGACACCGTCCGAGTACTCGGTCGTGATCCAGTCGAACGAGTCGTCCACGGCTTGGCGACCGTTCTCGTGAGCACGAGTCCAGCCCACGTCGCCGAGGTTCGTCTGGTAGACGAAGGCCGCCTGCAACTGCTCGCTGCCACCGCCGCCGCCGCCGGACAGCTGTGAGCACCCGGCCAGTCCGAGCGCACCCAGCGCGCCAGCCGACGCGATTGCGTCCCGTCTGGTTAGCTTCTTACTACTCATTCGTTGTGCAACGTTGGATATTAGTCTGTGTTTCGTCGTTCATCTCTCTAACTCCTCCACATTTGCAACGATATTCGGAGATATATAAAAATGCCTGCGTGTGTGGCGTTTTCCGGTGTGACACATCGTGGCGGCCTCGTTCTGGCGCACACGGGGCACACGTGTGTGACAGCGTGGACGGCCGGACACAGAGAGGAGTTCCACGGTGTGTGCACACTCGCCACAGACCGGGACCGTTCCAGTCCGACGAGGCGAGGGTCGGTCGGGAAAATAACGAAACGAAATCCCATTTTTTCTCTTTTTTTCTATTGTTCGTTTGGTTGTGACGCTAGTCGGCACGTTTTTGTATAGCATCGTCGAACCGAAGCGTACACGATGAGTTCACAAACCGTCCAGACGTTCGACGATATCGAGACTGTCGTCGACCTGGATTTTCACCTGGTAGAAAACGAGGCCGACGTGGTGCCGTATCTGGAGGAACCATTTCAAGGGCTGATGACCCGTCCGGACGTGCAGGAGCCGAACAACTACAACATGACCAAGTTCTTCCTCGACGGGGTCGGCGGCGATATCGGTCCGGACGCCGCGGCCACATCGGCGGAGATCAAGGCGGTCATGGAGGAACTCGGCATCGACCGCGCGACGCTGAATCCGGGGCTCAACCTCAATCTGGTGACAGTCCAGAACGACCGCTACGCCGTCGCGCTGGCGAGTGCCTACAACGAGTGGGTAACCGAAACCTTCCTCGACAGTTCGGAGGGGATGTACGGGACGATCCGAATCTGTCTGCGCGACCCGCAGCGTGCGGTCGCCGAGATAGAGCAGTGGGCGGACACCGACGAGGTCGTCGGCGTTATGCTCGGGCCACCTGGCTTCCGGAATCCGCTCGGACACCCGCGTTTCGAACCGGTCTACGAGGCACTGGAGGCGGCGGGCCTTCCGCTGTTGATTCACAACTCCGTCCTGTCGCTCCAGCACGTATTCCCCGGCCAGTTCGAGGGGATCGACACGTTCCTAGAAGCGCGGGGCGTCGGTCATCCGATGGGCCAGATGCTACACCTGACGCGGTTGATTATCAACGGTGTCCCGGAACGGTATCCCGACCTCGACTTCGTGATTCAGGAGTCCGGACTGGGCTGGGTTCCCTACATGATGCGCAGGCTGGATTACTACTACTCCGCTCGCCGCGAGGACGCACCACACCTTCGCCAACCCCCGAGTGAGTACGTCGACGACAATTTCTATTTCACGACCCAGCCGATCGAGGGGGCCGACGACCCATCGTACGTTCAGCAGGTGATCGATTGGATCGGCCCTGACAACGTCATGTTCGCCTCGGATTACCCACACTCAGATTTCGACAACTCCGATGCGCTTTATAAGACACTCCGAAGCGGGTTCGGCGTGGACCGGATAGAGAACATCTACGGCGGCACCGCGATGGAGGTACTCGACTACTAACCATGTCACGGTCCGACTCCGGAAAGAACGAGCTTCCCCCGGACGCACATCACGTCGGTTCCGCGGGCGACTTCGAGTCGGGCGACTATCTCCTCGTCGAGGTAGACGGCATCGAGGTCGCGGTCTACTGCACAGAGGACGGATACTTCGCGATCAGCAACTTCTGTCTCCACCAGGGCGGGCCGCTGTGCGAAGGACCGGTTACCGGCACAGTTTCCCAGAACGAGGACGGGACTCTCTGTTTCGACGACGACACGCAGGTCGTCCGATGTCCCTGGCACGGTTGGGAGTTCGATATCGAGACCGGTGATCACCTCTCTCGTCCGGAGTACAGCCAGCCTACCTACGACGTCCTCGTTCGGGACGGCGAAGTGTACGTCTGCTGGTGAGAGACGGATGCCCGACGACGACCGGCAAGACTCCGGCCACCGCCCTGCGCGGGCGAAGCCAGACGTGAGAGGACTGCCGGCAGACGCGGACGAGGCGTCGGTCCCCACGTGGTGGCTGCGTGCCGCCGAGCACTTCGAGGCACAGGACCTCGCACCGTATCAGCCCCCGCGGTTCGAGGACGGGACGTACAAACACATCGTCGAGGCCGAACTGGAGGCGGACCTCGGCGTGGCCATTACCCTCCGGTGTAAGAACGGCGAGGTCGGGGACGACTGGACGGTCCTCGTCGACGGGGACCCGGCCGGGACAGTCGGACGCCATCGGAGTCAGGACGGGTACACGGTGTACGAAACCGACCCCGACGCGTTTCGCGACCTGATTCGCAGTGCCGTCGCCGACGACTGAGGCACGCTCCCGTTCACAGCCCTGTTCGCACGCGACTCAGGTGATGTTCGCTCTGTCGACGAGATGGTCCGCGGTCGCTGTGGCTTCCGCGAGGAACGAGTTGAGCGAGCCGTCGAGCGCCAGCAGCTCCCGGTCTTCGAGCAGGACGGTCCCGGCACAGAGGACCGTCCGGACCTCGGAGCCGCTGGCGCCGTAGACGAGCGCGTGTACGGGTTCCGGGGAGGGCGTGAGGTGTGGCCGGTCGAGGTCCACGATGGCGATGTCCGCCTGCTTGCCCGGTTCGATAGAACCGAGGTCACCGGCCCGACCGATCGCCTCCGCGGCGTCGCAGGTCACCATGTCGAACGCCTGTTGTGCCGATACGACCCCGGAGTCCCGGCGGTATCCCTTGTGCGCAGTTGCGACCGCGCCCGCGTCCGACAGGGGGTTGATCGTGTCGTTCAGAATCGAGTTGTCCGTCCCGATACCGACGGTCACGTCCCGCGCCAGCATCGATGTGACCGGCGCGAACCCGGTCGCGATCCGCATGTTCGCGCGGAAGTTGTGAACGACCGGCGTGTTCGTCTGTGCCAGCAGTCGGACGTCGCGCTCGTTCGTCTGGACGCAGTGGCCCAGCAGCGCTCGGTCGCCGAGGTAGCCGACGTTGCGCAGGTACTCGATGCTGGAGAGGGCACCCCGCTCGCTCACTTCGGCCTCCGCTTCCGCGACGTGTGCAGTCGTCATCACGTCGTACTCCTCGGCGAGCCGGTACGAGCCACTGAGCGCGTCCGAAGTCGTCGTGGCCAACGTGGCAGGTGCCGGCCAGACCGACTGTCCCTCCTCGGGCGCGTGATGGGCTTCGATCAGCGATTCGACGTCGTTCAGCGCCCGCTCGGTGTCAACGACGAGGGTGTCCGGGCCCGGATGTGTCGATTCGGCGTCGCGAGCGGTAATCTCGTCGAACATGCGCTGGAACCCCGCGTCGACGGGAAGATCTCTGATCCCCGCACCGTAGATGTTCCTGACCCCCATCCGGTCGTAGACGTCGAGTTTCCGCCGCGTCGGTTCGAGGTCGTTCCAGTCCAGTGCGGTGTCGTTTTCGACGAAGGTCGTCGTGCCTGAGCGGATTGCCTCGATGCAGTAGAGGCGAGCGGCCGTCTCGTACTCTTCGGGGCCCATTTCGAACAGCGCAGCCTGCTTCACGTTGAACAGCCAGTCGTACAGTCCCCGATCTTGGTCGAAAGAGCCGCGGAGGAGGATATCCGAGACGTGCGTGTGCGCGTTAATAAGGCCCGGGACGATCGCACCGCCATCGGCGTCGATTACGCGGTCGGGCGTGGTCTCGTTTTCGAGGCGCTCCGCCGGACCGATGGCCGAGATTCGGTCTCCCGTGACGGCGACCGCGCCGCCAGAGACGAGCTGTCTGTCAGCGTTCTGTGTGACGACGGTTCCGTTCGTTATCAGTAGGTCAGTCATGATCTGCGGGGTCCGACTGCCGCTCGTGGGGACCGCCGGCGTGAACACCGCTATCCCGTGGCGACAGGCGCTCTCCGGGTCGCTGATTGCCCCGGCCACCGAATAAAAACTCTGTGGCAAGAGAGGTGGCACACGTGTGTGGACGTCGTCCGATGGCGAACGCCGTCGCCGCCTGCCCCTGATGACAGGGAAGTACCACACATGTGCTCTCTTTGTGGCAGCATTGTGGAAAAGATGTATGAGAGTAGCCGCGCTAGATTAACTAAATGGCCACAATTCGCGTCCGAGACTGGACGAAAAAGAAAATAAATGAGATTCGCGACGCGGAGTCGCACTCCTCACACGATTCCGTTATCAAGTCCCTCCTCAAGGACCGGGAACTCGCGAAGTTCGCGGGCGACAGTGCCGAGCCGACGGCGTCGGTCACGTCGACCGATCGGGACCGGCCGGCGGACCGGGCAATCGACGAGATGGCGGTCGTGGACGAGCTGTCGGTGCCGGACAACGGCGTGTTGTTCCTCTGGTGTCCGAACTGCGCGATGGAGATCGCACATATGAACGTGGACGGTGAGATGAACGTCTCCGTGCTGGAGATGGACTGCCCCCACTGCCTCAGCAATCTTGACCAACACGCCATCGTCTCCATCGACATCGGCTACCCACTTGAACGGAAGCTCGTTGAGGACGGACTCCAGGCGGATATGAAGGCCTGTGTCGTCGACTACTGGGACCGGACGCTCCGAAACCGTGCGGAAGATGCCACGGACGAGGGGGGCGGGATCGAACAGCTCGTCTGGCAGTTCGGGCAGTACACGCGGGAGTTCGCCTGGGAGTGGCCGACCGACGTCCCGGCGGTCGGGTTCGAAGCGGGGAGCACGTACCGGAACACGATGACCGACGAGTACATCGACGTGGTCGAACCGGTCACCGGGAACCGGAACGCGCTCAACTCCTTCGAGGTCAAGCGATACGATTCCGACACCGACCCCGCTGCGGTCGAACCCGAAATCATGGACAGTAGTACGATCGTCGATCTCATTGTGACCCGGAGCCTGGTGGTGGAAGTCCGGTCTGCACCGTCGATCGAGCGCCATGATAACGGGTCCGGACAGCCCACTTAGGCCAGCCCCGGGGTCACTCTGTCTCGCCTGACTCGGCGCCGACCGGTGACCGGGCGTGGATCGGCCCGGCACGCTCGGCCAGGTGTCGAGGCGACCGGTCGTGGTGAACTGCCGTCACTTCGGCGACGATGCTTTGTGCGACGTGCGACGGCGTGTCACCCCCGAGATCGAGTCCGACCGGGGTGTACACACGGTTGAGTTCGTCGTCGGTGAGGTGGTGGCCGTCCGCAGCCAGGACGGACCGTAACTCCTCGAACCGCTTTCGGGGACCGAGCAGTCCGACGTACTCGGTCGGTGTGTCCAGCACCTCGGTGAGCGCGATGCGATCGTCAGCGAAATTGTGCGTCATCAGGACCGCGTACGTGTCGGCGTCGAACGAGACGACGTCCCGGAGGTCGGCTGGGGACGTGGACACCACACGGCCGGCGGCCGGGAACCGATCGTCCGATGTGGCCCCACCACGGAAGGTGACGACGGTCACATCGAAACCGACCTGCGCCGCCGCACGCGCTACCGGTGCGACGTCGCGGCCACTGCCGAGGACGACCAGTTCGGGCGGTGGGGTCACGCTGTCGACGAACACGTCGACCACGCTGCCCTCGTACCGCAGGGTGAGGGTGTCGGACGCATCCGTTGCACGGAGTCTGCGGGTGGGTTCTTCAAGCGCGGCCAGTAGCCCGTCAGGCCAGTCGGGGGCGCCGAGAGCGAAGCCATCCGCCCCCGACTCGGCCGGGAACAGAACAGTCCGATCACCGCGCTCAACCGTCGTGCCGTCGCCGTCGACGACGGTCAGGACGACGGTCTTCTCGCCGCGCTCGTAGGCCTCGACCACCGGACGGTAACCCCCCGTGAGGGGTTCGAGCATCACGTCGATTACGCCGTTACAGCCGACGCCGAGGCCCCAGACGTCGTCCCCGCCAGTCAGGTCGAACTGTTCTATCTGTAGGTGTCCACGGTCGCGGACCTGCTTGGCCAGTGCGACGATTTCGGCTTCCAGACAGCCAGCGGTGACTGCACCCACGCCGTTGCCGTCGCCGATGACCATCTTCGCTCCGGGTCGGCGGTAGGCGCTGCCCTCAACGGCGATGACCGTCGCGAGGACGCCCCTCGCTCCATCGACCGCCTCGCCGACAGTCCCCATCACGTCGGTCTCGGGGGTACTCCAGCCACCGCTGGTCACGACAACCATCTCCCGGTCGGCTGTCCTAAGGCCGTCGTTCGCGACACACGACGACTGGCCGGACGCAATTCGGTTCCGATGGTCGTCGGTCCCACAATAGTGTAGTCGTCCCGTCTCATGCGGCCAGGTCAACGCCGGCACGCTCGGCGGCGCGTTCGAGGGCCTGCTCCGTGTATATCGGTAAGAGGTCCGCGCGATACGCCGCCGACGCCTGGTCGTCGTCTATCATCGCCGCACTGTCGATGTCGTCACCGGCCCGGCTCGCCGCGGTCTCGATAGTGTCCTCGTCGAGTGGCTCGCCACGTAGGGCGTCCTCGACGGGTTCGAGGCCGACACCGCGCTCGGTCACACCGTTGGCCGCGACACGGACGTCCGAGACCTGTCCTCCGTCCACGGTCAAATGTGCCGCGACGCCGAGCAGACTGTACCGCATGGTCGCGCTCTGCTGTTTCGCGTACGCGCTGCTCGTGTTCCCGGCCGAAACCGGGAGTTCGACCGTCGTGAGGAGTTCGTCGGCGGCCAGATCGGTCGCCGCGGCCGGCGCAAAAAACTCCGCGGCATCGATCCGTCGCTCACTTTGGGGCCCCACGGTGACGATCGTCGCGTCACTGGCAATAAGGGCTGCCGACAGGTCGGACACCCGAACCGGGTGTGCGAGGTTGCCGCCGATCGTGCCGCAGTTGCGGACCTGCTCGTCGCCGATCACGCTGACCGCCTCGGCGACTGCCGTGGCATCGTCCTGGAGTCGCTCCACGTTTTGCAGCTCTGCGTACGTGGTCCCCGCACCGATCTCGACGACGTTATTTCGCAGTTCGACACCTTGGATGGCGTCGATTTCGCTGACGTCGACGACGACGTCCGGATCAACTTCCTCATTCGTGATCGCTGGCAGGAGACTGTGGCCCCCTGCCAGCACTTCGGCGTCCGGATGGTCCGTCAGAAGTTCCAGCGCGTGGCCGACGCTCCCGGCGCTCAGGTACTCGAACGTACCGGGGTGCATTACACATCACCTCTCGGTTTGGTCATGCCCAGGCGACGTCTGTTCGACATATCCGTTCGGTTGCCGTCGGTTATCATCAAACCTTCGTCGAACACACCATTACAACGGTGGAACACACGTTTGTCGTGTGTGGCTGCTCGTGTCAACTCGTGTCTCACGACGGGGGAACCGACTCGGTATGTCTGTGGTCCGTAGTATCTGTATCCGTGTCGTCAGACTGCCGTTTCCGTGATACCGACAGCTTCGGTAGCGCGACGAACGGTCCTGTCATGCTCACGGATGACGATCGATGCCCCGTGGTGATCTTCGGGTCGTCGACCCGCCGTTCGGGGCCGACGATCGCCCGACAGAACGTAATCGAGAGACCGCCGTCGGGGTCGTTCTTGTGGCGGGTATCGGCTCCAGGTACGAGGCCGAGAACAAACTCCGCACCGAGTGGGCGGGCGCGCCGATTGTCCGACACGCGACTGCGACGATACAACGATTTAGCGTTGATGCTACCGTGGTCGTCCTCGGCTACGACGTCAAAAACGTCCGAGAAGCGGTTGACGGGTCCGCTGACGCCGTGGTCCGGAACGTCAGTCGGGTCTCGCTGGCACTGGCCGAGCGTTGCGAGTGTATCGGCGTTGATCGCGATGCTTTCGATTGTCTCTCCGTCGACAGTTTCGCTTTCGATCCCGTGTCCGAGTGGGCGGAGGGCGCAGGCCCTTTTGACCTACAGCGAGTCAGTACCGTTGTTGGACATCTGCTGGTCGCGAACGGAAATGTCAACGACGGCTTCTGACACACTGCTGTCGGTTGGCGAGCAATGACCGGATTGTATCATGGCTGTTGCTGTGCATCGCACTTCCACCGCTGGTCCTCAAGCCGTGGGCTGAGAACGAGCGACGGATGCCCGCAATCGGTTTTCCTCAGGCTTCTTTGGCCCACGCAAGTCCTTCTTCGAGGTCGGTGAATCCCTTCGCAGTAAGGCCTGCCGCATCATTTTTTTGAGCAATCGCCATTCGGGCGAGGCCTTCGGTCACGTACGCAGTCCTATCGATGCCTGTTTGTTCGCCCAGTGCAGTCCACTCTTCGGCAACGTGTTCGAGCGTCTCCGAACCGCCCGTCTCTGCGTCACCGATTTGGACGACACAGCCATCCATATCGGGCTGGCCAGCGCGCTCTCGGAAGTGTTGTTCACCTTCTTCGAGCGCGCCGGATTCGAGAGCTTCTGCTAGCGAGTCGATTTTCCAGATGCCGATCCCGTCGCGTTCCTCGTAGCCCAGACCGGCGGGCAGGTCAGCTGTCATACGAACTGTAATATTGCTACGTCAGCAGTTGGCTCTACCCCAGATATCGGCTCGTGAGTTGCTCCGAGAGGTTTTGAATGTGCACTCCTGTACATTCGATACTAAATGAGCGTCACTGGACAAATCATCTCTGCGATTGGCCGGATTCCGATGGGCATCGAACCGTACCTCCCAGCAGTACTGCGGCGTGGCCTGGGTTTGCGATTGTTCATTCTCGGCCCTCTCCTGTCGGTCACGATTGGCCCTGCGCTCGCTGTGTTTCTGTTCGATAGCGTCTTGCTCGCGGCTATATTCATCGCGGCCGTCGTAGCGGCAACCGGTTTTCTCGGCTACGCGGAAATGTATCGGGCGCTTCAGCAGATCAACGCACAGGTCAACCGAATCGATGACGGAGAATACGGGGACAAAGCCGAGACGGGCCGGGTTGACGAAATTGGTGAGATATTCGATTCACTCGACCGGACCGCCGACTCGATCGAGAGCGCACTCAGTGAGGCTCGAGAGGCCCGTGAGGATGCCGAGGAAGCGAGAGAGACGGCTGAGGCTGCTCGCGACGAGGCTGAGGCGAACCGGGACGAAGCCGACGCACTCGCCTCACATCTCGAATTGAAGGCGACCGAGTACAACGAGACGCTATCAGCGGTCGCGGACGGTGACCTCACGGCACGTGTCGATTCGGACAGTCTGAGCGATTCTATGTCCGAAGTGGGGGACCAGTTGAACGAGACGTTGGAGACGCTCGAAGCACTGATCGCCCAGACGCAGTCAGTCGCCCAGACAGTCGACGACAAAAGTGAGATCGTCGAAGCATCCGGCACCGAGGTTGCCGACCAGTCCGCGCTGGTTTCGGCCACTGCCGATACGATTGCCGACCGGAGTGCAACTCAGCAGGAACAGTTGACCAACGCGGCTCAGGAACTGTCGACAGTGTCCGCGACCGTGGAGGAACTCTCGTCGTCAGTCACCCAGATTGCGAACCAGACTGAGACTGTCACGGAAACTGGTCGTGAGGCACAGCGCAATTCCTCGGATGCACAGAGCGCTCTGGATGAAATCAATCACCAGACCCAGAAAGCTGTGTCGGCAGTCGAGAGCCTGGAACAGATCACGGACGAAGTGGCCGACATTGTGGAGTTGATCGACGGGATTGCTGAGGAGACGAACATCCTGGCGCTGAACGCGTCTATCGAAGCGGCACGAGCGGGCACTGCAGGCGAGGGGTTCAGCGTCGTCGCCGGTGAGGTGAAACAACTGGCGGAGGAAACCCGAGCGGCAACAGCAGACGTCGAAGCCCTCATCGACGACATCCAAACCGAGGTCGAAACGACACGGCAGGAAATCACGGGTGTTCAGCAACGAGTGTCCGACGGGAGCGAGACGGTCGGCGAGACGATAACGCAACTGGAGAATATCGTGGGCGATGTCGTCGAGGTAAACACGGCCGTTCAAGAGGTCGATCAAGCCGCCAATGAGCAGGCTGAATCGACACAGGAAGTCGTCGCGATTGTGGACGACCTCTCGGATTCGGTTTCGGAAACGGCGTCCAACACGGACGAACTGGCGGCGACGGCATCACAACAGGAGGCGATGTTGGATGAGATGACGACTGAAACACACCAATTCAGTGAGCAGATTGGGACGCTCCGGGAGGACCTCGAGAAGTTCCAAGCCGATACCGCCGCGGAAAATGCTGGATCCGCTTCGCCGACCGCTGCGACCGACGACTAGCACAGTCACCTTAGATTCCATCTACGTTCCGTCTCAGTACCTGTGGCGCAATCTGCGTATCGTGCTTCCGCGCTGTCGTCACGTGAACAGCAAGAATAGCGGTGGTCGCTGCATCGACCAACAGTGTCGTCTTCAACTGCTGGATAGTGAGATTCGTTCGCTTCGTGTAGTGAGTTAAAACACGCGCTCGCTCAAACCCGGACGCATCGGTACCGGTGACACCGTTCGGTGGCAAGTCCGCGAGAGAGACGTCAGACCAGTGGCCATCGTCTGCCGAACCGGGCAGTGCGATACGCGGTGGGCACACGGGAACAGCCAGTCTGTCGGTCGCAGAGAGACAGGGCGGTTCACACAGCGCTCCATCGTATCGCTACCGAAATCCTCGCAGAAGCCGACGAGAACGGCTGTACGGTGATCGCGTTCGAGCAGCTGACCGGTAACCGGCTTCCCGGTACATCGTGAGGCCACAGTGGGCGTTCGAGCGCCTGTGCCAGTACGTCGAGTACAGAGCCGAGCTACGCGGTATCGACGTGGAGCCGGTAGCCCCCGAAAACACGTCGCGGCGGTGTTCGACGTGTTGGTTCACCCACCCGATAACCGCGACGGCGAGGACTTCGAGTGTCTGAGATGCGGCTACCAGAACCACGCAGACTACAGCGCCGCGAAGAACAAGACGTCATCACGTACAAGACCGCATGGCGAGGTATTCCTTCGGATGATGTTGACCCGGAGTATACGAGTCAGCGGTGTCCTCGGACTGAGTGTCACCACACAGAGCGTGCGAACCGGACGAAGAAGCGGTTCAAGTGCCGTGAATGTGGGTTCCAAGACCGTGCGGATAGGAAGGCGGCAGTGTGCGTGGTGCAGGAGTGGTTGGACGAGCAGTATGGGAACGTGCCGTCTCTCGAAACCCTTACGCGTGTGGAAGGTGAGACGGGCGGCATCGGGGGCTGGTGGAGGCCCCGACTCTCACGGATGCAATTTGCATTCGGGTGTCACCGACGACGGTATGCCGGCGCAAGACTCTCAAAGTCAAGCGCGAGAGGAATTAAACTCCGTTGCCTCTGCGGTGCCGGAGTAAACACGGACGCCTCGCGCCACCGTGCGCGGGGTACTTCACTCACCAGTGAACTCCCGGCCACCCGCTCAACTCCGGTACAAAATTGCGTGTTTAACTCTGCCGCAACGTACTTTATCTAGAGACACACTTTGCACGGCATGCGATTTACCTCTCAACAGGAGATTCGGATCCTCCACGTCGACGACGAACCCTCGATTACAGACCTGACGGCAACCTTTCTCGAACGCGAAGACGACCAACTCAGCGTCGAAACGGCCACCAGCGCCGACGAGGGATTAGAAGTCGTCAGTGATTCCCCACCCGATTGCGTCGTCTCGGATTACAATATGCCTGGTATGGACGGGCTGGAGTTCCTGCAGACCGTCCGGGAGGACTACCCTGACCTTCCGTTCATTCTTTTTACCGGGAAGGGAAGCGAAGAGGTCGCCAGCGAGGCTATCGCCGCCGACGTCACCGACTACCTCCAGAAGGGGTCCGGCACCGACCGGTACGAACTGCTCGCCAACCGGATTCTCAATGCCGTCCAGGCACGGCGCGAGGCCAAGCGTGCCGACAGACAGGAGCAACTGATGCGGTTGACGGAGTTCGCCGGTGATACCGGTGGATTCGAACTCGACGTGGAGAGTGAGACTCTCCTGTTGACTGACGGTGCTCGCCGACTCGCCGACTTGCCCGAGGACGCTCACCTTGATTTAGCGGAAGCGATCGAACTCTACCACCCGGACGACCAGGCGGACGTTCGAGAAACGCTCAACCAGACACTCGAGGCTGGCGAACAGACGCGGGGTACGTGGCGGCTCCAGACGCGTGATGCCGACGAACGCCTCGTGGATGTGACCATGACGCCAGCCACCGAGGGTGACGACGTCAGCACACTTCGGGGTGCTGTCCACGACATCACCGAGCGGAAACAACGCGAACGCGAACTCAGAGCGGAACAACGGTTCATCGAACAGGCAGTTGATGCGCTTGATGAGTTGTTCTACGTACTCGATACTGACGGCACCATCCGACGGTGGAACGAGCGAGCTTATCAGATAACGAGCCATATTGACCAGGACTTGGCTGATATGCAGGCGATCGAACTATTCCCAGAGGGCGAACGCGAGACCATCGCCGATGCCATACAAAAGACGCTTGCAGACGGACAGGCCACAGTCGAAGCCGACCTGCGTACCGGTGACGGCGAGCGTCTCCCCTACGAGTTCACCGGTGCGCGACTGACCGACGAGGACGGAACCGTGACTGGTCTCGTCGGAATTGGTCGGGATCTGAGCGAACGACGCCAGCGTGAACGGCGGTTCCAGGCGCTCGTCGAGGAGTCCAGCGATATCATCTCGATCGTCGATGCTGACGGCGTGTTTCAATACCAGAGTCCGTCGATCGAACGTATTCTCGGGTACGATCCCGAGGAAACTATCGGTGACACGGCGTGGGAGTACGTCCATCCCGACGACCGCGCGGACCTCACTGAGGCGTTCGAGCGTGGGGTCGAAAATACAGACGCGAATCCGGTCATAGAGTACCGCGCCCGTCACGCCGACGGCTCGTGGCGCTGGCTGGAGGCCCGAGGCAACAACCAACTCGACGCCCCGGCGGTCGAGGGTTACATCGTCAACAGTCGAGATATCACTGAGCGGAGAGAACGCGAGCAGACTGCCCGCCAGCGGCAGAAACAACTGTCACTGTTTTTCGAGGAGTCGCCGCTCGGGGCGATTCAGTGGGACGAGGAGTTCCGGTTCGAACGGGTGAACGACCGTGCCGAAGAGATACTCGGCTACAGTGAGACGGAGCTGCACGGCGAGCCGTGGGAACGGATCGTGGCCGACGACGACCGCGAACGGGTCGGTAACGCTGTGGAGAGCCTGCTCGATGCCGACGGCGGGCGCCGAGTAATCAACGACAACGTCCGGAAGGACGGCGAGACGCTGATCTGCGAGTGGCACAACCGCGCAGTGACTGACGCCAACGGAACCGTCGAGTCAGTATTCTCGAAGTTTCAGGACGTCACCGAGCGCGAGCGGCGCAAACGAGAACTACAGGAGTTCACCAGTATCGTCAGCCACGACTTACGGAACCCACTCGGCGTGGCTGAGGGTCATCTTGAACTGGCAGAGGCGAGTGACGAGAACGAGCATCTCCTCAAAGCAGCTGATGCGATCGAGCGGAGTCAGGCGCTCATAGACGACCTCCTGACGCTGGCACGAGAGGGCAATCAGATAGATGAGAACGAACCCGTTGACCTTACAGCAGTGGCGAAAAAAAGCTGGCAGACCACAGGGACCGCCCACGCGACACTCAACGTTGGCGGCCCGGGGGTGGTTGAGGGCGACCGAGACCGGATCCAACAACTGTTGGAGAACCTCTACCGAAATGCCGTGGAACACGGGGATGACGACGTTACTGTCCGCGTCGGTGCGATGGATGACGGCTTCTACGTGGCAGATACGGGCTCTGGAATCCCTGAGAGCGCCCGAGACGAGATTTTCGAAGCCGGATATTCGACCGCAGCCGATGGAACCGGGTTTGGCCTACGGATTGTTGAGCAGATTGCGAAGGCGCACGGCTGGGAGGTAAGCGTGACCGAGAGCAAGGAAGGCGGCGCTCGGTTTGAGGTCACCGGCGTAAAAAAGGGTGGGTGACCAATATGCCCGTTCCATCGTATTTCAAGCAGGGAATCCCGGCCTTTAGACCGGGAGGGAATGCGACACGGTACTGACAAACCACTATTCGGTGGCCGGGCCGGAATCCAACTCCCGTTGCGCGTGGGGTAGCATCCCCTTCCACGTCAGACCGTGACGCTTCTTTGTCTCTTTCAGCGACTCGTACTGTTCCTCGTCTACCTCAAAGTTGATATGTGATATATCTTATTATTACGCTCCGTTACACCTGATTTTGTCTACGTTACATCTACGGGTGTGTCCGAGACGGTGGCGAAGACGCTACAGGCCACGCTCGCCACGCCCACTACGGGCAAAGAGCAACGCCTTCAGCGTCCCTCGGACACCTACCGCGAAGCACTCCACGATGCCTTCGACAGCAGGGCCGACACAATGTCTGCCGTCAACGACGTTGTGACGCCCTACAACCTGCCGTACCAAGCCAAAGACGCGCTTAAGTTCTACGTCCCGAAACTCCGTTCGACGTACAACGCCGAGGAGTTGGACGACGAGCATCCGCTTCGACTCGTCAATCGGGCCGCGAAGTTTGACTACTCCGATGAGCGCGAACACGGCTTCGTGTGGCAGGTTCCGATGCCCGGACGCGGGACGAACTTTTGGATTCCGCTTCGGATTAACCCCGAGCAGGACTCGCTGTGGTTCGACCTGCTCTCCGAAGACGCGAAGGCGGGTGAGTTGCGGCTACAGCGACACCGCACGTCGTGAGAGTTGCACGTCACCGTCGAATACCCGGTCGAAGAACCGACCGGCCCGGACAACCCGACGTATATCGGCTTCGACGTAGGCGAGAGCGCGTTAATAACGGGCTGTGCCCTCAAACGCGACGTACCACGGAAGCCGATGCTCGTCAGCGGCAGTCGAGCGCGACACCTCCGCAAAGAGATGTTCACCGCACTCCGGCGGCTACAGTCGAGAGACGCCGCCGAGTGTCGCGTGGACGAACGGTTCGACCACTACAACGCTCTGACAGATATTGTCGAGAAAGCGTCTCGGCAGGCCGTCAAGTATGCCCAACAGTTCGAGAACCCCGTTATCGTTCTCGAAGACCTGTCGTACATCCGCGAGCGGTTGGACTACGGGAAGTTCATGAACCGCCGCCTTCACGCATGGGCGTTTGCCCGGTTACAGGGTCGAATCGAAGACAAGGCGACCGAGGCAGGGATTCGCGTTGAGTACGTCAACGCGGCGTACACCTCGCAGACGTGCCACGCTTGCGGTCGGTTCGGTCGGCGGAGTCAGCAGGCGGAGTTCGTGTGTCCGCACGACGACTGCCACGTATCGGAGTTCCAAGCAGATATTAACGCGGCGGCGAATATCGCCGGTCGCGTAGACCCGTGGGGAGAGAGCGTCCGTTGGGAACCCGGACGCAATGACTCGCCACAGGACGGGAGCGGTCGTGACACCGCCACAGTCCACCGGGAGACGAGTCCGAAACCCGGACAGATGACGCTCTCGGCGTACTCGGACTGAAACCTGCCAAACCGGATTCCCCTCGTAGCGGAAGTCCCGCCGTTCATAACGGGGAGGATGTCACCGCTGAGGAACGGCAACCACTGGGAGATCGTGGGCCGGCGAATTCAATTGCGACAGGCTCTATTCGGGGGTGCAGGCCACCGGGAAGAACCGACTCGTCTGCAGTGTCAACTACCGAGAGCGGTCGAGAACCTTCGACGATGCGCCGGTAGGCGTCGTCGACCGACGATCCCGTGCGTCCGGTGAGACGTGCCCACCACAGTGCAAGCGCAATGAGGAGAACCCCTGGCGGCAAAATCAGCGGTGTATCGATTCACGCTCGGCCTGAAAGCCGGGATTCTCTCGCTGAATCAACACAGTTGGAACGGCGCCGACCACACCGAGTCTGAACCCTGGCTGCCGACCGGAGACCGGGTCGGTCGTCGTGGGTGAGATGAAGTACCTGTTGCACTCCCGGGTCATCTGAGACCGCTCGGAGGAAACGGTCGCGTCTGTTCACCCATCAGTCGCCACGTCTGCGTGTGACGGGAACGCAATCTCGGCCGTCGTGCCAGTGGCATCGGTCTCGAACTCCAGCAACGCTTCGGAGTAGTTGACTATCCGATCGACAATCCAGAGGCCGACCCCGCTGCCGTGTTCCAGTGCCGACTCCCCGTGTTCGTCGAGCGTATCGAGTTCGTACGTATCGATGCCAGGGCCATTATCGATGACGCTGACCGTCGGACCGTTGGGCAGTTGCTCGACGACGACCTCGACGCGGGGAGTGTCGCTGTTGTTGTGTTCGAACCCGTTCCGAATCAGATGACGGATAGCGGTTTCGAGTTCGGGGTGGGCCGTTACATCGGGCGTTTCTGCGATACGTGAGACCAGTTTCCCATCAGTGAACTCCTCGTCGATAGATGCGGCCGCCGACCGAACTGTCGTGCCCAGCGAAACAGTCGTTATCTGATCCCGGTTCTGGACGACCTTCCGCATTTTGCGGGCGTGTGCCGCTGTCTGTTCCAACTTCTCACAGTCGTCGACGATGCGCCGTGCATACCCCGAGATGGGTTCCGCTGCCTCTTCAACGATTTTACTCGCGTACCCCGATATCGGCGTGAGCGTGTTCCGTACGTTGTGCCGCAGGATGCGCGCAATAACCTGGTCGAGCAAATCGATATCCTGTCGGGTATCGATCACCTCGGCGATTGCTTCGAGATTCGTCCCGAGGACCTGGAGAATCTCTGCGTCGAGTTCTGTGAAACTATCTTTGTGCGTCGACCCCGCTGTGAGAACTCCGAAGTCACCGACCGGAACGCTAACCTCCCCCTTGATCGGTGTTTTTGAGTTGTGCGCACCGTCCAGGTCCGAGGCATCGGGGACGACAGACGTCGTTCCTTCAGCGAACGCCTCCCACGCGAGACTCTTGCCCTTCGAGAGAACTGGCTGGTCGCCAACCAGCTCGGCTGCCTGCTCTGTTTGACGGACTGGCTGGAGCTGCTGACTCGCTGGCTGGTACTTCCAGATGCCTGCAACCGGCAGATCCAGTACATCGGGGAGGTCCTCGAGCACCCGCTCGGCCATCTCCTCGTGTGTGTCGGCGCGTAGTGCATCCCGAACTGCCCGTTGGATGGTTCTCAGTCCATCTTCACTCGTCGCCCGGTCGAGTGCAATCTCGACCGACTGACTTAGCAGCCGAAGAAAGTACATGTCCCGGTCGTCGAATGCATTCGGCTCAGATGCGGACGTGATCAGGACGCCGTGTCGTCCGATCGGCAGGACGAGCACACTTTTTATCGAACTATCCTCGCTCTGAAACGTTCCCTCGAACTGTCGCGTGTCGTCCAGTCGAACGGGCTCGCGGTTCTCGTATGCCCGCCACACGATTGTCTCTCTGTCGGTGTATCCCGCCGGCTCGTTTTCCAATTTCTCTCGGGCCTGTTCGCTGACGGCGACTGGTTCGAGCGCCTCGGACGCTCTCTGGTACAGATGGATGCTGACCGCCGGATACTCTAGAACCGACTCGATGACTTCGACTGCGTGTGTACAGACCTCCTGCCGTGATCGTTCCCCGAGCAATTCCTGTGCCGCGTCGTACAGCTTTTCGAGTGTCTGCTGACGCTGTTTCTGTTCGGTGATATCGACGTACACGCCGAAGTACTCTGCTTTCTCGCCTGCTGTGACCGGGACACCGCTGAACAGAAAATGTCTGTTCCCGCTGATAGTATTGCGCTTGAGTTCACTCTCGAGCGGTCTGCCCCGGTTGAGTGCCTCGACGAGCCCCTCGGTGTTGGCCGACTGACCGTCGGGAACGACGAGTTCGTTGAGATCCTGACCGCGGATCGACCGTTCGTCGCCGACGAACGTCTCCTGGAACGCCTTGTTAGCGCGGACGATGCGTTCGGTTCCGTTCTCGACAACGACGTTGACTACCGGTTCCGGGATCGCAGCGAACACTGCCTCGAACCGATCTCGCTGCTCGCGAAGCTGGCGTTCGGTCAGGGTCGAGCGGCAGGCCTGCGCCAGTTTCTCGTTCGGCGGGGTCAACGACGACACAGTTCTGGGATCGATCGTCCCGCCACGCTTTCCAAGCAGGAGTACACCGAACCCCGGGAGTTCCATGAGGTGATACTCTCCGGTGTCGTCGACTCGCTCGGCGACTGGCAACGGCTCCTCGAACGTGTACTGGGCGCTGGCCTGTTGAGTCGTCTCTGTGGCGCTGTTCTGCTGGCGGACCCGAGTTCCAGCGTCCGATGAAGCCGGTTGCATTTCGCTTGCCTGGACGAGAGTTCCGAGCCGGTCTCTGGCCCTGCAAAACAGCTCGTTCCGCTCCGGGTTGGCCGGGATAGAAGCGGCTAGTGACAGCTCTCCCGCGTCAGCTGTGGGGGTAATCCGGAAGACGGCACCGACCGAGCAGTTCAGCTTTTGCAGATACGCCGCGAGTGCCTGGTCCGCCGTCTCTTCGAGTGTCTCGCGGGATCTGATCGCGAGCGAAATCTCGTACAGTGTCTGTATCCGCTGCTGCCTGGAACTCATATGCGGTCGACCGAACCGACGACAGCCGTTTTGTTGTAGTAATCGAGGTGCCCAGACCCATCGTTTGCGATTTCACCGATGGTCAACGCTCCCACCGTCGGCGTTCCGTCTGTCCTGACGCTATCGAGTTCCCGCTCGAACTCGTCGTTCAAATAGAGCACCCGCGAGATGCAGTCGAAAAAGAACAGTGCCTCGGCGTCGGCTTCGTCTGCTCCAGTCTGTTCTTTGGCTTTTGCTGCCGCGTCTATCAACGATTCCGGCTGCCCTTCGAGGATATTGACGAACTCACCGCTGGGGACATCGCCAAAGCAACTGAGCCCGTCGTCGTCGGTGACCTCGAACGGGTCACGGACGATCTGTTCACTGTCGATCCGGGCGATGCCGAAGGGATACTCCTTGGCGGTCTCGAAAAAGTCGTCCCGGGTCAGCTCCGCTGACGCGTGCTCATCGACCGTCTCCTTGTAGACAGAGAAGGCGGGTGCGCCGTCGAGGGTCTGCAGCGTCGGACCGTCGGCGTCGGTTACCCTGAACGGGCCAGCGATCTCCTGCCAGCCGTGTTTGACCCCCAATTGTAACGGAGAGTCGACTGCTGCCACGACAGCACTATCCTCGATGACCCCGTCGCCAGTAAACAGGCACGGTTGCTGCTCCGTTTCCAGTGTTCCGGCACCACCGCCGATGTAATTGAGTTCGACGCTGTACGTCCGGAACAGTGATTCGACGAACCGCTCGACGTTCGTCGCGTACGCGTCCACGAACACGAAGGCCGTCTCGTACCCTTCGACCGGGAGGTCCGGATGGAGATAGTTCGTATACTCCTGAGTCGGGTCACTCAGTTCGGGCACGGTCGTCACGTCCGGCGGTGTCGTCAGCCCACAGACGACAGTCCCGGACTCCTTTTTTTCTCCTCGGTAGATGAGTTCCGGAAAGAGCCCTCCGAAGACGGGAACGTCGAGATTCCGTAAGAAGGCTTCAAACGACGAATCGAAGCTGTCCACTGAGGCTGTAAAGAGTGCGAGTCCTTCGATGTCGGGCGCCGAGGCAATCCGCTTCCCCTCGTCTTTGGCCACGTCCATCGTCTCAGCGTACGAGATTCTCATACGCTCTGTGGGGGTGTGGCAGTTCAAAATGTTTCCGACCGATTCTAACAATTGAGAACAATCTGTGCGTTGATATTGGACCCAACGAGGTCCTCCTGTTCGATAGGCTGGCCGAGGGGTATCGTTATTACCGGCCGTCAAATTATGTATAGTGCGCTGTCGGTGTAGCCACCTCCTCTGCCGTCCGCTTAGCATCGCAAAAAAAGCTCAAACACGCACAGCACTGTGGCGCAGTGGCTGGGTCAGATGTGCCGGTCGGGCCGGTCCGACCAGAGTCAAATAAATGATACGATACAGTTACTATCACTCGTGAAACTACGAGTGGAGGACTCCATTCTCGCAAAATCTGAGTCTCTGTGGACTCGTTGCTTTGTTCGGCTTCATCAGTGTGCCAGAACAGTCGGCGGTGAACGAGCAACTGCAATTCCAACGCCGACCGATGGGAACACAACCGACAATGAGTCCAGTTCAGTGGTCGGAGAGCCCCTCCACGAGGAAGACACGTCTTTCGTACACATCACGAACTTCCCTGACGCTACCGTCCAAAGCTGAAACACAGGCTGGATGAAGACGGGAGGTTTCTGATCCCGAGTAGCGAGTCATAGAAACGTTCATACCCGGTTCACTGCAGTGCATCTGCAAATGAACATATTGAGCTAGATATGGTCACAGCGGGTACTGCAGGATACAGCGGATGCGTTCAGTGGAGACACGACTGCCGCGGTTGGCAGGCATGGCCACGGACGGTTCGCCCTCGCGATATGTGAGTCAGACCTGACCGAGACGATGTGGACCACAGATCTTTGTTTTTGTTACACAGTTTCGTCACGACTCAGTTCCCTCCGCATTCTACGTACAGGGGGCCGTCAGCGACGCGTTTTAGTTCATCAACGATACAGTAAGACGGTTCGTCTGGGCCACTCTGCAACTCGGGAAACCTACTGTTGGACTGCGTCACGAACAGCGGACGTGTCACGTCTGGACTCAAAGGAGATCTCGTACCCGTTTCTATCATTAAAAGATAGAGTACGTCTGCGACGGTCAGCACGATGTCTGTGAACTCACCGCGCCGGTTGGCGATATAGCTAAGCTCGGCAGCCGTCTCGACCACACCGTCGGACACTCGTCCGGCCAGCGTCGGTTCTGATGTCGTTGCTAGTTCCGGCACTCGTTCCGTCTCTGTCTCGTCGCTGAAGCAACTCCCTCGCATCAGGCCGTCTAACTTGTAGGTAGTCTGACCGGAATGGTGGGGCACTGTCTCGAGCGACGGGTACGCGCCTTCCGAGGTCTGCCAGTACTCTCCGGTACTAATAAGCGGGATGTCGCCATTGAAACCTTCGGGATCGATCGCAGAAATGGAGTCTTCGTTTGCCGACCCTCTGCTAATAAATCCGACTGTCAATGACTGGCCGCTCTCAGTCTCGCTGTAGACGACGCCCTCTATCCCGCCGTTTACAACGGGTGTGAAGCGAGAATCAAGAGCGTCGGTCCTGGGCCGCTGTCAGTGGAATCGGCGGGTAGCGATACCAGCGAGAATCAACGCAGCGATTGCAACGGCGACACCGAATCCAGGGCCGGCACCCTCCGTCGTTTCTTCGGGTTCCGGTGCTGTTGTTCCGGCCTCTGACGGCGTGTCGACATCGGTCGAATCGGCCGTGGTTTCGGAGTCCGTAGGTGTGCCGTCGGTTGGCGTCTCTCCAGCAGGCGTATCAGTTGACGGAGTGTCACCTGCAGGAGTACTATCCGTCGGCGTGTCCGTGGTCGGTGTACTCGCCGTCGTAGTGGCGACACTGCCGCCGCCACCGCCGCCACCACCACCGCCGCCACCACCGCCGCCGCCGCCACCGCCGCCACCGCCACCACCGCCGGAACTCGTTGTGGCGATAGCGAACGTTGAGAAGCCGGACGTCTCAAATTCGAGTTCAACTGCCGTGGACGTGGTAGAGATGATATTGCCACCCAAATCGTTCCAGCCACTGCCACTGTTATACCGCGCAGCCGTGAGGTCAGATGGCGAACTTCCAGATGGAATCGCAGACCGCGGGATCGTCACGGTGACCGCAACGTTTCCTGACGCCGGATTTGGAGCATTAATCTCTGTCACCGTTGTAACCTGGTCAAAGCCAGAGACTGCGCCGCTCAGTGCAGAGACACCACCGGTCGAGGAGGGCAGTGAGTCTGCCTGAAAAACGTCGATCTCTCCGCTTGTTGTGCTGGGGTAAGAGAAGTCAGCACCGTCAATAGTACTACCGCCGAGTGAGACTGAGGCTGAGGTTCCAGATAGTGTCGCTGAGCCAGACGCGGAGGGCTGGCTCAGTGACACTGTTCCAGTGTCCGCACTTATAATCGATGAGTCGTCATCTCGCATTGAGTAAACGACAAACTGGTACTCCCCGGATGAGAAGTTCGAGAACGTTTCGACGCTGAGCGTCGTCTGAGGCGAGGCGCCACTGACTCCGGTGACAGACCCATCAAGATCCTCGAAGGCATTGTTATCAGCGCCTCCTTCTTGAATTGCTGTCGTTGAGGACGACGTCGTCCCGAAATCATCCGCTATGAAGTCGATGATCTGTCCGGCGGCAACTGTCCGCGTGATGCGACCGTCCGAAAGATCAACTCCATTAACATCGATTCCGTCTTCAACATCGGCGATACCGTTGACATTCTCTAGGGAATGCTGAAGTTCACTGTCCGCCGATATGTCAAAATTCGGGCCGAGTTGCGAGTCGTCTACCTGTAGCTCGAACCGACTGTCCTCGAACTTGTCTTTGTCATACACTGCGGCGACGTGGGTCATACCAGGCGACCCTGAGACAGCGCTGGAGGAGTCGACAGACAAATCGACCGCACTTCCCGCAATACCTCCTTCAGTGACGGTGGCACTCGCGGCACTCTGTTGAATAGTGACCTGGTCTGTCCCGATCATCACAACGTCCCCATCGACGGAGACATCGCCACTGCTCACCTCAAATCCGTTCTGTCCGGTACCGTGTACGGCAGCAAAGACAACATACTGCCCGGGCTGATCCGGTGAAAAGGTGTATGAATTTTCACCAGCACCGTCCAGTGACCCACCGTTGCTAATCATCTCGAATGTCGCATTCTCGTTTGCTTTGTCGACATCACCGAGCAAATCGATTATATCGGTGTATGTCGTCGGGAAGCCTTCTCCACTGCCCGTGATTCGAGCCGCGACGACATCAACCCGGTCCTGATTGCTCAGGTCACCAGAGTTTGCACGACTATCTTTGAAATTAAGCGTGATCGTCGACCCGACATCGTGCACCCCACTCGGGTTTTTACTACCAAACGTAGCAATGAGGTCCTTCTCTCCAAACCCGGTTGCCCCGATCACGTCTCCGGGCATCGATACCTGTGTTGCTGCGACTGTGTCGTCACTCCGGAACGGATACGGAGTGCGTTTCCAGACCTCAATCTGTCCGTCATCTGTTCCCTCAAATACCTGTGAGTCCGGCACCTGTGATGGATTCTGCACACCATCCACCTGGGTCGCTGTGCTGGGTGCCGGACTGATTAGACCGACCGCGCCCACAGTAGGGGCAGATGCGGTCATTCCCACTACGACGAGGACGAACGCTGTTGAGACGAGCCTCTGTGCCGATGGCACTGGGTACATGATTGGATACACCAACATATTGAAAACTTATAGAACTTGTGCATTATTCGTGGCTTGGATGAAGAGTATATATCCAAGAGGCTACCGCAAAGTAGTATTCGGAGGCAGGTGAACTGTATTAATTTCCAGAAGTATCTATTTACTTGATCTTCTGAGATAGACGGACAATGCCCTCTAAAATCCGGATATCGAAACAACAAGGCAGATATAAGCGAGTTCTGTGTATCAAGATATGCACACCTGGAGTAGCGTCAAAATATTGAGCTGTTTGATTCTGCTCGCGTCTTTAATCGTCACGGCACCAGTACAGGCCGTGGGATACGATATGACAGTTAATGGGAGTATCGACACCCCTGACCGGACAGTAATGTTTGAAGGCCAGTCATACAACGTGACGGCAGTCAAACAAGCCGACCCGGGCGACTCTGTCTCGGTAACAATCGATGCGCCGTCTGGAAATTTCGTCGAGGTATACATTTACAACGCTGAGAGGCAAATCATTGATTCTAAAGAAATTGAGGCTGATAGGTCCCGTCCAGCAACGGTAACGTTCGATCTGTCGGGGTATTCGTCGGGGTCGTATATGTTCACCCTCCAGTACGATGGCGACACGAAGGTCGCCCACCCGCTGGTCGTCCGCGCCTACGACGTGTCCACCACTGCACCGAGCGAAGCAAATAGCGGCGGTCAGGTCGAACTCACAGCGACACTCACCGAACTCCGGTCAGCCACGAGGAGCGGCGTCGAATTCGTCATTATGAATGATCAACAGACAGTGCGGACCGATGCGGAACAAACCGATGGCTCATATGCGGCCACGGTTAATCTGGATTCGCTGGATCCCGGCGAGTATTCGGTATACGCAACCGTTAGAGGGACCAAAGAAGTCGATGGGAATACGGTGCGACTTGGTCTCAGCCAGCCACAATCGCTGACAGTCACCGAACAGTCCTCGAAAACGGGAAGTGATGGCACTGATGTCAGGGATCGTCCCGGCGGTGGTGGTTCGGTTGCCCCGGGCAACACCGATACTCCTGCTGACACAGACGAACCTACTAACACAGACACAGTCCACACGCAATCCGACACGCCGACTGACCAGACATCGTCAACGCAGCCACCGGCCGACGAGAGTCCGAGCACGCCGTCACAGTCGGTTCCTGCTACTGAAACCGATACGACCTCAACGGCAACCGAAGCAACGGAGAACCGTGTCATCACCCCACAATCGCGAGCAGATACCCAACAGCCGACGACTACAACAGGTACCGGCCCAGGGTTCAGTGCCGGCGTCACAGGCTTGATAATTGTCGGTGTGACTGTGGCGTTACTCTGCCGGCGACGCTGCGATGAGTGACAGCGTACCGTTTCTCGGGGTAGCTGTCTCGATGTCTCAGTTGCGAGGGTCTCGAAACATTAACGCGTAGCGCCTGATTGGACGGTAGTATGGTCACAAGGCGGCGGCAACGATTTGTCCACGCACAGGTGGCGTGGATGTTCGCCGCCGTTCTGTGTCTGACTCTGCTGAATTCGCTCACGCTCGAACTGTTCTTCGTCGTGTCGCTGATCGGGTTTCTCGTGATTGTCGAACTCACAGCGCCGTTCGCAATCACACCGGTCTGGCGCCGGCGTCTCAGGTGGATTATCGTCGCTGGACTGCTCGTATTCGCTGTGATCGTGGTCCGGCGTATTCTCGAAATTCTTCCGTCGGGGGTGTTGTGATCGTGTTGGATTCGGTGCCTGAGGAGTATGGACGGATTCTTGCATACGGGCTGGCACTCGGACTCCTCGTGACGCTCGTATATGCAGCAAGCACGTCCGGGACCGTTTTTGGCGCGTACAACTCTCGCTGGGACGGATCGGCTTCACTTCGCGGCATCGCTGATCAGACCGATACCGAAATCAATCTTATTCAAGAGACAGAGACATACACCACTGTTGAGACTGATGCCGTCGCATTTGTACTCGCGCCGACCGAGAATTACACGACTCAGGAGGTAGCCCGGCTCAGAACGTTCATTCGTCGTGGTGGCACGCTCGTCCTTGCAAGTGATACCAGGTCGTCGCCAGCCGGTGAGCGACTGCTACGGGCGCTCGGCTCGGCCGTTGGATTCGTGAACGCGACAGTGCGTGATGAGCAGTACACCTATCGGTCGCCCGCGATGCCGGTTGCCAGAAACGTCCGCAATCACACGCTCACGCGGGACACGGAGTCGGTGACGCTGAATTACGGAACGGCCCTCCGGCCGGGGAACGCGACGGTACTCGTGAACACGTCGGAGTTCGCGTATCTCGACCGGGACGGCAGTCAGTCGATCACTGGCAACGAGACGCTGGCTCGGCGTCCAGTTATCGTCGAAGAACAGTTCGGGAACGGGACTGTCGTGACGGTGTCCGATCCGAGCGTGTTCATTAATTCGATGCTGGAGCGACCGGGTAACGAGCAGTTCGTTCGGAATCTGGCCGGGACACACCAGCGCGTGCTACTCGATTATTCCCACACGGCCGCTGTTCCACCACTCGTGGCTGCCTTGTTGACGGTTCGACAGTCTCCGCTGCTCCAGATCCTGCTCGGGGTCGTGGGGCTCGCACTGGTCGTCGTCTGGGGTCGAAACGTCGACGTAGGAAGCCTGGTCGCGAATCCGAAAAAAACCGACGACGCCTCCACAGCGGCTGGTATCACCGTCGACGCCGCTGATGTGGCCGCGTACCTCCGTCGGGAATATCCCGAGTGGGATGAAGAGCGTACGCAGCGGATCGCCGAGTCAGCGGTTCGCGACCGGGGCGAGTGAGCAAAGGTGTTTAATACCGTCGTGCATATCGGGGGGCAATGAGCGAGCCGGCGTCGGTCTACGCGGTGTACGAGACGATCCGAGACGAGATCGCCACGGTGCTGATCGGGAACGAGGAGGCGATGGAGCACCTGACAATCGCGCTGTTGACGCAGGGCCATGTGCTGATTGAAGGTGTCCCCGGCGTCGCCAAAACGACGCTTGCCAAACTGTTCGCTCGTGTCTCGGGGCTCGACTACAGCCGGATCCAGCTAACGCCAGACACACTCCCAGCAGATATCACCGGAACGACCGTGTACCGCGAGCAAACGGGCGAATTCGAGACGAAGCGAGGCCCAGTGTTCGCGAACGTCGTCGTGGCCGACGAGGTCAACCGAGCGACACCCAAGACACAGTCCGCGCTGTTAGAGGCGATGCAGGAGGAAACCGTCACGATCGACGGCGAAACACACCCGCTCCCGACGCCATTTTTCGTGGTCGCGACACAGAATCCAATCGAGATGGAGGGGACCTACGAGCTACCGGAGGCTCAGCGCGACCGGTTTCAGTTTAAGATCGACATCGACCACTTGAGTCGAGCGGATGAGACGGAGCTACTCGACCAGTTTAATTCGAACCCGGAACTCGGCCCGGGGAACGCCTCGAGTGTGATCAGCACTAACGAACTGCTCGCGGCTCGCGAGGCAGTAACGGATCGGCACATCGCCGAAGCAGTGAAAACATATCTGCTGGACGTAATCGCCGAAACACGGGAGCGACCCGAGGTCGAACATGGGGCGTCTCACCGGGCGACCATCATGCTACTAAATGCTAGTAAAGCGCGGGCAGCCATCCACAATCGTGCGTACGTTATCCCCGACGATATCAAAGCACTCGCTAAGCCGTTGCTCGTGCACCGACTCGTGCTCTCAACTGATGCCGAACTGAGTGATGTGAACGCCGGCGCCGTTATTGATAACGTGTTAGACTCAGTGACGGCGCCGAGTGGTGATCTCATCGCCGAGAGCGCCAGTGCGGCGCTCAGCGACGGTGGAGATGCCAATCCCGACAGCGAGCAGTGATTGTGCAATTTCGCTTCCCGAGTCCACGGGCGATGTGCATCGTCGTCTGCCTCCTCATTCTGGCGTCAGTCAGCGCCGTTGGCGGAGCGGCCGGAGCGGCGGGTACGACGCCCGTAGCACAGTCGGTCGTGCCTACTGACTCGGGGAGTGATTCGGTGGGCCTGCTGCAGACCGGAAGACAAATAAACAACAGCACAGTTCAGCACCGCAATCCCGACACAGTCGACGAATCGGGGAACCTGACCGGGACGCAGTCCTGGCTCGGCGACCAGCTTACACAACGACTCGAAGGGAGTAGTGTCCAGTTGAGCCAGGGACAGTACGAACAGGCCGATGGGCTCGTCGGAGAGGAGTTCCAGTCGCTGGTCGGCCAATACGTAGACGTCGCCGGCGAGACGGACGAACAACCCGACGAACAATCGGCTGAGACGGTCCGTGAGACAGCCGACACACAACGGGACTTCGTGAACGAAACACGGCGCTTCGACCGTCTCTATCGAGACTACACGCAGGCCCGCGAACGCGGGAACGAACAGCGAGCCCGCCGCATCGCCCGCGACCTCGGCCGAATCGAGCGAAACATCAGTACAACGGCACAGAATCTGACCCGTAATTACGGCCGCGTCGGCGGGACGACCGACACGAACTTTTCACGAGCGAATCGGTCGGTCGCCCGAGTCGTCACGAATGTCACGATCCGCCAGCAGGAAGTCCGGAACGCGTCGTTTCTGGCCACGCAACTGCGCGTCCAGGCCACCTCACCGCAGTTCTCGTTCGCCGATCCGATACGACCGCGTGGGCGCCTGGTCACGGACAACGGAAGCGCAGTCGCGAACCGGAGCATCACACTCACTGTCGGGACACGCCGAGTACAGGTCGAGACGACTCGCAACGGGTCGTTCACCGTCACGTACCAGCCAGTCCTGTTCCCCACCTCGCGCGACAGCCTCGTCGTCGAATACCGGCCACGAACCACCGCCCCGTATCTCGGTTCGCGCACGACCCTCGCCGCTGCTGTTACTGCGACAACACCGAACGTGACCGTCGACGTCGACCGTGACCGGCTCCGATATCGTGACCAGTTCACCGTCCGTGGCCGGGTGACGGCGGCGAATACGTCGGTGTCGCGGCTCCCCATTGCAGTCCAACTCGGGCCGTCACGAGTCGGCGTGGTTCGAACCGGGCCCGACGGGCAGTTCTCGCTCACCGGCACACTTCCAGCAACGGTGCCGCCGGGACCACATCCGGTCACGGCAAGCGTCGCAGTCGAGGGCCGTGCGATCGGGTCTGCATCGGCGACGGATCGTGTTAGCATCGACGAACTACCGACGGAACTGACGCTCGCAACCAGCCGCGATGACATCATCAGCGCGACAGGCATACTCACCACGACAACCGGAACCCCGATTCCCGACCAGGTGATCGGGCTCTACGTCGACGGACAACGCGTCGAAACAGTTCGTACTGACGCCAACGGTCGGTACGCAGCCTCGGTCGATTCCGCCGACAGCACCGGCGAGGACGGGCCGCTCGTCGCACGACTCGACACCGACGGAACGAACCTCGCACCTGCAAACGCCACAGCACAACTCCCGCCGGCCACCGCTTCCGGGGGGTCCAGTGATCCCCTCATCGCTCTCACCGTGGCTGGTCTCGCAGGATCACTCGTGGCTATCGGTGGCGGACTCTGGCTCCGACGTCGCGACTCCACAGACCAGGCGTCTGCCACCGCAACGTCCAGCGACGAGACGGCCGGCGACCAGCAACCGACCGATACCCGTGCCACGGAACTCCTCACCCAAGCCCAATCACATCTCGACGCGGGCGACGTGCGCCCAGCGATCGAACTCGCATACGCCGCAGTCCGCGCCGAATTCGACGCCCACGGAACCGCTGCGACACACTGGGAATTCTACAGCGCCTTCGAAGCCGACCTCTCCGACGGCGACCGCGACCACCTCCGCGATCTCACACAGTGGTACGAAGCAACCGTCTACGCCGACACAACCGATAAACAGGGTAGCGAACGCGCAATCCAGGCTGCGAAAGCATTGCTGGACTAGCCGAGGTCTCCGGGAGCGATTTGACATCCACCTCCGCGTGAATCACCACGGAGCTCGGCCTCAAGCCGGCCCACACGTGGGAGAATGCTAGCCCCTAGAATCCTCGTTCACGTCAGGTTCGAGTCGGATACGATTTACACCAGTGAGTTCGTCGTACGCCCGGTCACTCGAGATAATGCTGCCGCCGGAGAGCGCCGCGTGGAACGCATCGAACGTGTTCAACCGTTCTGGTTTTCAGTAGTATTTGGTAGTGTTCAACCACATTCGGTAGTACTGGCGAGGACATACCGTGTCACACTACCGCTGACCCACTGCCGGGTCGTGTTGCTACCGTGATTTTGATGCAGTCCACCCGCACCTGTCTCCCGTCGTTTCGCGGTGAGTGACGACGAACAGTACTGAGACAGTCGGGTCTGACGACCGCTCGCCATATCCTGTTGATCGGTCGCGGACTGAACGCCAGTAGAACGGGCACCTCGCGGTGATGGAAACCTGGCGTGCTTCCCTGCCTCCATATAGGCGACAGGGTTCGCCCCCTCCATCTTGGAACCGTCAAGGTACTTTCGTCCGACGTTCACCGCCCCAACCACGTCGCGGTCGCACTCATACCAACATTCGGGGCAGTGAAAGTGTCCGCCGTGCCGTTGTTCAGTGTGGTTATCGGGCGCTTTTACTGTCCGCCCGTTCTCACCGCACCGGGGACAGTGCCTACTCGTTCCCCACGGATTCACCGTCTCGAAGTCGATCCCCACCAGTTCGGCCTTGTACGCCACGAAGTCGAGCAGGTCGCCGCGTGCCCACGAGGAGATCGACCACGCGACCGCACCACCCGCATCCCCCGCGTCAAGCTGCCCGAGCGACTCGAACACGATGGTGTCACACCCGTATTCTATTGCCAGCCACGCCAACTCGTTCGCCACGTCGTGCTGGATCTGCTCGCGCAGGCGTCGTTCCCGACGCCGCGTCCGCCGGTACTCCGCCAGCAAGTGATCGAACCGTTCCGTGTGAGCCTTTCCTTGCCGTCGAAATTCTGCTAGCCGGTCGTTGATGCCTTCCGCATCCGCTTTGACGCGAAACAGTTTGTCCTTCCCGGGGTGGTCGATGAACTCTGGTGGCGCGACCTGCTCGTGTGTTCCGTCACCGTCGTCGAGGACGACCGCGGTGGCCTGTTTCTTCACGCCAAGGTCAACTGCTAGTACACGATCAGCAACCGTCTCGGCGTCCTCTTCGGGTACGGAAACAGGCACGTCAAGCGTGTACCCGTGTTCTGAGGAATGCAGTGTGGGTGCTTTTACCGCCCCGGCTTCGACCATCTCGGTGAAGCGTGCGTGGGTGGGGAACCGTATTTCGTGGTCTGTCCAGTCGTGATAGCTGTCCGGTGACATCGTGTCCGGAGCGTTCAGTGTCACGACTAGCTCCGAGTCTTCGACTGAGAGGTCGTGGATGTGATAGTCGCCTGCGTCTGGGGCATACGGAAGTGTCCCGTTCGGCTCCGGCGTCTCGACGAGTTCGGTGTACTGGTCGGGAAATCGGCCGTGCCGGTCGTAGTAGTCGTTGAGTTGATCGACCACCGATTCGAGGACGCGCCACTCGATATAGGGAGAGTCCTCGTCGAACAACCGCGTTCTGAGTCTGTGCCAGCCGATCCGCTTGATCTTCCGCTCTTGGACTGTCTCACGCACGAACTGGAAGGCACGGTACTCGTCAGCGTGGGCATCCAGAACGTGGGTGACGCGGTGGTACACGCACCGCTTGAACCGACTATACACATACTCCTCGACTCCCTCGAAGGCGTTGACATCGTCGTCTCGGACATACGTGTAGGACTGACCGGTGTGGTCGGAGATCGCGGTGAGATGCTTGTCACGCCAGTAGTGCTCAGCGAGTAGCCGGCGTGTATGCCGCTGGACGAGCGTGGTCAGCCGGTCACACGCCTCATGGTACTCGTCCGGGACGTGGAACTGCTCGGTGAGTTGCATCAGTCAGCATTCGGGTCGGGTTCGGTAGTGCGGACGATTTTCACGTCTGCACCCACCCACTTTTTCGGGACGTAGATGTGGGCCCCGTTTCCAGTTGGTTTCACAGTCCCTTCGATCACTTCGTGCCCTTCGATTTCATGCCTGTCCATCAGTAGCAGTATCTACAATGTAGATACCATTAAATCCATCGAATCAGTAGAGATCACTCCCGAATCCTACCGAATACTACTGAATCTCGTAACAGTTACGCTACCCCTCGTCGATGTTCGCCGAGGCTTGATACACAACATTTGGATCGCCCTCGTACGTTGCCAATTCGAGAATGGCCGTCACGGCACGCTCTCGATCGAAGGCGAACCGCTCTTTGACGAGGAACAATTCGACGAACGTCGCCAGCGAGACCTCAAGCTCACCCTCGTGTTCGTCAAGGAGAGACTCGGCACGGTCGGCCAGCCAATCGTCGTCTTTCAGTAGCGCTAGTCAAAAGTCGAGATCAGCGTACATGCTCGCCAGCCTGTTCACGTGCCTCTTCTTGAGCCGCTTCTCCGAGATCATCGAAAGATGCTTCGCGAAGCTCACCGGAAGCCGCCGCTCGCAGCTCCTCCAGTGGATCGTCGGGAATCGGCACCAGCTTGATACCGCTGTCCAACTCGACGAGGCGGAACTTCTCGCCGTAGCGATCGCGTACCTCCTTCGGAATCGTCACACGTCCACGTTCGTCCGTTCGTACTTCTCCACTCATATCCGAAACAAAGCGGTGGGAATATTTAGCTTTTATTTCCACCTTTTACCTCTACGATGGGTTGAGCGTCGAATCGGTTAATGCCGAGCGCAACCAGTAGATCGTCTTCACGAACGATGATGATCGAACCACTTCGACCAAAGTAACAAGTGTTCCAAACAGCTATTTCTCGGCGACAGTCGACGGATCTTCTTGGCTGTCTTCCCAGCGTAACGTCACGAGATAGCTGAACCGGTCGTCGCCGTCGTTTACGTCTACCACCACGGGCTGACCTAGGCCACGCGCGACGCCCACGGCCAGTAGTGAGACGACTGGGTGGTCGAACCGGGAGAGGTCACCGTATACCGACGAGTCAAGGGCGACAGTCAACTGCCCGTCGCCAACTTCGACATCGGCAGCGTCGACGAGTTCGAATTGCTCGATCAACGCGTCGATCAGCTGGCTACCTAGTTGGGCGGGCTCGGTAGCCAGCGACCCGGAGAGTGATTGTTCGAACTCCTCGAAGAGGCCGTGGCCGGTTGGCTGGATCGCCAGGCCGCGTTCACGGTCGTCGTCGGTGACGACGAACGCCTCCAGCGCGGCGCGACCCGGGAGTTCGTAGGACGCTGCCTGGGGGACGAACAGCCGAACGGTCCCAGCGGCCTCGTCGACGGGGACGTAGACACGCCTGTCAGACAGGCCGAGATCGGCCACGAGCGTCTCGAAACTCCCGGCGAACGATTCGTACACTCGCGTACCGACTGTCGCTGCGACGAATCGTTCCGGCGTCAGGTAATAGAGCAAGACCGCGCCGAAAAGACCGGTACTCCCGATTGCGATCAGGACCGTCCGGACACTCGCAAACAGCGCGGCGCTGACGAGTGCAACGACGCCCAGCGCGGCCAGTCCCAGCGCCGTCCGCCGGTGTCGGGCTTGCTTGGCGCGCGCGTACTCCGTGCGCAACCGCTCGTTTTCGGCCTGAAGCAACTCGATCCGGCCTCGAAGCACATCCTGCTCCGGTTCCGTGTCGCTATCGGCGGCCGCTTCCGCTCCGCCGTCGCCGTGGATATCGTATTCGTTCCGACTCATGACTTTGGTTCCGAAATCAGCCCGAGCGCCAGCAGCTCGTACCGATGCAGGCCGTAACACGTGAGGCCGATCGTGCCGACTCCGACGAGTGCGACGACCCACGATTCGACGCCCGCCTCGAGACTCACGACGGTGCCACCACCGAGGACCACTGCCAGCAGGACAAACACGCCGCCGGCCCGCCAATCTGCCTGCTCCCGCAGCACTTCCGCGAGCAGCAGGGCCGCGATTCCACTTTCCAGTCCGAGTGCCGTCGGGACGCCTGGCCACGCAGGCACGAGCGCGAGAACGCCCAGTTGCGTGATGACGAACGCGTTCACGGGTGCGAACAGCCAGACACTCACGCCGAACACGCCGAGTACGCCGCCAGGAACGCCCGCGACCAGAAACAGCGCGAGCGGACACAGCACCGCGACACCGAGGTCACGCGCGGTCACTGATCGGACGCGCTCGACTGTCTCGACCTGAAGCACCGGAATCGACTCCACATTCCGATCGGTGTTCGAGTCAGTCACCACATTTGCAGCGTCACGCGTCTCGCTCGGATCGGCGGTCATGTTGATCCCCTCCGTGGTGTTCTCGTGCCGAGAATCGCCGCGATGCGATCACCGGGCCCGACTTCGAAGGCGCTGACGCGATCCAGTCGCGCGAGTCGCTGCCGGAACGACTCGAAGTCGCGATAGCGCGCATACGCGCCATCCAGATCCGCCACGGCATTCGCCTCGAACAGCACGGCTGGCGTCAGAAACACGGCCACGTGCGTCGCCTCCCGACGAGCCACCTTGGCAGCCTCCAGCACTTCCGCCCGGTTCCGGTCGTCGGTAAACACCATCGTCCACCCGTTCTCCGTACGACGCGCCGTCTGGGACCGGACGGCTCCGAACAACGGATCCTCCGACACACGCCGGACGTACTGCTCGCTGGTCTCGAAAAACGGTGCCAGCGTCGCAGCGAACGCCGAGTCATCGTCGGACAGTCGATCAGCGCCCTCTCTGGCCGCGCGTGGCGAGCGTCCGCCAGCGGTAGTGCGCGCGGCTTGCTCAGTCGGTCGTAGATCGACGAGGTGACGCCGCACGCGCTCGTAGTGATCGTCCGTCGTCCCGGGCTGAACGGCCGCCGTGACACCGCCGTCACCGACGCCATAGAGCCCGATCGGGTCTGCGGCCTCGCTGGATCGGTCCAGTATCATCAACGCCACTTCGCGAGCGTACGCGAGTTTCGTCTCGCCCGGCACGCCATCCTCCATGGAGCCCCGGTGATCCATCACGAGTGACACCGTGCGATCGGTTTCAGCTTCGAATTCACGGACGTGCGGCTCGTTGAGCCGCGCCGTCGCCTTCCAGTCGATCTGGCTTGCCGTGTCACCGACCTCGTACTCGCGCAACTCGGCCGGTTCGATGCCCGTCCCCAGTTGCCCACTCGGGTGATTGCCGAACCGCGCCGCCACAGCATCACCACCCTGCCCCACGTGGATATTTCGTGGGGCCCGCGGATCAACGGTGAGCGTCGCCGACGGCCCGCGGGCGACCGTCTCCGTGAACCACGCTCGCGCGCCGGTCACCGTGACTGCCGGCTGTGGGAACGTGTGTCGTCCCGCGACCGGCGACGCAGCCGTTACCGTCGTCGTTGCCGTCGTCTCCCCGGGTTCGAGTCTCACCCTCGTTCGATCGGTGTCGGTGACCGTGACCCCAGCTGGCGGGTCGACTCGCGCGGCCAGATCCGTCGCCGCTGGAGCCGATCGCTCGACAGCCAGCGTTACCTGCGCGGGCTCGTCGACAGGAACGCGTGGCGGCGTGACAGTCTGCTCGACGCGCAGTTCTTGGTCCAGTTCGCGCACTGCGCGTACGAAATCGGACTGGAGCGCCAGGACGAACGCACCGACGACGGCAGCCCCGAGCAGCAGGAGCGGGCGCCGAAACAACAGGGCTGCACAGACCAGCACCCCGCCCGAGAGCACTGTCTGCCAGAACCGGCGCGTCGGATCCATGGAGTACCACCGGTAGAGCGACCCATTCAATGTGTTGGTTGTCCCTCCGGGGTCGGGGTCGAAGGGCGGACCGAGACGCTTTTACTCGCTGGTCGGGCAGTGCCTGCACGGATGGCCACTGCCCATCGTGTCTGGTTACTCCTCCCGCGGCAACTCCGGGCACTCCCGGCCGACCTCGCGGCAGTCGTTCTATCGGTCGTCCTCACCAATCTCGTGGTTCTCGCCCCAGTCGTCAACGACACCCCGCTGCGAATCGTCCTCGGACTGCCGTTCGTGTTGTTCGTCCCCGGGTACGCATTCATCGCTGCGCTATTCCCCGAAGCCGCTACGCAACCCGGAGACGACGGAGACGAGGGCGGCGACGCATCAGGGGCCGACGAGCGAAACGGAGCCACGGATGCGGACACGAGCCGGCTCGTCCCGACACGGGGCGGTGGCATCGACGGCATCGAACGGGTCGCGCTCTCGTTCGGGCTGAGCATCGCGGTCGTCCCGCTGATCGGGCTGATGTTGAACTTCACACCGTGGGGGATTCGACTCACCCCGATTATGGTTGCACTGACTGCATTCGTTCTCGGCGCGACTGTGGCCGCGGCAGACCGGCGCTGGGAACTGCCGGAGGACGAACGATTCCGCGTCCCGTATCGACGGTGGTTCGTCGTGGGTCGCGCCGAACTGCTCGAACCGGAGTCACGGACCGACGCCGCGCTGAACGTCCTGCTCGTCCTGAGTGTACTGCTCGCCGTCAGCAGCGTCGCCTACGCTGTGGCCGTCCCGAACCAGGGGGAGTCGTTCACCGAGTTCTACCTCCTGACCGAAGACGAAGACAGCGACCTCGTCGCCGACGACTACCCGACGGAGTTCTCCGTCGGCGAGAATCGTTCGCTGGTGGTGGGCGTTACCAACCAGGAACACGAACCGACCGAGTATTCCGTTTTAGTTCAGTTACAACGCGTCCGGACAGCGAACAACTCGACACGGGTGCTCGCCTCCGAACGCCTCCGCCAGTTCGAGGTGCGACTCGCCGACAACGAGACGTGGCACCAGCGACACACGATCCGGCCGACGATGACCGGCCAGCGCCTCCGACTGGCTTATCTGTTGTATCGTGGGGCACCCCCCGAATCACCGTCTGTCGAAAGCGCCTATCGGACGACACACCTCTGGATCAACGTGACTTCGGACCAGTAGCGGGCCGACGGCAGCGGAACCGACACTCGCATCGAACTTCCCGGTCGTTCGGCACCCGAGCCCCCGTATGAACGCAATCAGATACAAGCGTGACCGTAACTAGGAATCTATACGCCTGTAGCTGGCCGTTCCAAGTTCCTGAGTACGGGACGGTACCGGTCATATAGAACCAGCAGTAGTTCTACGGTCTTTTTACAAGAAAAGTTATGAGAATCGATACATTGATTACTGTATGCTAACTCATTCTGCGTAGTGTTTGGCACGACCTCAGACCGGATGCGTGTTGTGCAGACGGACAGGGCGTCGTCGAGACAGAGTCACAATGAGCGAGCCTGAGGCTGGGACGCGATTCGAAGCGGATGCACACCGGACGGATCAGCCACTGATTGGACTCTCGGTCGACGTCTCGACGAATCCCGACGCCGTTGCTGGTGCGATTCTGCGGGCGACCGAACAGGGCAACGCCGTCAGCGTTGAGCATTCCTGCGACCGCCCACACGAAGCCCTCGCGTTCGCCGACCGGCTCGGGGCCCACATGGTCCACACAAATAATGAGGGCGAGGGACCGAGTGACGCAGCCCTGAAACACGCTCGCGATATCGGCTATCCCGGGATCATCTGGGTAGCGCAACCGACGTGTGACGAGACAGGACCCACGTCGAGAACGCAGATAGGGATCGACTTTCAGGAGAGCGTCCACGAGTTGCAGCGGTCAGAAGCGTACGTCGTCGATGCGGTCCGCCGGACGGATCTTCCACCCGATCAGCGTGTCATCGTCGGCATCCCGACGTACAACGAGGAAGTCGGGATCGGAAGCGTGGTACTCAGAGCCGACGACTACGCCGACGAGGTGATCGTCGTCGACGACGGAAGTTCCGACGAGACGGTGTCAGTCGCACGTAACGCCGGTGCGACCGTCGTCGAGCACGAGACCAACGATGGCAAAGGCGCAGCCGTCCAGACTCTGTTTCAGTACGTTGCGCCAACGGAGTTTGATACGCTGGTGTTGCTTGATGGGGATGGCCAGCACGTTCCCGAAGACATCCCCGACGTGACCGAGCCAGTGATCGACGGTGGTGCGGACCTCGTCGTCGGGAGTCGGTACCTGGAGAACGGGGACGACGAGACGCCACGCCTCCGGCGGTTCGGCCAGCGCGTGTTGGACGCATTGACCATCGGCTCGTCGCGCGTGAACGTGACTGACTCACAGAGTGGATTCCGGGCGCTGTCATCAACAGCCGTCGAGGAGCTGTCGCTGTCGGCGACTTCCTTCGGCGTGGAATCGGAGATGATCAGCGAGGCCGCCGAGAAAGGGTTCGACATCGAGGAACAACCCATCGAGGTGCGCTACGAGGGCATCGACGGGCAAACGCAGAATCCGCTGCGACACGGGTTAACCGTGGTGGTGTTCCTGTTGCAGCTAGTGCGTGACCGCCATCCAATGCTGTTCTTTGGGCTGCCGGGTCTCGCGTTGACCGCGGTCGGTGCGTGGTATGGTGTGGATGCGATTACGGTCTACCAGCGTACCGGGCAGTTCTACCCGGCGAAGGTGCTCGTGAGTGGGTTCGCGACGATACTGGGGACGCTCGGGATTTTTATCGGGCTGGTGTTGAACCGGATTAGTAACATCGTCGCCGGGCTCAAGCCGGGGGGGTCATGACCGGGTCATCACACGTCGCGATCGTCCTCGGGACCCGCCCGGAGATCATCAAACTCTCGCCGGTGATCCGGGAGTGTGAACGCCGTGGTGTGCCGTATACGATCATCCACACCGGTCAGCACTACTCCGACGAGCTGGATACCGTGTTTTTCGAGCAGTTGGAGTTGCCGACCCCCGAGCACAACCATGGCGTCGGCTCGGATTCAAACGGCGCACAGACGGGCGCGATGCTCATCGAGATCGAGGAGGTACTGCTGGATATCGACCCCGATGTGGTCCTCGTCCAAGGCGATACGAACTCCGTGCTGGCTGGTGCGATTGCTAGCAGTAAACTGGATTGTGAACTGGGCCATATTGAGGCAGGCCTGCGGAGTTTCGACCGCGAGATGCCCGAGGAGACCAATCGGGTGGTCACCGATCACGTGGCCGACTATCTGTTCGCACCCACGGAGACGGCCGCCGACTACCTACGGGCTGAGGGACGGCCCGACGAGGCGATTTACGTGACCGGGAATACGGTGGTTGATGCCGTCCAGCAGAATCGGGAAATCGCGACCCGCAAGAGTGAGATCTTAAATGAATTCGACCTCTCGCCTGATACGTATGCCGTGATGACAGCCCACCGGGCAGAGAACGTCGATGCTCCTAGCCGGTTCGAAGACCTGCTAACTGGTGTCAAAAGGGTTGCAACGGAGTATGAGTTCGAGGTCATCTATCCGATCCATCCCCGAGCACAGGACCGACTGGACAACTTCGATATCGGGGTTCCAGAGCAAATTCGGCTCGTCGAACCGCTCGATTATCTCGATTTCCTGACGTTGCAGGCCAACGCCGGACTCATCCTGACGGATTCCGGTGGCATTCAAGAGGAGGCCTGTATTCTGCAGGTCCCCTGTGTGACGCTTCGCGATTCAACGGAGCGCCCGGAGACACTCGACGTTGGG
>NZ_JAQCNH010000021.1 GCF_028275115.1 Halorientalis sp. | reverse complement strand
GCAGCAGCGTTACCTCATCGTCCGCGTGGACGTAGGTGTCGTCGGGGAGCACCACAACCAGGCTGTCGCCGCTACCTGGTGTCCCCTCACAGATCGCTTCCCCGTTGCTTTCATCAACATCTGCGGCCGCCGGTGCGGTCGCCCCCACGGCGAGCAGCGAGACCACGACGACGCAGACCGCGAGGTGGGTGGCCCGCATTCTACCGCCTCCACCCGAGGTACGTCACGAACGACCCCAGCAGGACGCCGATCCCGAGTCCGGCGAGACCGCCCGTCGCGCGGACGAGGTTTATACTCTCGTCCGCTTCCTGCACTGCGGCCAACCGACCGAGTTGCCGTTGAGTCGTGGCGATGAGGTCCCCGAGCGGGACGCCGCTCTGTGCCCCGGCAGTTCCGACGGCCGCGAGCGCCACGCCAGCCGCGACGATGGCGAGGAGGCCGCCGACAATCGGGACTCTCACGCCTGTCCCTCCCGTTCGGCGATCCGCTCGATCTCGGCGATCCGGTCGATGTCCTCCCGATCGAACCCGAAGGCGGTCGTGACCGACGCGAGGTTCCGCTTCGTGACCGCCCACCCCGCGTTCACGTTCGCGCAGTAGTAGCCGAGTTCGTCGTAGACGGACCCGAGCGCGATCGACTTGTCGTCCCAACACCACCCCGGGGCTTGTGCGACGGCAACCGCGCTTGTGGCGTCGTTCGGCGAGAACCCGTCGAGGGTTTGTTTGTCGATGGAGTCGGCAATTAGCCCGGTCTCCTGGATCGGCTGTCGCCCGATGGATCCGGGGAGAAGATAGCCGAGCAGCGACTCGGTCTGCCGAACCCCGCGTCCGACCGTGGCATACCCCGCGCGGAACCCGTCGCCATCGATGAATCGGATGAGATCCTGGAGATCGACGTCCTGCATCTGGACGTCGAGTTGGACATCCGTGCGCTCACGCTCGGCGCCCAAGACGATATCCAAGAACGCGTCGGCGACGTACCGGTTGTACTCACTGTACTCGTTGCCCTCGGCGACGTCCAGGGCGAGCCGCTGGTTGTCGACCAGCATGATGCTCTCGACTTCATCCTCCAAGTTGTCCAGCCCGAACACCGCGTTCTCACACTGCTGGATCTGGTTGTCGAGCGCCGCGTCGTCGTCGACCTGTGCGCCTTGATTCACCAGCTTAGTGTTCGGGAGCACCGCCATCGAAACGATATCCATCTCGGACTCGGCGTACGACCGGATCTGTCGGGCGATATGCGGCGCGATCCCACACCCTGTGCCGCCGCCGAGGCCCAAGAAGACGAACGCGTACTGCAGTGTCGAGGGGTCCGCTTCCAACTCCTCGTACACCTCGTCAAGCACGCGGTGGACCTCCCCCTCGTTCCGGCGCATCACCCGGTCGGCCTTCGTCGGCGTCTGGCCGAACCCGCCCGTGACCTGCTCTTCGAACCCACGGACGGTCCCGCTGACGAGTCCGTCGCTCTCGGAGACGCCGTACCACCGGTCCTGTGGGATGTTGTTCAGGCGCTCGAGGTCCTGAATCGTCGAATTGAATGCGAGCGGCTCCGCCCGCAGGTCGATGTTGTCGTGTGCGAAGATCTGGTCGACGATCTGCGTTCCCGCCTGGCCGGCCCCCACGAAGAGATATTGCATATGATAGCTGTGATATCATTTTCCAACGGGGCTATTATAATTGACGACCGGCGGAACGATACCGAGGGCAGGCGGGTGGCGACGGCGACCTCCTGTAGCACCAGTGGACGCAGCGTCGTCAATATCCCGCCGAGTTCGCCACCGACACTACGCGCCGGTCCCTGACGGAGCCTCCGGTTCCCCCCGGTTCGTGGGACTCCACTGTCGGCTATAGCCACGTGAAGGATTTCGGTGCCCCGAGGTATCGAAGACCTTCATCTAGTCGTAGCCAACAGTATCCCTGCCAGCGGTGGATTCTCGAATCAGGAATGGCGCAACCGAACGCGGTCGGGCGATGGGACGGGTATACACAAGATTTTTATTCATTTCGTGAAAGAGTGAAACACGGACACGGGCGATAGTTCCGACGGGCGTCTCGGGTAGGGGTACACGAACGCACGGCGGGCGTCGCTCGCTGGATATTCTTTCGACACCACCGTCGACAGCGACCGCTCTCGGGTCACAACAACAGATACACCAGCGTGTACCCGGCCAGTGCGACTGTGGTTCCGGTCAGGCCGATCGCGACGGCGTCGAACCCCGGCCTGTCGGCGCCCCCGTCGGTCGCCGCTGCCGGAGGTGTCGGGCCGGAGCGGTACCACGCCACCCCGGCACAGACGACGCCGACCCCGATGGTCGAGAACACGAAGTGAAA
>NZ_JAQCNH010000011.1 GCF_028275115.1 Halorientalis sp. | reverse complement strand
TAGAGGGGATCATCTCGTTCGGATCGCTGATGTTCATGGTCGTCTTCGGGGCAATGAGCTACCTCGCGCTACAGCAACGCCACCGTGACGATATCAACCCGATCCCGCCGCTCGTCGGTGTCGTCGGCTCGTTCGGCGCCTTTCCGATTCTGATCTGGAACATGTACACGAACGAGCCGGCGGTGTTCGGAACCGTCGTGGTCACAGCCGTGGCGGTGTTCGCGGTCGAATCGCTCTACTTCGGGCGCGAAACGATCTGGGCCGGTGTCGAACGGAGCGGACGGACCGTTGCTGACTTCGCGGCCGACCGGCGGACGGACGCCGAGAGCACCTCGACCGAGGAACCGAGCACCGATTAGCGATGACACAGTAACACGCATGCAGGGGGACGCAGCGCACGACCATTCGGAACGAACGCGCCGGTACGACACCGTGCTCGTCCCTACCGACGGCAGTGAGCACGCGAGGGCGGGGGCCAGACACGGCGTCCGCATCGCTCACGGGTTCGATGCGACGGTCCATGCCGTCCATGTCACAGACCCGGGGACCGGGCTCACCCCGGTCGAACTCTCTCAGACGACGCCAGCGGGGGACGAACGGGGAGCCGACGGTGAGGAGGCGCTCGACGGCGTGGCACGCCTCGGCGACGAGACCGGCGTGACAGTCCGTACTGAGCTTCTTGAAGGGAATCCGGCTGAGTTGCTTCAGAGCTACCTGACGGACAACGATATCGATATCGTGGCGATGGGGACGCGTGGTCGGAGCAACATCGAGCGTCACCTCCTCGGTAGCGTCACCGACCGGATGGTCCGGACATCACCGGTTCCGGTTCTGACAGCGCGAATCGAGAACGACCCCGCCCTCCCTGTCAAAGGGGATTATACCGATATTCTCCTTCCCACCCGTGGCGGGGACGGCTCCGAACTCGCAGTCGATCACGCAGTGAGTATCGCCGCGCGGTTCGGTGCGACGCTACACGTCATCTACGTCGTCGACATTCGCTCGCAGGCGGCGAAACACGACACCTACGAACTTGGGGAACTCGTCGACGAGCTCCGGACGGCAGTCACCGACGCGGTTACCGACCGGGCCGACGAGGCCGGCGTCGACACACGAGTTGCCATCCAGCAGGGCACACCGCACAATGCGATTCAGCGGTACGCGGCCGACCACGGGATCGATCTCATCGTTATGGGAACGCACGGTCGCGGGCGGGTCGAACAGTTCCTCCTCGGGAGTATCACCGAACGAACTGTCCGGACGGCTGACGTCCCGGTAGTCACCGTCCGACTGGACGAGTGGTTCGGCGCTAACGGCGGCGAGAAGAGGTAATGACCGTATACGCGGCGGCAGAGGCCGCAGACGACGGGGACGGTGGCTAGTGAAGTCTCCGATCAAGCCTCGGCGGCGAAGAGGGCTACCGAGTCAAGCGACAATACGAGCGAACACCTGAATCCCGAGATTGGCCTCTCCAGCACGCTGGCGATAGGAGATCTGGACGATGATCGCCGCCGGCATCTTCGCGTTGCCCGTCCTCGCCGTCAAGGAAGGCGAGACCGTCACCACCCTCTCGTTCATGATCGCGGCCCTCGTTGCTGTCTCCACCGCTGTGGCGTGTGCCGAACTCTTCCCGATCCATCGCGATGCCGAATGCGGGTACACGTACACCCCTAACCCTCCGGTTTTCAAACGCTCAATTAGGCGGCGCGGGCTGTCACGTTCAGCGAAGGTGGGTGACGGTCCTCAGGATAGGATCGTTCGAGTACTATCGACGGGACGCCGTAGGGGAAAATGGGACCGACCGAACAGCGCCCTCAATACGATGCTTGGAGGCGCGACTACATCGACAGGCGCTCACGACCCACGGACGGAATAATAAATACTTCCCAAGCCGAGCCCGATCAGGAGCGACTCTATCGTGTAGAGAATCAGAAGCGTCGATCCAGTTATTTCGTAAATCCCGATGATAGCAGGTGCATAGATGACTTCGGCGATTGTGCTGAGCGTGACGAGTCCAAACCCGAGCGTCGTGTAATTCAGATTTGACTTGCCGACGCGCCGACGCGCTTGAATACTCAAATAGGTGAGAGCCCCGCCGATAGCGAAAACAAAGGTATTGCTCAACACCAACATCCAGATTGTAGGTGGACTACTCGTCATTCGTCACCTTCGGGGTCATCGTCTTCCCCTGACCTTTCGAGATCCTCAATGAGTTCAGCGAACTGATCCACAGTGTCCTTTTCGATATCGATGTTGACATTGAGTCGTCCTTCGTCGACGCTGATCGTGATTTCGTTGAGGTCACTCTTGTATTCATTATACTGCGTCCCGTCAGAATCGCGCGCGAGTTCCTCCGAGAGAAGGTTGTAGTCTTCCATGGCTTGGACGCGTCGGTAGATGGTCGCCAAAGACCGATCGCAGATGTCGGCCAGTTCCTTGGCCGACATCGGTCGGACGCTCGTGGCAACCAGAATTCGACGGACATCCTCGCTGGCCAGTACGTCGAAAATATCATCCGGATCCCATGCCTTGCTCACATTCGCTTATTCGAGAACCGATAGCCCGGTTTGGATTGAGAGGGTCGCGTCCCGATACATCTGTTCGATACAACTACATACAGCGCCCGAAGATTTAATCCCCCGTCACGAGGACGAGCGGTTATTCCCACGATTTATTGGATAATTGGCTGCTGAACGCGCACTCTGTATTTTTTACAATTTCTGATACAGTATAGGTAGATCCTTCCTGTGTGCCGGTACGTGGATTCCTTGTACTAAGCGGATCAAGTTGTCCCTGATACTACTACCGCGGCACGCCACATTCGCGCGGCCTATTCATCACTCGCTACTGTGTAGGATCCCAAACACGATATTTAATCGACTGCAAGACTCAGAGGATGCGTGCAGACCAACTGGAAGTCACCGACCACTCAGGAATAGTCCGGGTAGTTGGTCAGCATACAGAGATAGAGAAGCTAATACGCCGACCGAAGCGCCGGATGAGTGACTCTACGAACGCTTTGCTCAAACGCTCCCGGCTGAGTGCTTGATGTCGGAACGGTGTCCGTGCCCCGTCGTCAATTTCTTGCCGACGCATTCCCATGGCAATTTATTACAATGTAGTACGAGCCAAGTGAGTCGACCATCATACGTGAGTTGAATCGATGAATGACAACTGGGCACCAGCCGAACAGGAAAAACAGCTTCGAACGCGGGTGGCACACGACCGAGAGCGATTGCACTTCCAGTTTCGGTGGGATCAACCGGACCCCGGCGGCTGGATCCACGATATGCTGGTCTACCACGAGGGCGAGTGGCGACAGTTTGCGGACCCGTCACCGTGGGTGAGCGACGACGAGAAACACGCCGGGTTCTACGAAGATCGTCTGAGTTTCTTTCTCGACGACAGGAGCGTCCGTGGGTTTGAGGAGTTTGCTGGATGGCTCACGACACACGAGGGAATGCGCTCGCTGCCGAGTGCAGCGTCCCCGGCCGACGTCGAGTCCCACCCGCATTACGGTGGCCGTCTCGAGAAGTCCGATATCCGGAAGTTCATCCCACAGGCATGTGCCGGCGAGTGGTGGGAAGGGAACTGGCGAGAGGTACGCTCCCCCGACGAGCTACAGGCGATGAAGGCCCGCGGCGAGTTCATTGACCTGCCGATGTGGCGCGCACACCGGTCCGACCCGGTCGGCTACGGGACCGACGCTCACGTCCTCGACTATCGACACGCCGACGACGGTCGTCGAACCTACACGAGCCAGGAGTGGACGGCGGACACAGGACCAGAGCTGATGTTCGATCCGGCTATCGTAGACGGGGGTGCGCTCGATTACCACGCTGTCTCGGCTGGCGAGTTCCCCGCCCAGGGCTCGGGAACGTACGCGCTCACGCCAGACGTGACCGTCCCGTTCGACCCAGATGTCGCTGAGTGGGAGGGCGCGATGATTCCCCGTCGCCCTGTCCGCGAACCCAGCGGAAGTGCCGCCGACTGGACTGCCTCTGGCACGTGGACCGGAGACGAGTGGGTCGTCACGATGTCCCGTCCTCTGGCAACCGATAACCCCGCAGACACCACACAATTGTCTCTGGGCGAGAGGTACCTGTGGGCACCCGCGATTCATCACGGGGCCGGTAAGCGCTGGCACTGGGCTGGCTACACCCATCGGCTCGGTCTCGGCGTAACTCCCGAACGGACAGCGGACCTACCGCCGCCCCTGGTGGCTCACGAGGTCGAGTCCGCGGCCACCGGGGCGGATATCGACTGGGAAGGGCTCCCCGTGCACACGACGCCGCTGGTCTTCCCGGGAGTCAACTCCTGGACGGACCTCGTGAACGGCCCACAGGCCGAGGCCATCAGGAGTTTGGAGACCAGCATGTGGGAGCTTCACGGCCGAGCAGACGACTAGTCACAGCGGCGAATGGCGTTCGACAGCTCGCTGCCCACGCGCGCTCTATTCAGCACTCGCCACTGTGACGGATATGTGGTGTGAGCGACTGCAGGACTCAGAGGATGTAGTCAGGAGTCAGTAACTGTTGAGTTCACACTAATTCAGATGGATCAGCAGGTCTATACGAACTTATTCGATCTCAGCAACTGGTCGCTCTGTGACATCGCTATTGCCAGTGTCAGTGGGAATGGGACCAGACAATTCCTCGGTAGCACAACTCGGACAGTAGTAGTTGCGATTCTTAGATACCGTCCACACTGGAATGCCAGCGACAACGTATTCTTGCCGATATCGACGGACAAGTCCCTTGCTCAGACTGGCTCCGCAACTGACACACGACTCATGACGACTCTCGGATTGTGAAAGGACTCTACTGTCGACAGTCTTGGCCTGACCGAACCGGGAGAGGTTGTGGCGTCGGTCAAGTCGGCGGCGAAAGCGTGGGTTGACAAATATACCTGATATGATGAACAAAAATGCCAATCCAAGAACTAACAGTGGAACGATCATTTCCCTTGTCCCGGCGTGTTGAATAACTCCACCGGTGCCACTCAGGAATGCCGCGGCTCCAAGTCCGATCAAGAGCCATCCGGCAATCCCGTACATCAAATCGGAGACCGTATCTGCGATTTCAACGCTGGAGGGCGTGGCTGACATTTCTGCAA
>NZ_JAQCNH010000006.1 GCF_028275115.1 Halorientalis sp. | reverse complement strand
CGCCTTCGTCACTGAGGAGTGGGAGGTCGACCCAGACGAAGTGCGGCGGGGGTTCGAGCGCATCGACGAGTCGGTGGTCCAGACCGGGCTGGACCGCTGGACGTAGCTGGCTCGGTGACTGCCACCACTGGCTGCAGCGTGGACCGGTGGCTTTTACGACTGTGCGACCGACCCTCCGATATGAGCGATGAGTTCAGAACCGAACGCGATAGTCTCGGAGAGATGCAGGTGCCGTCCGACGCCTACTGGGGGGCCCAGACCCAACGGGCCATCGAGAACTTCCCTGTCAGCGACGTGACCTTCGGACGGCGGTTCGTCCGTGCGCTCGGCATCGTCAAGAAGGCCGCTGCACAGGCTAACCGCGACCTCGGGCTCGTCGACAAGGAAAAGGCCGACTGTATCGTCGAGGCGGCCGAAGAGGTCATCGCCGGCGACCACGACGACCAGTTCCCAGTCGACGTGTTCCAGACCGGTTCGGGGACTTCATCGAACATGAACGCCAACGAGGTCATCAGCAACCGCGCCACCGAGATATACGGCGGCGAGATCGGGAGCCGGGAGATCCATCCGAACGACCACGTCAACTTCGGCCAATCCAGTAACGATGTCATCCCGACCGCGATGCACGTCGCCAGCCTGGAGGCAGTCGAGAAGGACGTTATTCCGGCGCTGAAGACGCTTCGGGACGCGCTGGCTGAGAAGGAAGCTGAGTTCGATACCGTCGTCAAGACTGGTCGGACACATCTCCAAGACGCCACACCCATCACGCTCGGCCAGGAGTTCTCGGGCTACCGCACGCAAGTGGAGAAAGGCATCTCGCGCGTCGAAGATACCCACAGCAGGCTAGCCGAACTCGCGCTCGGCGGCACCGCCGTCGGTACGGGACTGAATACGCACGCCGAGTTCCCCGGGAAAGCGGCCGAGTATATCAGCGAGGAGACCAACCTGAACTTCCGGGAGGCCGACAACCACTTCGAGGCCCAAGCCGCTCACGATGCGATGAGCGAGGCCCACGGTGCACTCCGGACCGTCGCCGGCTCGCTCAACAAGATCGCCAATGACCTCCGCCTGCTCGCCTCCGGCCCCCGCAATGGCCTGGCTGAGATCGAGCAGCCTGAGAACCAGCCGGGCTCCTCGATCATGCCCGGGAAAATCAACCCCGTCGTCGCCGAGTCGGTCAACCAGCTCCACAAGCAGGTCGTCGGCAACGACGCCGCGGTCTCGGCGGGTGCCGCCGAGGGACAGATCGACCTGAACCTCTACAAACCCGTGCTGGCATCGAACTTCCTCCAGTCTGCTCGGCTCATCGCCAACGGATCTGAGGTATTCGCCGAGAAGTTTGTCGCCAAGCTAGACGCCGACGCCGACCACTGCGCCGAGCGCGTCGAGCAATCGATGGCGCTGGCGACGGCGCTGAACCCGGCCATCGGCTACGACAAGGCCAGTAAAGTGGCGAAAACGGCGCTGGCGGAAGACAAAACGATTCGAGATGTCGTGCTTGAGGAAGGATATCTCGACGAAGACGAGGTCGACGCGGTGCTGGACCCCGAGAAGATGACCCATCGGGGGATTCTCGGCGACGAGTAGACACCGAGCGGATCTCCCCGAAGCAGTTACCGCGCAGCACGGTGCCGGGTCGACCATCGGGAGCCGAAGGGAGCGTTTTTTGCCCCCCGGTCACGCAGCCAACAGTAATGACAGACGCCGATTTCGACTACGAGGAACTTGGTCTCGTAGCTGGCCTGGAAATCCACCAGCAGCTTGACACGGCCACGAAACTGTTCTGTTCGTGCCCGACCGAGATACGCGAGCCCGAGGCCGCAGACCACACCTTCAGCAGGTATCTCCACCCGACCAAGAGCGAGTTGGGCGAGATCGACGACGCCGCACTGGAGGAGAGCATGGTCGATCGGGAGTTCGAGTATCTGGCCTACGACACCACCTGTCTGGTCGAGGAAGACGATGAACCGCCCCATCGGGTCGACCGGGAGGCCATGGAGACGGCCATGGAGATCGGCCAGCTGATGGATATGCGCGTCGTCGACCAGGTGAACGTGATGCGGAAGATCGTCGTCGACGGCTCGAATACGACCGGGTTCCAGCGGTCGATGCTGGTGGCCAACGACGGCGAGATCGAGACGAGCGAGGGGCCAGTCGGGATCGAGGATATGCTGCTGGAAGAGGAGTCCTGCCAACGGGTCGAAGAGACCGACTCGGGGGTCCGGTTCTCGCTGGACCGGCTCGGGATTCCGCTGGTCGAAATCGGGACGAAGCCCCATATCAGTAGTCCAGACCAGGCCCGTGAGGCCGCCGAGCGAATCGGGATGCTCCTGCGTTCGACCGGGAAAGTCAAACGCGGGCTGGGGACCATCCGCCAGGACGTGAACGTCTCCATCGCCGAGGGCGCCCGAATCGAGCTGAAAGGCGTCCAGAGTCTCGACGACATCGACGACCTGGTCCGAAACGAGGTCCGCCGGCAGGTCGAACTCGTTGCTATCGCCGCGGAACTCACTGAGCAGGATGCGTCGGTCGGCGAACCGGTAGAGGTGACAAGTGTCTTCGAAGACACGCAGTCGGGCGTTATCAGGGGCGCACTCGACAGCGGTGGCGAGGTCCACGCAGTGCTGCTGGAAGGGTTTGATGGGCTGGTCGGTCGGGAGATACAGCCTGACCGGCGGCTCGGGACCGAGTTCTCCGACCACGCCAAGCGCCATGGCGCGGGTGGGATCTTCCACACGGATGAACTACCGGCCTACGGCGTCACCGACGACGAGGTGACTGACCTGCGGGCGACCGTCGATGCGGGACCAGAAGACGCCGTTGCCATCGTAGCGGACGACCCACACACCGCGGAGCTTGCCATCGAGGCGGTCGTTGAACGGGCTGAGACAGCGCTGGCGGGCGTCCCCGAGGAGACCCGTGACGCGCTACAGGACGGCACTTCCCGCTACCTCCGACCGCTGCCCGGCGCGGCCCGGATGTACCCGGAGACTGATGTGCCGCCCGTTGAACCCGACCCGAGCGAGGTCGAGACGCCCGAGTTACTGACCGAGAAAGTCGCCCGATACGAGGCCGACTACGGTCTCGATTTTGGGTTGGCCGAACAGGTCGCCTACGGGCAGCGGTGGCCGCTGTTCGAGTCCGTCGTCAGTTCCGGCGTCGACGCAACACTGGCCGCGGGCGTCCTCGAATCGACGCTGACCGAACTTCGCCGGGACGACGTGACCGTTGCGAATCTCACCGACGCCCACCTCGGGGAGACGCTCGAACTCGTCGACGGCGGCGACGTACCCCGTGAGGGGGTCGAAGACCTCCTGACGGCGTTGGCCGAGAACCCCGACCTCTCCGCCAGCGAAGCCGTCGAGCAAGAGGGGCTGGGCGGTGTCAGCGAAGACGAGGTGCGCGAGGCTGTCGCCGAGGTCGTCGATCGAAACGCCGAACAGGTTCAGTCGGAGGGAATGGGCGCCTT
>NZ_JAQCNH010000026.1 GCF_028275115.1 Halorientalis sp. | reverse complement strand
GTGTCGTTCGCGTGGATCGAAGCGGCGACCCAGGCCGGGTGTGCGCCGAGCGCGAGGGTTGCGTATCGTGTCTCAGCCTCCTCGGCGGCGGTGGTCCCGTTCGGCTCGCCCGGGCCGCCGGGACCAGCGTCACCACCACCGGTCACCAGCGCGACACCCGCGAGGAGGACCGCCAGGACGACCAGTACGACGAGGGCGTCGACCACGTTGATGCGGCCGAACAGTCGCCCCTTCTCGTCGATTAACTCCATCAGTTGTCACCCGCGTCGCAACCCGGCGATATATGGGTTTCGACAGACCCGGCCGCTGGCGACCCGCGACCGGTGACTCTGACACCCACAGTGACGGAACACAACCTACTTACGCGACAGTTGGTTACTCACAGATTGAGTAACTAATGACGATACTCGTCACTGGCGGTGACGGCTACGTCGGGTGGCCCACCGCGCTCCGAATTGCGACCAGAACCGAGGACCGGGTGCTCGCGGTGGACAACTTCGCGCGCCGGGACTGGGTTGAGGAGGTCGGCTCGACCAGTGCCGTGCCGATCGGCTGGATGGACGAGCGCCTCGCGGCCGCACGGGAGGCTCACGACGCGCACAACCTATCCTTCCTCCAGGGCGATCTCGTCGAGAAGGAGTTCGTCGACGAACTCCTCACCGTCCACGAACCGGACGTGATCGTCCACGCGGCCGCCCAGCCCTCCGCGCCGTACTCCCAGATCAACGGTGAGCGGGCCAACTACACCCAGCACAACAACATGCAGGCCACGCGGAACCTCGTCTTCGGCCTGCACGAACACGACATGACCGACACCCACTTCATCGAGACGACGACGACGGGCGTTTACGGGGCCCCCGAATTCCCCATTCCCGAGGGTGGCGCGGTCATGGAGAATCAGGGTGAGCGCGACGACGTGCCGTTCCCGGCGATGGCTGGTTCGTGGTATCATATGACGAAATCGCACGATTCAGCCAATCTCAGGCTCGCTCAGAGTCAGTTCGACATCCCTATCTCGGACGTGCGGACGGCCATCGTCTACGGCACCGAGACCGACGAGGCCCGGGCCGACGACCGGCTGAAGACCCGCTTCGACTTCGACTACTACTTCGGCACCGTCGGCCACCGCTTCTGTGCCCAGGCCGTCGCAGGGTACCCCGTCACGGTCTACGGGAAGGGCGAACAGCGCAAGCCCTTCATCTCGCTGGAAGACGCCGTCGAGGGGCTGGCTGAACTGGCGCTCGTCGACCCAGACGAACGGCCCGACGACCTAACCGTCTACAACCAGGTCACGCGGGCCATCAGCATCGTCGAGATCGCCGAGACCATCGCCGACGTGGGCGACGAGTTCGACCTCGACGTGGCCGTCGAGCACTTCGAGAACCCCCGCGACGAGGATGAGACCCACAAGATGGAGATCGAGAACGCACAGTATATGCACGTCATCGGCGAGCAGGCCCAGGACTTCGAGGGTGGCGTCCGGGACATCTTCGAGACGCTGACCCGCTACACCGAGACCATCGAGGCCCACGAGGACCGGTTCCTCCCGGGCGTCCTGGAGGAGTCGGAGGACTGAGCCGTGGACGTACTGGTCACCGGCGGCTGTGGCTACATCGGGAGCGCACTCGTCCCGATGCTCCGGGCCGACGACGCGGTGGAGCGGGTGGTCGTCCTCGACTCGCTGTCCAGCGGCTCGCCCCGTGCACTGCTGGGGACGCTCTCGGCCGAGTCCAACGACGGCGTCGACTTCCGCCGGGGTGACGTGCGCGAGTACGGCGACGTGGAGAACGCCATGCGCGAGGTGGACACCGTGATCCACCTCGCGGCGATCACCGGCGCGGCGAGCACCCACGACCGCCGCGCGGAGACCATGGCGGTCAACTACGACGGCACCGAGAACGTCCTCAAGGCGGCGGGCAAACTCGGCGTCGAGAACGTCGTCTCGGCGTCTTCCTGCAACATCTACGGCCGGGCGATGAGTCGCGACATCGACGAGTCCGTCGAACCCGATCCGATCAACCCCTACGCCGAGGCCAAGTACGAGGCCGAGTCCCTCCTCGCGGCGTACTGCGAGGACCACGACATGGACGGGACCGCGCTCCGGATGAGTACGAACTACGGCTACTCGCCGGGCGTGCGGTTCAACCTCGTCGTGAACCACTTCGTCTTCCGCGCGCTGACCGGCCGCTCGCTGACGGTCTACGGCGACGGGTCGAACTGGCGGCCGTTCATCCACGTCGAGGACGCCGCCGCGGCGTACAAACACGCCGCCTGCAATCCCGGGGACTGGGACGAGGAGGTGTACAACGTCGGCACCAACGCGGGCAACTACCGGATCAGCGAGATCGCCGACCTCGTGCGCGACGAGGTGGGCCCCGTCGACGTGACTTACCTCGAAGACGAACATCCCGGGCCGTCCTATCACGTCAACTTCGACAGGCTGGCCGAGACCGGCTTCGAGCCCGAGTGGTCCCTCCGGGAGGGCGTGCGGGATCTGGCCGACCGGTTCACGGGCGCGGAGTAATCTTCGATTTGATTCTGTCAGTATTCCGTCCAGTCGATCACCTGGACATCTTCGATGCGCTCGAAGTGATCGACGTTCGTAGTCAAAACGGGCAGCTGTTCCGTTCGTCCGGTCGCGGCGATGTACACGTCGTGGAGGTCGTTGAGTGGTACACCGCGCGATTGCAGATCAGCAATTATGTTGGCCGCTGCGACGGCGACGGGTCTGTTTGCTGGGATCACCTCGAACCGCGAACAGAGTCGTTCGAGGTCTTCGATGGCCTCTCGGTGTGCCTCTGTGCCCGATTCGTACTGCTTGTTCACGCCTAACCGGAGTTCGGTCAGTGTGACGGCGCTGATGGCGTGACGGCCTTCCTGGTCGAGTTTCTCGACTTTCCGGTCGACACCCCCGCGGTCGATGTCGACGACGGCGGACGTATCAACGAGTTTCATCGTCCAGGCGATCCAACGTCCCCTCGCTCAGCTGGCCGATATCGTCTTTGACTTCCTCGTGTGTCCCTTCCTCGAAGATTCGTTGTCCGGCCACGTCGGCCAGTTTCCCGCCGCTTTCGAGTCGATCCTCGATGACCTCGCTGAAACTCCGCTCTCCCTTCTCTCGCTTCAGTTTCCGGTACACCTCGTCGGAGATGGAGATGTTCTTGCTCATGTTTTGCGTATGGGTGTTCGTACGCAAAACTGTTCCGGCACGTCGGGCGGCAGCCTCGGGACACGGGCGTCTAGTCTCGAACCCGGCGAGCCCGCTATCGCCGGGGCAGTTGTTCGAACCCGAGTGTCTCGAAGTCACCGTCGTAGGCGAACACGTGGTCGGTCCCTTCGTCACGCATCGTGACGGCGATCAGCTGGTCGGTGAACGAAATCTCGTGGTCGTCGTAGCGCTCGAACCCGCTCCGTGCCTCGGCGAACCGGTCGTCTGTCTCCGGGAGCACGGTAATCGCATCGGAGTCCAGGGTTCGTTCCAGTGCGGTGCAGGCCAGCTCGTGTGTTCCCTTCGAGAGGAGGAGCGTTGCGAGTTCGTCGACGACGTACGTACTCGTCGTAAGTGGGCGGAAGGGAATGTCGTTGTTACCAACGGCGGTGAGAAATGCCCTCGCTTCCTCGTGTTCGTCCGTCTCGGGATGAAAATACGCGAACAGCGCGCTCGTGTCCAGAAAGAGTCCGGTCGGTCCATCCGTCGTCGGTCGAAAACCTGCCAGGCCCGTCACTGTTCGTAGAGGTAGGTGTCGGTTTCGGTCGCAGTGAGGTCCTCCTCACTCTCGTCAGTCTGGGGCGGATCGGCGAAGAACGGATCGTCCGGGTCGTGCCGATCCTGTTGATCGGTGAACGTTTTGACGGCGTCCCGGAGCGCATCTTTCAGCGACAGGTCTTCTCGCTCGGCTACACGAACCAGCCGTTCGTACTCCTCTTCGGGGAGTTCCGTCTGGACGATCTTCGTGTCGGCATCCGAAGACATGTCTTTGCTCATGCTCATGTACTTGTTTCAGGTGGATAAACGCACCGCCCCATCAGTCGTCACCCTCGACCTGCGCGTGTTTCGTGCTGTCGACGCTGATCGTCTCCCACTCCTGGTCCGTGTGGGCTCCCTCGCGCTCGCGAGCGCTGGCGGCGACGCGGATGAACTCGGCCTTTTTTCGGGCGTCGGGGATGGTGTGACCGCCACAGTAGGAGAGGCCGGACTTGATGCCGGCGGAGAACTCCTCGGCCACGTCGCCGACCGGCCCTTTGTAAGGGGTCAGTCCCTCGACGCCCTCGTCTTGCGTTACGTCCTCCTCCTTGTCCGAGCGGTCCTCGGCGGCGGCCGTCGTGGCCATCCCGCGGGAGCGCTTGTAGCGCACGCCGTCGACCTCGACGGTCTCGCCCGGGGCTTCCTCGGTGCCGGCGAACAGACTCCCCAGCATGACGGTGTCTGCGCCGGCCATCAGCGCCTTCGCGGCGTCGCCGGAGGTGCGGACCCCGCCGTCGGCACAGATCGTCACGTCCAGATCGGCGGCGGCGTCGGCGCAGTCGTCGACCGCCGTGAGCTGGGGCACGCCCGCCCCGGCGACTTTGCGGGTCGTACAGTGCGAGCCCGGCCCGATGCCGACTTTCACACAGTCCGCACCGGCCGCGTAGAGGTCTTCGACGCCCGCCGGCGTGGCGACATTGCCCGCGACCAGTTCGAGGTCGGGGTAGGCCTCCCGGATGTCGGCGACGGCGTCGAGCGTGCGTTCCATGTGGCCGTGGGCCACGTCGACGACGACGGCGTCGACGCCCGCGTCGACCAGCGCCCCGGCACGGCCGACTGTATCCTCGTCGATGCCGACGGCGGCCGCGACCGGTTGGCCCGCGTCGGCGACGGTCGCGACCTGTGTGGCCTGTTCGTCGACGGTCAGGAATCGGTGGATCGTCCCGAGACCGCCGGCCTCGCCGAGCGCGATGGCCAGTTCGGCCTCCGTCACCGTGTCCATCGCCGCCGAGACCAGCGGCGTCGCCAGTTCCAGTCCGGGCGTCAACTGGGTGGTGAGGTCCACGTCGCTCCGACTGTCGACCGGCGAGCGCTGTGGCACCAGCAACACGTCCCCGTAGCTCAGTCCCGTTCGCGGTTCGTTCATGACCGAACGAGCACAGTGGCTTCGAACGCTTAAATCCGCGGATCGTGTCAACGCTCGTTTTTTCGACATGTTGACCTGAAACCCGCGGACCACGAAGTTTGTAACCCTTCACGTAGACACCCAGTACATGAGCGATACCGCCGAGCCCGTCCACGTCGCCGTCACCGGCGCGGCGGGCTACATCGGCAGCCGCGTCGTCGCACAATTGCAGGAGGATCATCCCGAGTGGGAGATCACCGCACTGGACAACTTCTATCTCGGCGACCTCCGTGAGGTCGGCGACGTGTCCGTCGAGCACGTCGACATCCGCAACCGCGACCGGCTGGAGGCCGCCCTCGACGGCGCGGACGTGGTCTTGCACCTGGCGGCCATCTCGGGCGTCGACGACTGTGACGACAAGCCGGACTTGGCCTACGAGGTCAACGTTGCCGGCACCAACAACGTGGCCTGGTTCTGTCGGAAGACCGGCACGGCACTGTGTTTCCCCTTCTCGATGGCCGTCATCGGCGACCCGCAGGAGTTCCCGATCACGGTGGATCTGCCACGGGACCCGCTGAACTGGTACGGCCAGACGAAGGTGCTCGGCGAGCGGGCCATCGACACCCTCGCCGACGGGGCCTTCCC
>NZ_JAQCNH010000136.1 GCF_028275115.1 Halorientalis sp. | reverse complement strand
ACGGTCGACCCGCAGGTCCAGCAGGTCTTCGTATCGTCTTCGATGAGCTGGCTTGTCACCGACTCCCGTGTCTCTGTCCCGCCGTCGAGTGTGGCCAGTGAATCGCTGTCGTCCTCCGCAAGTCGCGCCCCGCTGAATTGGATGACGTTCCGGGGTTCGTTGACCCCGCTCTCGACACGGCGTTTCTGCTGGTGGAGGCGGTCAGTATCGCTTTCGATGTCAGGAATCCATCCGGCTGGGGTTTCCGAGAGGCCAGCCAGTTCACTCTTTAGCTCCTCCTGCCCGTCTCCGAGTGACGCAATGCGCTCGCGCTGGGCCTCTAACTCGCACCGGGTACTCTTCAGGTCTGACCGGATGTCCCGGAGTTCGTTCATTTTCGATTCGAGTTCAGACTTCTCCTCCCGTGACTCGTCGACGTCGGCGTCGGTAGCCGCACCTCGGCACGCTTTTTTCGAGTCCGGTCTACTTCTCCCCGAGGCGTGAGTTGAGTTGCTGGTGTTCTTCTTCGAGCTCTGGGAGTCGGTTTGCGAGATTGTCCAGTTCCTCGAGCTCCTGACCGAACTGTCGTTTCTCGGCTTTGAACCGCCCGATCTCCGTGTTGATCTCGTTAGTATCGACTGGGCGCATGATGACGTCTCGGAGGTCGTCCTGCCGGGCGACGGCTTGGCGCGCTTCGTTCGATTCCAGCAGGAACGCAAAGAGGTCAGCGACAGTCGTGTCCTCGAGATACGGGTCGACTCCGAATTGACGGTGTTTCCCGCTCGTGTGAGCGTCCGCGTTATCTCTCCGCTCCCGACTTCCATCTCGACGTATCCGCCGTCGGCATCGCTGTTGAGCGACACGCCGGTACTCCCGCAGGCCGCCACGAGTGCCTGCAGGAACGACGTTGTGTTGGTGGCGTTCCGTCTAACTAGTGTGTTCATACCTGCAGAAAGCTCAATCGACGTTCCTTCCATCCCGCCAATACTCTCCGCAGTGACATTGATTCCGTCTGAGATGACTCGTTCCATGTTATCGGAGATAGAAACGCACATTCTGATAAAAGATAGTGGATTGGCGTCTGAAAGCATTCTTCAATGACATACCGAAGACTGTTATTTTGAATCCACAGTCAGTACATTCACACCTCCCACGTCCGGTAAAGTCAGCGACTTCGTACTGTGAACTATACCCCTCACAGTAGATCTAAACATCGACCAGCACACGAAGTTCACCGAATAAAAACTCGCCGTTCGCTCGGAGTCGTTCGAACTGGACTCGGGTAACGCTCGCTGTTCGTCCGAACGGTAGGTCGATGCGTTACTGAACGCCCTCTGTTGTTGTCTACTTCGTTATAGTAATCGTTAGAACTTTTTGCTCGTAGCCGTTGCACAGTTAGTAGAGCACCCTGAGGAAATTTCTGTCGAAGGGCTGCAAGATGCTCTTGACAACGTGGACGAAAACAAGCTGACGCAACGGCTCTTAGCAGCCACCGCGTGCAAAAACGGTGTGACGCAGACTGAGCTGGCTGAGTGATGCGATGTTCAGCGCCAGACCATCTATACCTGACTAAGCGACTCGACATCGACGAGTCGCTTGAGCCAGCCGTATCCGACGATAAGCGAACTGGGAGAGAACGTAAAGTGTCAAAAATAAGGTAAGAAAAATCCGAAGTAACCGTTCACGAACGACCTGAAGAGGTCGTAATCGAAGCGCCGGCGTTGGCGCTTGCTCAAGAGTATCTCGAGGAAACGTACGACGTCGAGTATTCAATCCCGAGCTGTCGACGGTTGCTGAAAGAAGCGGGACTGAGCTACCAGAAACCACGTTGTTCAGCCGCCGGAGCCGACAAGGACGAGCAAGAAACGTTCCACGACGAGATAAAAAAGCGGCGGGAGATGGACGCCGCTGTAGTCTGTATCGACCAAAGCAAGAAATCCGTCCAATTTGAGCCGCGTGCCGCGTGGTTTCCGCGCGGTACGCGGCCCTCTGTCGAACAGTTCGGCCAACCTGATTGTCGTACTGGACGGAGCGCAGTATTTCCAGGCGTCGACTGTCACGGACCTGGCGGCCCGTGACGACCTCGCCTTCGTGGCGTTACCCTCTCATTCACCGGAGTTGAACCCGGTCGAAGAATGCTGGAGACAACTCCAGAACGCTCTCAGCAACCGATCCTTTGACACTCTCGACAAGCTAACAACAGCGATTGACACCGCTCTCGACAGATTCTCTGTTCCCAAAGTGAGCAATTGTTTCTAATGTTTGCTATAGCTGGCGCATTGGAGGAACTGGGCTGGCGTGGCTTCCTGTACCCCGTCTCCAGCGGCGATTCAGTGCGCTCCACACGAGTTCACTGACTGTCGTCGTCTGGGTGCTTTGTCACGTCCCGACGACCCTGACTGGGACCGGCGATTTCACCGTTTTCTGGGAGTATATGCTGAATATGACAGTTACCTTGGTCATTCTCGGCTGGCTGTGCAACAACACTGAGAGCGTTGCCAGTCGTGATGATCGCCCACGCGTCGCACAATATGCCCACTATCGGGGATGCTGCTGGAGGCGTCCCTGCCGTGTTTGAGATCATATCGGGAGACGCTGTGTTCTACCTGCTCTGTGCGTCGGTCATTGCGTCGTCTGCCGGGTCACAGACGTTAACGCGGGGTAGAAGCCTGCTCGACATCCCTGGCCAACTCAGCGAGCACCTGTCTAGTGGTCAAACCTACGCCGATTAGATAGTCACAATCGAACGAATAGAGAACCTGTTTCTCCAGTATATCACTGCTGTCGCGTTCCACTAGATTGCAGAACAGCGAGGAGTATTAACTCACGCTAACGTCTCTATCCGGGCACACATTGGTTAAAATCGAACCAGAATCTGCCAGAGAACAGGTCTCAGGAAGCCGTCTCCTCGTGGATCTGCTTGATAATATCCGGTGGTCGATTCAATGTGTGTTCGTTGAATTGACCCTTGTTACCGCGGTGCTGATTACGTGACTCGGTAATCTCAAGGAAGGACAACTCCTCCAAGAGCTGCCGGATACGTTCGTGAGTGACTGGATCGGTTCTGTGCTGGTCCCAGAGCTTTTTGTAGGTGTATAAAACCTGCGAGGTGTAGAGGTCGTACTGATGGTGGACAGCTACTGTATCAACACTGTCGCTCATTCTCAACTTACCCACGCGTCTACTTTATTATGGAAGTTCTCGAAGAGGACGTGAATATATTGCTGAGTTTGGGAGCAAGCCAGGGACCCCACCTTGTCCGCTGTTCTTCCTCCACGGTATAGTGGTCTGAAATTGAGCGGATTGCTGAGGTGTATGCTGATCCGAGCGAAGTCATCGAGAGTGTCCCCGGCGAGTGGGTCTGAAAACGGTTACTATCGCACTTTTTCGACGAGGGGGGACGACAAGGCGGGGTCAGCGGGAGCGGACAGTACCGGTTTGATGCTGTCCTCGGTCAGCTAACCGAATATCGGCGTCTGCGGGCGGTTGCTTATATCCGAAGTTTTCAATTCTTGTCTGGAGTAGCCATAGTTGAATAATCTCACTCCGGGTCTCAACGTAGGTACTGGCCAACAGTGGCTCGTGGATCAGACCTCCGATACAGCCATTAATTACACGACGGCCAGGGTTTCACAATCTGAAACATCGGTCCCGTGTTTATATTCGCAGGTCCCGAGCAGCAACCATGTCGCGTCAGGCCCGTGGTAGTTTTCATTGGGCTGGTATCGAACCGGTCTATTACACGGGGATTCGAACTGTCGTTGTCGGTCCGGCTATCAGTTCACACGGGCCGTTACTAACCGTGAGAGACCAGCTTGGCGGACAGACACTGAGCTCTCGCGAACTCCCGAGAGACAATTCCTCGTCGGGAACAGGCGCTATCGAACCACGTGCCCGCCGCCCGTTGGGTGGTACAACGGACAGGGTGACCGACTGATGGGACTGCTAGAGACAGTTGTGAACGGTCTGCTCAACGTCACAGTTGTTGCGCTCCTGAGCTGGACGACTTGGACCGCGTTCCAGCGTTGGGAACGGCCGAATGCCCGGCCGTTCGTAGCGCTGCTTGGCGCACTGACAGCGTGGGCACTGATACTGCTAGGGGCGACACTCACAGCCATATTCTTGGGAAGTGGTATAGGGGACACAGTGGCATCCGCGAGTTTCTTGCCCGCGCTCATCGTTCCGGGAACGTGGACGTGGTACGTACTCGGGTACGCCGGACGAGGAACTGGACTGACGCGGCGACGCATCCTCATGTTGTCTGGGAGCATACTTCCCGTGGTACTTGCTGGCGCCGCGCTCGCCGTGGTGGCCCTAGACCCTCCCGAATCGGAGGGAAGTCTGGTGCTGCTGGTGCTGTTATCTATGCTGGCGGCAGCAGTTGTCTCGCTGTTTGGACTCCTGGTCTACGCGGCGTATATTCTAATCCGCCTCGGCTGGCGGTACACGCTGATATCGAACGTGCAGGTCGCGGTGTTGTTACTGGGTATCAGTGCGCCGTACCTCGGCGGTGTGATCGGAACGAACAGTCAGGTCGCCGACGGTATGACGGTCGGCCTGCTCTTGTCCGGTGGCCTATTTTTCATCGCTGTTCGGCGCTACCCAGTGTTGACCGGGGTCCCGAGTTCCGAATCAGTCGCCCGAAAACGGGTCGTAGAGTCGCTTCGGGAAGCGGTCGTCGTCTTTGACTGGGACGAACACGTCGTTGATGCGAACGAGTCGGTGGCACAGGTGTTCGACCGCTCGCGGGACGCCATAGTCGGCGAACCACTCCGATCCGTCGTCGATGGAACTGGGAGCGCTGACCTCTCGGCGGGCGCGACAGGGACGGTCACAGTCAAGACGACGAGAGGCCGCCGCCAACTCCAGTACAGCGTCTCGGCGGTCGATGCCCCCGGTGACGACGATCAAGAGCGTGACCCGGTCGCCCGTGCAGTCGTGTTCCGCGACGTGACCGAACGGCGGACTCAGGAACAGCGCCTCGCAGTTCTCAATCGCATCCTCAGGCACAATGTTCGAAACCGACTGGACGTCGTCCTCGCCAATGCTGACCGGATCGACGATGATACACTGCGCACAGACATACGTGACAACGCGACCGAACTCGTCGAACTCAGCAAGAAAGCCAGAGAAGCCGAGAGACTCATGGAAAACAGGACGGAATCCCCGGAACCCCTGAATCTCGTCACCATCGGACGGGACATCGTTGAGCAGTATCGAGCTGCTGATTCCGAGACTGAACTGACGCTTTCCTGTCCCGATGAGTTGTCGATCTATTCCTATCCGGCGATCATCCGCAGGCTCCTGTCCGAGCTGGTCGACAACGCAATCAGCCACAATACAGAATCGACGCCGTATGTCGAAATTACCGTGCGCTCGTGTGACGAGAGTACAGCTGAGATACTCGTCGCGGACAACGGTCCTGGAATCCCCGAGCGCGAACGAGCGGTCCTGACCGAAGGGACCGAAACGCAACTCAAACACGGCCGTGGTATCGGACTCTGGACGGTCCAGTGGGCGGTTAGGCAACTCGGCGGTGGAATCGCCTTCGAGGAAAACAATCCCGACGGCAGCATTGTGACCGTCCGACTTCCGGATGTCGAGTATGCCTCTCGCAGGGAAGGCCGGGACCGATACGCTGGCCGCTAGAGCTGCTCTCACAGGTCGCCACACCGGAATCGATGGTACCCGAGTGCCCACGCCACGGGAAACAACAGCCCCCATCCACCAGTCGACGTAGAGTGGAACATCGACGCCGACGCACCGGCTCGCACGGTCGATATCGAATCCGAGCCGAACGGGCCGAGAGTACGACTCACTGGGCTGTGCGAGGCGGAACAGGAGTGCCCAGTCGGCAGGTCCCTCAGCGCCTGTAGACGACCACGGTGGGGTGTCAGCAGTACGAGCGCGTGGATGCCGTCGTAGAAGGATAAGAGCGCCAGATACACACCGACTTCGGCAGTCGTGAGTCGACGGCCGGTGAGCGACACCGAAGCAGGTCCAGACAGTCCACAGTCCCGAAAACGACCACAACCAGGACGAACAACAAAAACCGGCCGAGTACGAGTTCACCGAATCGATTTCCTCGATGCGCACCACTCAGAGACAGCGGATAAATGCGGAACCCCCCGGACGAGCGTTCTGACGGTCGCCGTCGCCCGTGTTGTTCCGCTAGTGAGACCCGTGTCGCCGACGACAATCACCACCGTCGGAAGCGTTGTCCCCGTTGTTGATACTGCTACGAGTTGCTCGCTTGGAACACGCACTGAACGGTCGGCTGTACCGCTGTGAGAACCGTCGCTGGCTGTGAAACCGACTGTAAATTGTAGAGTAACGCAGTATCCCGAGGTGGCGTAACCCAGGTTCTCACAGACTGTACAGGACACCACGGCGTGTGCGATGTAATGAAACGCCCGGCGGTGGATGCGACTATAACCGGCTCAAATCGCGCGACGGGAGCGGATACGCTGACCCTGAGCGACAGACGAATCCATCGATCCAAGCGGAGACCGCCGCTCTATCCTCGCTGAATGTCGTCTCCGGCGTCTCGTGGAGAGCGTGTCAACGAACATCTTTGAGTTTCTCCTGCCGACTGAACTGATATGCGTCTGTCGCCCCGGCAGGAGTCAGCAAATTCTCACCTGCGTCTGCCGACTTCCGATATCAGTTATAATACTTGGGTGAAATACGCTCCGCTGAAATAAAAAATGTCTCGATGATAGCGGTGTGGTGGTTCGTATTCATACGCAGTCTGTGGCGTATTGTGCGGGCAAAATGGCCAGTGCGGTTCACCCCGTGACCGTGCCGTTCTCCTGCCGACCCAACAGATTATCAGACGTGAATCAAACCCGCAAGACACTAGTTTATCACAGCGTACTACAATACGCATGGCTGGTGCGACTTTGCTTTCGATTAGCGCTATCTCATCACTCGGCGGTTTTGCGGGTGTTTCTGCGGCATATATTGCCTGGCAGCACCGGGACCACCCGGCAGCGATACCGTTCGCCAAGCAATCGATACTGTCGGGTGGCTGGGGATTCGTGTTTGCGGCACTCGTCTTCGTCCGTGACCCGGCGGTTGCGGCAGTCTTGATCGCCACACAGTTCGCGTTCGCGGCGTTGATAATCAACTATTTTCTTCAGTTCACGCTCATCTACACCGGTCGTGGTGACTGGCTGACGATACGGCGCCGACGGGCGCTGTTGGCGATTTATGGGTTCTCCGCAGCGTTGGTGCTAGCCGACCCGTTCACGAACCTGTTGTTCGGTGAGGTAACAATCCGGACGGTTGCCGGACTGACGCTCCCGGTAGCCGAACGGACAGGCGCTCTCTCTGCTCTGACGGTGTCAGTCGCGTACCCGAGCGTTCTTGTGTACATCGCCTTGCTCGGGGAGTTTCTCGCCTCACAACGGAACGTCTACCGGCGGCAAACGGCGATTATACTGCTGTCAGTGCTGTTCACCGCAATCGGGAGTGTGGCCTTCAGGCTCGGACTCAGCCCCCACCCAGGCTTAGACCTGACACCCCTGTTCTACGCGGGCGAGGCTGTCGTCATCGCGAGCGCGCTTTTTTACTATGACTTTCTCGACGTCGAACCGCTCGCACCCGATGTCGTCCTCAGCGAAATTAGTGACCCGGTTCTCGTCTGTGACGAGGACGGCACCCTTCTTCACAGCAATCCGGCCGGAACATCGCTGTTTGACGACGGGAGTGCCGTCGGGACCGACCTCGGAACTGCTCTGCCAGGACTGGACGAAGCGGTGGCTGAAAACAACGTATTCGAGCACGAGAGCGACGAGGACGGGTCGGTCGCGGCTTACGATGTCAGCAAAGCGCCGATCCGTGACCAGTACGACCGCAGACGCGGGTCTGCTGTTGTCCTCCGAGATGTGACGATGCAGCAACGACGCGAGCGGATTCTCGCCGAACTGCAGTCGGTCAATCAGCGGTTCCTCACCGCCGAGACGGAAGACGACGTGACAATGCTCGCGACTCGAACCACCGAACGAACCCTCGGATGCCCGTACTCGGCCATCCTGCTTCACAACGCCGACACAGACCACCTCCGGGTGGCAGCTGCGACTGACCCGCTGTTCGACGCGTTCACGACGGGTAATTCCGACACACCAACCCGTGAGGTGACACGGATTGACGGCAGCGAGACGACGCCACTCCCGGTTATTCAGCGCGGTGAGAACGACCTCTGGCAGGTGTTCGACTCGGGTGAACCGATGTCCGTCTACTCACCCACAATTAAAGCCGAACAGCCGCTTCCAGTGTCACTAGACGAGTCGGTTCTCCTCCCGCTGGGGGAACACGGAGTCCTTCTGGTCAGCAGCGGCTCCGACGGCGCCACCCTCACCGACGACGACCGACAGTTCGCTCAGACTCTCGCCTCCGCGACCGAAAACGCTCTCAATCGAATAGCGAAAGAACGACAGCTCCGGGAGAGCCGTGCGTTAATCGAGGAACAGAAAGAACACATCGAGTTCTTCAACGCGTGTCTTAGACACGATCTCCTGAATGGAATGACAGTCATACAGGGTCGCGCCGGGATGCTCGACGACCACGTGGACGAGGCCGGGATGGACCACCTGCGGACGATTACGGAGTACAGCGACGATATCGTGACGCTCACTCGCAAGATCAGGTCGGTAACAGGAGAACTCGGCGGCCAGACCGACACAGACCTCCGGCCGGTGGAATTGAGCGACACCATCCGACGGAAGGTCGAGAAAATCCGCCAGGGTCACGAGGAAGCAACAATTGAGGTAACGGTTGACGACGACCTCTGGGTGACTGGGGACGACTTACTGGCCGAGGTGGTAGAGAATCTCATCCTGAACGCGATTGAACACAACGACACCAGTACACCGAAAGTGACAGTCCGGACGGTCCGGCGAACCGACGCGACACACGTCCGAATCGCCGATAACGGACCTGGAATCCCTGAGGAGATGAAAGACACTGTGTTCCAGAAGGGGGTTACACGCGAAGCGTCGGGGTCCGTCGGATTTGGGCTCTACTTTGTCGAGGTCATGATGGACCGCTACGGCGGGTCTGTCTGGTTCGAGGACGACGGGACGACTGCGCCACCTGCGGAATCGGTTGCCGGCTCTGACGAACCTGACGGCACCGTGGTGGTTCTCTCGCTTCCCGCCGCGGACCCGAATATCGATGCTGCTTCCCACGAGCGTTCGTAATCTCGGCTCGGCTCCGACCGCGCGACGAGACACACTGTGGACCGGATGCCGCGTACACCACTACACCGGACGACACATCGAGAGAGGGTAGACACCGTTCACGGCACGGAGGGGCTTGAACGAGACGCGGTGGGGTCGGGTACGGTGGTGACGGACAAGAGCGATTCAGCTGATTGGACGCTACCGCCTGAGCAGGCGTCCCGCACACCCTTCCGACCGCCTTGCTCCCGAGACCGGCACCGCATAGACGAGCGCCACCGGCGACCACGCGACGGCACTCGACGGCGCCCGGGACGCCGCCGCCACCGCGGGCAGTATCCGGGTGTTCGTCTAATTCACGAAGTGGATTCTCTGTGCTGGCTGACTGTCCGTTCAATGCCTGTTTTCCCTCTGGAGAGAGCGGCCAGTCTGACTAGGATGGTCGATATAATACCAGCGTCAGTGAGTCCGAATACGTTTCTGTCGCAACGATACCCCGTTCTTCTAGATCACGCAATCGGTTACGGACGGTGACTTTCGAGACATCTGGTCTGACTCGGTCTCGAATCTGTTGAACCGAGAAGCGTGGCCGACCGGCCTCGTGCATCGTCTCGACGACGTGCTTGTCAGTCAGTTTCGTATTCACCTTCCGGTCGTTCTCCAACTCTCGGGAGACCCACGACGGAAGTGACATGTGTCAGGTGAGTACTGATGGACGATCTTGAACCACAGCGATCTTGTAAATTAGTCATCGTATCTAGATTAGTTGGGGAATAACACGGCCATCACCGAATACGCGCACTGTATGCAGCGCGCCCTCCCTTGATTCGCGCATCTTCAACACCGCTCATAGTACCCCTACAGTGTCCGAAAGCGATGTTACGACAGTCTGCAGTGAATGAAAAGGCCTGCCACACACTGCATTCCCCGCTTCTCAGTCGCCGTCCCGTCCGGTCGGGTGTGTATCGGCCGGGTCGGCTATCTCGAACGAGGATAGCTGTCGGTTGAGGTCGTCGCCGAGATTGTCGATCGTGTCTGCCGCCTCGGTGACGCGGTCGACGATATCCGCCTGCGTTTCGACGCTCGTCGCGACGTCTCTCATACGTGTTTCGACAGTCTCACTCGCATTAGACACTTTTTCAACGACTTCGAGGATGTCTTCGGTATTCTCGGCTTGGTCGTCGATCGTCGTGGAGATTTCGGTAACATCCTCTTCAGTCCGACTGATGGCGTCGCTGATCTCGTTGGTCGTCTCGACGACCTGCGCAACGACCGTCGAGGCTTCCTGAACCCGGTCGTTGCTCCGGTTGATACTCTGTGCAGTGTCGTTGATCTGACCGCCGAGGGTTTCTAGCACTGCCGAAATTTCACTCACCGCCTCCTTTGAGTCCTCTGCCAGTTGCTTGACCTCATCGGCGACGACAGCGAACCCCTCGCTCCCGGACCCGTCCGCTCGTGCCGCCTCAACATTGGCGTTCAGCGCGAGAATGTTCGTCTGCTCGGCGATGTCATCGATTATGTCAGTCATCTCGCCGATTTTCTCCATCTGTGCTTCGAGCGATTCGACCTGTTCGACGTTCTGCTCAGAGGCATCGATGGCTGCGTCCATCTGTTCAATCACATCCTCGGCAGTCTCGGTTCCATCGGCAGCGAGAGTGGTCGCTTTCTGTGCCTGCTTCTGAATCTCCTGACTGCTCGTTGTGACCTCTTCGATTGCCGCAGAGAGAGCCGAGACGTTTTGCTCTACTTCGCTCGTCCGCTCGTCCTGGTTTTTTGTTACTGAGGCGACACGCTCGTTAGCCGTTTCGATATCAGCTACTGCGTCGACAGCTCCGCTCCCCCAACGCTGAAGCCGAGTGCTGAGCCGATTTAGCTCTTCGGCGGTCCGACGGGCTTCCACGAGAGCCTGATTCGTGCTGTCGACTGCATTCCGAAGGTCCGCTGTCATCTGCTCGAACTCCTCGGCGACAGCCTGCATGTCATCGAACTCCTCATCCGGTTCAGGAAGGCTCGGTGCGACGGTAAAATCACCTTCCCCCAACTGGCGAATCGATTGTTTGAGCGCCGAGATTGCCGTTGCCTGATACTCCCGAATCGCTTCCTCCCGGCGCTGTGAGAGGACGCGTTCGGTCACGTCGCGGTTGATTTCGATGGCACCGATTACTGACCCTCCCTCGCCGAAAAGCGGGTGTACCGACCGTTCACTGTATCGTATGCTACCGTCGTCGAGTTCGATCTCCTCGTCTCTCTGAATCGATTCACCTGCCCCGAGCACACGTTCGCGAACGGGTTCGTTGTCGGCGTTCTCGTACTCAAAGAGATTGTTTCCCAGCAGTTCCCCCCGATCACGGTCGAACAGGTTACGACACTCTTTGTTCGCATATATCATGATCCCGTCGTTATCGATAATAAAGACGGCTTCGTCTGAGCCGTCGAGAAAACTGAACAGGATTGATGCCGCACTTTCGCCCTCCAGCGACCCCAGTTGTTCGCTCACTTCGACATCTTCATCGGCGATATATCCGTTACCGAGTGCCTCCCACGCCTCGCTTCCGTTCAGTGCCTCGGTCCTCTGTTCTCGATGTTCGTCGTCTGCTGCCTGTATCAGACCCGATAGTATCGTGTTCATACTATGCACATAGGTTCAATCGTAATATATTTCAGCACTTTTTACATGTGAACGTCCGGTAACCGCACAGAGCGGCTCATGGCTATCGGTGGCACCCGTGGACTGGAAATCCAACCGCCATCCGGCCGTGTTGCTGCCGAGCAGGCAGAAGGCGACGACCCGCTCACGAGGAAACTCAAGGGGGTCATGTCATTCTTCGCTGGGCCGTGTGGATAGAAGAGAACCGTCACCATCTCGATGACCCGAATAACACCCAGAAGGGGCCACGAACGCTCAACGAGCACTGCCTCCGGCCGAGCAGGTTCGCGAAGATACGCTTTCCGTATCAACCGCTCAGCGGTACTTCGCGTACATCTCTGCGTGTCTCTCGTACGGAGTCAGGTGAGGGTATCTCGACCGGAATCTAGCGCTCACTGACACAGTCAAAACGGACCTGCCGGAACACCGGCGGACCACCCGAATGGACAGACAGTTCTGGAGTGAGTCACAACGGGAGGCGATCGTCTCGTTCGTCGACGAGACCGCAACCGGTGGGTTCGCCGTCAGGTGCTCGGACTCCCGGTCGGTCGCCGCGGTGTTGAACCCGACGTCGTACGCCTCGTCGTAGGCGAACTGGACGGTGGCCGCTTCCGGGACACCCCCGGACGACGCCGTTGCAGGCGTACGCCTCTCGCCGGTCCGGAGGTGGTCGCGGGCGCGTTCCCGTGCCATCGTGGCGTCCGTGGCGGGTTGCTCATCGGCGTCGGTCGTGATGGGTGTCCCCTCGGGCGGGAGGTACGTTTCTCCATCAGAACTCCCGTGGCCGCCACCGGCCCGAACGACTGTCGTGGGAAAGGTATACCACGAGCCAGGCCGAGCTATGATATCGGAGCGGACCGAGCGACGAGGAGCCCACATATGACACTCAGACCTGCGCGGATACACGATTTCGACGAGCGAGCACTGGACGGTGAGGCGACCGAGGTGGCGACGTTCGCCCTCGGCTGTTTCTGGGGGCCGGACGCGCGGTTCGGTTCGCTGGACGGCGTCGTACGGACACGGGTCGGCTACGCCGGCGGGACGAAACCCGACCCGTCGTACCACGCCCTCGGCGATCACACGGAGGTCTTCCAGGTCGACTACGACCCGGCGGTCGTCTCGTATACGGACCTCCTCGACCGCGTTTTTCGGGCGCACGATCCGTACAGTCAGAGCCGGAAAACCCAGTACCAGCACGTCGTGTTCACCGCATCCGCGGCCCAGCGGGATGCACTCGAGGCGTTTCTCGCCGCCGCCGACCTTGACCCCGACGCGATCGAGACCCGTATCGAGGCGCTCTCGCGGTTCTTTCCGGCCGAGGACTACCACCAGAAACACAGCCTCAGGGCACGGCCACCGCTCCTGGGGCCGTTCGAGGAGGCCGGCTACGACGACGAAGCTATCCGCGAGTCGCCGGCAGCCGCCGCACTGAACGGCTACGCTGCCGGAGAAACGGTCGGCGTGGCGGACGAACTGGGGCTGACCGACAACGAAACCGCGCCGTCCCGGTGACACGGCCACTGTCACGCCACGCGTCCGGCGACCGGCTACAGTCCTCGCTCGTCGGACGTTCGCGTCGCAGCCACGGCGTCACTCCCGATACTCCCACTCTCGCTCGGACTCTGTATCGCGTCCGCCCGCTGCCGTCGACCTGCAGGGCCGATGGCCGCCGTCGCCGTTCGTCGCGCCCCGACAGCGGCGAACGCACATCGCGCTGAGAGGGCCGCGCGGGAATGGGGACGGGTTGGCGGGGCGTCGCCGTATCTGTTCACCTGTGCAGGCGAGCGGTCACTGTCGACCGGTCCGGCACCGCCCGCTGGACGCCTTCGTGTTCGGTCGACAGTGCAGCGGCAGTCGTGGCGGCGCGGATCGCTCGGTCCCGGTCGTCGCCGGCAGCTAACCGCGCGGCGAGATAGCCGGCAAACACGTCCCCCGCTCCCGTCGTGTCGACCGGCGTTACCGACGGCGGCGACACTTCCCAGCGTCGCCCGTCGGTCACGACGACGGTGTCCTCGCCTCGGGTCTCGATGACCGTCTCCGGGCCGTCCAGTGCGTCCGTGAGCAGCGTGGCTTCGTGTTTGTTCGGCGTCACAACGTCGGCGATGCCGGTGTCCAGCAGCCGCGCAGCGCCTGTCGACGGGGCCGGATCCACGACGACGGTCGGCCGGTCGGGAACGTCTCGTAGTGACGTGAGCAGGTGTTCTGTGGTGGCCGTCGGCAACTCGTTCTGGACCAGCAGGCAATTAGCAGCGAGAATCCCGTCCAGATGTCGGATCGCGTGTTCCGGAGTGGCCGCCCTGTTCGCGCCCGGGTAGTAAGCGATGTGATTCTCACCGTCCGGGGTGACGAACACGAACGCAGTGCCCATCTCTTCCTCGACGACCGCGACGGCCTCGGTATCGACCCCACGTCCCGACAGTTCGGCTAGCACCCCGAAGTCGTCGTGGTCATCGCCGATGGTGCCGACGAGCGCGGCGTCCGCGTCTGCGGCCGCCGCGGCGACGGCCTGGTTCGCGCCTTTGCCGCCGAGAAACGTCTCCGAGACGTGCCGGTCGAAGTCGGGCGGGATCCCGTCAGGCACTCGCACCGTCTCGCCCGGGGCGGGAAACCAGTCGTACGTCGCCGCGAGGCCGTCGACCGTCGACTGGTCCACGTAGGCGACGCGGTCGATGTTGACGCTCCCGAAACTGACCACTCGGGGCATACTGTGAGGCAGGAACTCGGCGCGTATAATGCTTACAGCCCGAGGGAATGTGAGGCAACGCCCGTCCGATCGTCGCGTTCGCGGCCGGCGTCGACTCTGTCGGTCCCTGAGGGAGGCCTCGTCGCTCGTCACGAGGAGGACCGGTCGGTCTGGTCGGCGAGTCAACCGCGCCGCGTGACCGGCACCGCTCGGCAGGGTCGGCCGTTCCCGGCCTGGCGGAACAACGGCTATGGTCCGTGGCTCCTGGGTCACACCATGGCCGATACAGCCAGCGACCGACCACGGCGCCTGATCGTCGACACCGACACCGCCGGCGACGACACGCAGGCGATCCTGCTCACAGCACTCTCGGACCGAATCGACCTCGAGGCGGTGACCGTCGTCTGTGGCAACGTCCCATTCGACTACCAGGTCGAAAACGCCAAGTACACCCTCGAACACGCCGGGGTTGCCGAGAAGGTACCGGTCCACGAGGGGGCCCGACAACCCCTATTGAAGCAGTTCGAGCACGCCAGCGACGTCCACGGGGAGGGCGGCCTGGGTGGAAACCTGTTTCCCGACACGGACGTCCCGTCGGCCACCGACCATGCCGTCGAGGCAATTCTCGACCGTGCGCGGGCGGCGCCAGGCGAACTGTCGCTGCTGTGTATCGGGCCGCTAACCAACGTCGCCATGGCGCTGCACCGCGAGCCAGATCTGGGCGATTTGCTCGACCGGGTCTGGGTGATGGGCGGGAACGTCAACTGCCGGGGGAACGTCACGCCGGCCGCGGAGTACAACTTCTGGGTTGACCCCGACGCCGCGAAGGTGGTTCTCGACCGTCTCGAGGTGACACTGGTCGACTGGGGGTGCAGTCTCCGGGATTCGTTTTTTGGGCCGGACTTCTTCCAGTGGGCCGCCGACGTCGAGTCGGAACTGGCCGACTACGTCCTGACCGTCACCAAGCAGGCACGGGCGACGATGGCGGACCGGACCGGCACCGCGGGCGCGACACAACCGGACTCGCTGACCGCGGCCGTCGCGGCCTTTCCTGACATCGTCGACGCAGCGGACACCTACCACGTCGCGGTCGACGAGCGCGAAGGGCTGACGCGCGGGTACACCGCCGTCGACGAAACCGGGGTCACCGGCGAACCCGCCCGGACGACGGTGGTCGAATCGGTCGACGCCGACCGGTTCGAGGCGATCTTCCGGTCGATGCTGACCGACCGCGACCCTAGTCCGTAGTCGTATCCCGTCACCCCATCCCGTCGTCGGGTCGTGGGACCGGTCACCACTCGCCCGCAGCTAAACTGACCCACGGCCGAAACTGTGACTTTTCGGTGTGGACTCCGGCTCTGGTTGATTCCTCGGCAACGGGATGAGAGTGCTCGGTGAGCGTCTCGTGGCTCTGCCCGGTCCGGAAACTCGGCGATGAGCGCTGCGATTCCGTCGGTGAGTCGGGGTTCGAGACGTGCTCCACGGTATCCGCCACGGGCGGGAACACCCGGTCGTTTGACGGTTCGAGCGGCCAGAACCGGCGTGATCCCGGAGTGTGCAGGAGTGTGACGGGTCTGTCGGCGCACACCGAGCGAGCGAGTATACGACGGTCCGCCGGCACTGCTCCACCGGCCGCAAACGGTCCATCACCGCTGTTGCGCCGGATGGCCGAATCGGCGGCGTGGTTCGATACCCGGGTCGTCGTCGACGAGGGCGTGGTAGGCACGCACTGGGTCACACGGCACCGAGTGAAAGCTTCGGCGCAACGGGGATCGATTCGGGGCCGCTCTCGAAGTACCTACAGACACCTCGCCGACTCCGCCTCATCGAACGAGATGGGCCAGTCAGGGCCTCGAGAAAGAAATCGAAGCGCTCAGGATACCGGATTGTGGACGAGTTCATTCGGTTCTGGTTTCGACATGTCGAGCCGCATCGATTCAGTATCGAGGAACACCGGAGATCGTGTACGACGAGACGATTGAACCGGACCTCCCAATGCACGTTGCACCCACGTTCGAGGACGTATGTAAAGAAGCCGCCCGGGAAGGGATTCGACGCGGCGCATTCGAACCGTCCTCCGAAGTCGGTCGCTGGTGGTAGAACAAAGAGGAAATCGACATCGTCGGGCCGTCACCGAACCACGACCGCGTCCTCCTCGCCGAATGTAAGTGGACAACGGGTCCAGTTGGAGAAGGCCTCGTCGAGAGCCTGCGAACAAAAACGGAGCACGTCCGATGGGGACCGCCGGATCGAGATGAGTTGTTCGCCCCGTTCTCGGAAAGCGGATTCGCCGACGGTCTCGAAGTACAACTCGATGACTCGTGGTCCTTGTTTAGGATAGTGGACATCGACAACCTACGCACGCCGTCTTGACATCCTCCCCGTCCTGCAGGGCGGGGCTCTCTTCTTGACTCTGCGTAACAACAGAAACCGCCAACATTAGGCAATATCCCGCGTTTCGTCTTCCCAGTGCCGGTCTCTGAGAGCGACCTTGTCCTGTTTCCCGTACGGTGTCTTCGGAATTTCGTCCACGAAGTCGACGCTTTTCGGTTTCTTGTAGTCTGCTAACTGGTCGTCTGCGAACGCTTCGACGTCTGATTCCGAGAGCGAGGTAGCGTCTGAAACGAGAACGGCGTGAATCGCTTCGCCCCAGTCTGGGTGGGGAATACCGATGACAGCAACCTCCCGGACGTCCGGGTGCCGGTCGAGTGCTTCCTCGACTTCTGTGCTGTAGACGTTCATCCCGCCGGTGATGATGACGTCGCTATCCCGGTCGAGAAGGTAGAGGTAACCGTCCTCGTCCACGCGACCGATGTCACCAGTCCGTACCCAACCGTCAACGAGCGTCTCGGCTGTCTTCTCGGGACGCTCGAAGTATTCCTCCATGGCGTAGGGCGCAGTCGCGAGGATTTCGCCGATTTCTCCCCGAGGGAGTTCGTCCCCGGAGTCGTAGTCGACGACTTTGACATCGGCCATCAGGCAGGGTTGGCCGGCCGATTCCAGTCGCTCGTCGATGTTGGTCTCGATGGCGTGTCGATGCTCCTGTTTTCCGAACGTCGTAATGAGGTTCGGGACCTCAGTCTGGCCGTAGAACTGCAGGAATACGGGGCCGAACTCGTCCAGGCCGTCCTCGAGGCGGTTTGCCGTCATTGGCGCTGCGCCGTACGCGAGCGTCGAAAGCGTCGACGTGTCGAACGAGTCGAGGTCGGCGTGGTCGAGGAGCCGGTATATCATCGTCGGCATCATGAACGTCCACGAGATAGACCGGGTTTCGATATCCTGCAGGGCCCGTTCGGGTTCGAACCCGTCGCGGACGGCCATCGTCGCGCCCGACAGCAGACCACCCCACAGGAACAGTCCCGCGGAGTGTGGAAGGGGCGTCATCAACAGGAGCGCGTCCTCGCCCGTGATGCCCAGTTCGATGGCGTGTGCGTAGGTGTTCATCGCCATATTCCGATGGCTGTGGACGACGCCTTTGGGTTGCCCCGTCGTCCCGCCCGTGTAGTAGTGCGCGACCGTGTCGGACGGGTCGACGTCGACCGACGGTGGGGCCTCGGAATCGCCGTCTGCACTCAGCGTCTCGAAGTCCGTGAACTCTGACGGGAGTTCCTGACCCGCCGAGATGCCGATGGGGCGGTCCAGCTCCGGGAGGTTCTCACGGAGGTCCGCGAGCGTGTCGGTGAAGTTCGGTCCGGCGACGACAGTCGACGTTCCGGAGTCGGCGAGCATATACTCGAACTCGTCGGGGGTGAGCATGTCGTTCAGCGGCAGCTTGACGGCGCCCGCTTTGACGATCGCCAGGTCGGCGACGACGTACTCGGGCCGGTTCGAGAGCATTAGCACGACGCGCTCCCCGGGTGAGACACCGCAGTCGACGAGGCCATTGGCGACCGCGTTCGACCGCTCGTCCAGCTCGGCGTAGGTGAGTGTCTCGTCGTCCCCGTCGAAGTGCAGCGCCGTGCGCTCGCTGTTCCGGGTCAGACTGGACTCGAAACAACCCTTCAGGGTGTAGGCACGTTTAGTGTTGTCTGGCATGGCTGGTATCTGGCATCGTGAATGGTGTGTGAATCGTGCGGGGGATAGTTAATGAACTGGCCTACTGTTTGTCGGGCGCTTTCCGGCCGAGCCAGTCCTCGTAGAAGTCGTCGATGTACGGCCGGAAGTCAAAGACGATGGGGTACCCTGGCGGGACTGCCTCAACTTCGAGTTGCGTCTTACACCCGGGGCAGAAGTACTCCCGCAGTACCATCCACTCAGGGTCCGAGTGCATTGCCTTCGGATAGATCTCCTGCAGATCCTGACGATTGTCCCGGACGTTGATGAGCGCCTCGTGTTTCCAGTTCTCGGTGAAGTCTCCGAACTCGTGGCCACAGTCACACTTCGTGACCCGGCCACTGCCGTTGTTGACCACGTAGAGATGGTCCGTCAGCGGGAGCAGGATGGTGTCGTCCCAGTCCGCTCGTTCCTGGAGTATCTCCCGGTATTTGTCGAAGCGGTCCGAGTCCTTGTACGCACTCATCATGTCGTGTGCGTCGTCGAAGGGAATCGTCCCATCGATGAGCGATTCGATGCGCTCTTTTGAGTACTCTGGCATTGGTCAGTCCTCCCTCTCGAAGGTGAACTCAGCGGGCAGGTCCCAGAACGAGCGGAAGTGGTCGTCCCACTCCTCGCTCAGTTCGAGACTCTCGTTGTAGGTCTTTTTGACGACGTCGACGAAGTTCCCCTCGACGACGTCCGCTTTCCGTTGCTCCTTCCATTCGTCGACGGGGACGGCCTCCTCGCCGCGCTGTTCGCGGATGCGTTCTCGTTTCTGTGCCGTCTTCTCGGGCTCGACCTCGTACTCTCCGTCGCCGACCTCTTTCACGTGAGCGCCGTAGACACGCTCTGCGTACTCCCGCTGGACAGTTTCGTCGTTGAGGTCGTCCTCGATGCGTTCGGGTTCACGTTCGATGGGGTCGCCCAGTCCCGCGCCCCCACGGTTGACGCTGAGGTAGAGGTCCCGTTCGTCGTACTCGTGGAGTAGAGAGGTCCCCCGCTCCTCGAACTGGCGATCCTCGCCCTCGACGTAGTCGAACATCTGGGAGTCCTCAGGTGTCCCGTCACGGACGGGGTACTTTTCGCGGTTCTCGATCCGTTCTTCCATATCGGTGTCCCGGACGTTGTGGATGTAACCCGTCGAGGAGGGGTAGCCGCCGAACATCCCGGGACTGTTGAACGCGAGCGCGTTCCCGTTGTTCTGCAGGTAGAGTTCGTCGGTGCCCCAGGCCATCCGGACCGACTCGAAGGCCGACCCGCCGCGGTACTTGCCCATCCCTGCACTGTTTGGCTTGAGAGTGCGCCCGAGGTACAGCGCGGGTTCGAGCAGTTCCCAGACCTCGCACTCGCCGAGGTCCGCTTCGGGGTTCCACATGGCGTAGGCGGCGTCGAACCCGTCGGTGAACCCGCGGGCGCCGAACCCCTGGCTCGACAGCTCGAAGTTCAG
>NZ_JAQCNH010000134.1 GCF_028275115.1 Halorientalis sp. | reverse complement strand
TGCTGATTAAAACAGCGTACCGTTTCGTTATTTGGGCGGTGGTTTGGTTCCCTCCGGGCATCGCGTCCGTCCGACGCGCAGACATCCCTCGGCTGTCGTCGAACGGATGTGGGGCTGGTCGCCGGATTCGAGCGTGCCAAGCGCCCCCGAGGCTCTCGCCGAACCGCGAAAGCGGCGGTCTACCGGGCGGCACTGGAGGCAAAACGTTAGGTGTGCGCCGGCCGACCCCCGGATATGGACGACCGACGGGATCCGGTCGAGTCGATGGACGACGGGTCGATGGATCTCCACGAGATTTCCGAGTGGGAGGTGCGGTCGGGGTTCGACCGGTTCGCACAGCGGCTCTACCACGCCGCCGTCGTCGGGTTGCGCTGGACCGTCATCGTCGTCGCGGTCCTCATCCTCGGCTTTCAGGTGGTGCTCGGCGGGTTCGGACTGCTGGTCGACCCCCGTGTCGGTATTTTCGTCGCGCTCTCTATCGTGCCGGCGTTCGTCCTCGCGGCGTATCTCTGGCGGGCCGACGTGACGACCAGCGAACCGCTCGAAATCCTCGTCGTCACGTTTTTGCTCGGTATCCTGTTCGCGAACTTCGCGGGAATCCTCAACGACACAGTCGGCCGCTACGTCCAGGTGGTCGGCTCCGGGTTCGGTCTGATTCCCATCCTGGGCCTACTCGCGTTCTACTTCGTCGTCGTCGGGCCGGTCGAGGAGGCAGTGAAACTGCTCGCCGTCCGGATGTACGCCTATCGCTCGCCGAAGTTCGACGCGGTGATCGACGGCGCAGTCTACGGCGCGGTCGCCGGGCTTGGCTTCGCGACCATCGAGAACGCGCTCTACATCACCACCTCCCTGGAGACGGTCGCCCCAGGAATGAATCTGCTCCGGGCTGGCTCCGACATCGCCACGGTCCGGGCGCTGGCCGGTCCTGGCCACGTCATTTACTCCGCCTTCGCCGGCTACTATCTCGGTCTCGCGAAGTTCAACCCCGACGACGCCGGTCCCATCGTCGTGAAGGGACTACTCATCGCCACTATTGTCCACGCGACCTACAACACCAGCGCGACTGTGCTGGTTCCCATCGTGGCCGAGGCGACCGCCGTCGACTCATTCCTCGTCTTCCTCGGGTTCGTCGTCCTCTACGACGGCCTGTTCATTTACCTGCTGTTGCGGAAACTCTCACGATACAACGATGCGTACCGCCAGGCCGACCGGACCGGGGGGGCCGACCCTGCCGAGACCGCGAACCAGGACCGCCCGGTCCGGGATTAGTCCTCGAAGCGCTCGGCGTACGGTGTCTGACTCGCCGTTATATCCGTGTCGCCAGCCAGCAGTCGCTCGACGTATTTGGCCACCACATCCACCTCCAGGTGGACCGGGTCACCGACCGACTTCTCCGACAGCGTCGTGATTTCGTAGGTCGCCGGAATGACCGCCACCCCGAAGTCGCCCTCTGCTCGCGGTTCGTCCTCGTCGTCACCGGTTCGTTCGGTGTGGCTTCCCGACGCCAGGTCGGCGAGGGTGAGGCTAATCCCGTCGACCGTCACCGACCCCTTCTCGACCAGATACCGCTCCAGGTCGCCGGGGATAGAGAACCGAAACTCCCAGTCGTCGTCTATCTGCTCTACTGCAGTCACCTCGGCAGTTCCGTCGACGTGGCCCTGCACGACGTGGCCGTCGAAACGCCCGTCGGCCGGCAGCGCGCGCTCGACGTTCACGAGGGCGCCCTCGTGTAACTCGCCGAGATAGGTCCGGTCCAGGGTCTCCTGTGAGAGAAAGAGCGAGAACCAGTCGTCTCCGAACTCTTCGACGGTCAGGCATGCGCCGCTGATGGCGATGCTCTGTCCGTGGTGCAGGTCGTCGAGGTCGGCCGCGACTGTCAGGCGGCGACCCCCCGCGTCGTCGGTCACATCGGTGATCTCGCCGGTCCGTTCGACGATGCCAGTGAACATACCCACACTAAGAGCGGCGGCCCAAAACCCGTTTTCATTCCGGGTCGGCGTCCTCGGACGACGCGGGCACACGATGCGGTCGGAACCCTGCCGCGAACGGGAACACGCATAGCTTTTGTTCCAGGACTGGCAAATAACCGACGAGATGGGGCTCGGCATTCTCGACACTATCGGGCTGATGGGAACGGTGGTCGTCGCGGCCCCGGTCGCCCTGCTCGGACTGGACATGCTCGTCGGCGGGAACCGACTGGTCGGCGGCGGGTTTCTGGCGATCGCTGCGCTGATGATCGCACTCCAGAAATACGTGACCAAACCGACAGACGTGGCGGCCGATGCCGCACAGGACATGGCGAGTACCGTCGTCGAAACACCCGACGACGAGGAGAACTGAGTTACTGAATCGCGACGGCGTTTTTCGCTTCGTCCAGCAGTTGATCGACGGTCTTCTCGGAGGGTTCGTTCTCGAGCAACACGTCGATGGGCAGCGTCGGCGCACCGTCGACCAGGTTCTCGAGGAGAATGAGGCGCTCGCGGGCGCGCGACATTCCAACGTAGAACACGCGGCGTTCGTTGTCAGTCAGCGTCGGGACCGGATCGGTGTGCTTGGTGAACTCCTCGACGCCCTGGACCTCACGGCCCTGCTGTTCGACGGTCGCAGCCATCTGCTCGACCACCTTCTCGGTGAGGTCGGTCGCGAGGAACACGTGGTCAGCCTCGCGCCCCTTCGCGGAGTGGATCGTCCCGACCCGAATCGAGTCGGTGGCCATCCCCTGATACTCACCGGAGAAGTAGGCGTCGACCGACCGCTCCTGGAAGTTGGTGACCTTCCGGAGCATGTCGGCCGCAGACCGGGGGTCGGGCATGAACGGCACGTGGTCGCGGACGAAGTCGGGTTCGACCGTGATCTCCGCGAGGTCGTCGGTGTCTGCCGCCTCCTGACGCTCGTCGATGTCGTCGAAGAGGTCGTCGCGTTCACCGGTACCGAACGCCGAGTCCGCCAGCATGTCGGCCAGTCGTCGGGCCTGGAGGGCCGTGACCGTGTCGTCCGCCGACAGCGCTTCGACCGCCCGGACGTACTGTGTCAATCGGTCGGTCCACATCCGCTGGTCGGTCAGACACTGGAAGGGAATCCCCTCGCCGATGAACTCGTCGATGAACTGAAACATCTGGTAGCGCGCCCGGAAGAGGATCATCGACGTGCTGTCCTCGTCTTCTTCGATGGTGGCGCGGACGTTCCGGACGAGGTCTAGCATCGAGGGTCTGGGCGGTGCCTCGACGCGACCGCCCTCTTTGCGCGGTTCGAGGTCTTTCTCCTGACGTTTGTCGATGTGACTGATCTCCCTGTTGACGACGTTGAGGATCTTCGACGGAAGACGGTAGGAGTTCGGCAGCACTTCGTCCTGGGAGACGTCCTCGTCCAGCAGGAGGTCAGGGTCGGCACCCTGCCAGGCGTAGACGACCTGGTCGTCGTCGCCCGCGATCAGAACTCGCTCCATATGTGGCTTCCACTCCTCGTACACGTCGTACTGGAGCGTGGTGATGTCCTGGAACTCGTCGATCACCAGGTACTCGACGTTGGGCAACAGCGAGCGCTGTTTGACGCGTTCGAGCATGTCCGCGAAACCGACGAGTCCGTTCTCGCCCTTGTAGCCACGCCAAGCGCGGATGGCCTCCGGCACGTCGATGCGGTCGTCGTCGGAGGGCCACGTCGGCGTGTACTTGTTGCCGGTCTGGGAGTTGGGGTCTTCGTCCGGTGGGAGTCGGACTTTCTCTACGTTCCATTTGAACGGCACGTCGTACCAGTCGGCCACGTCACGACAGGTGCGCTGGAGCCACTGGCTTGTCGCGATAACCTTGTTGCCAATCGTCGTCGAGCGGGCACTCCGTCGGCGAGCGCCTTTGTTTTCGTCCTCGTACTCGATGCCGTACTCCCCACAGAACTCTTCTTTGTCCGATTCCGAGACGACGTCACCGCGCGAGAGGTTGAGGAGTTCGTAGGCCTTCGCGTGCATTGTACAGACGTTCCCACGGAGGGCCCGCGGTGTCGTGTCCAGTCGCTCGGCGAGACGTTCGCGAATCTCCGCGGCCGCCGCACGCGTGTACGAGACGACGAGGATGTCCCGTACGTCTGCCCCTGCTTCCTGTAGCTCTTCGACCCGGTCCAGTAGGGCCGTGGTCTTCCCGCTCCCCGGCCCCCCAAACAGGCGAACTGCTTCTGGCATCGTGTCGGTCATTAAACCACTAATGAACCTACACACGCATAAACAACGTGGCTTCGATCCGGTTCGGTTCTCTCCGAATTTTTCGTCGTCGGCAGTCAGCGGTACAGTGAGAGGTAGAGCATGGTGAATCCGATGATGAATGGAATCGTCTCGGTCATCTGGAGGAAAATGAACTGTAAGGAAGAGGTTTCGGTTGCGCCCGCGCCCAGTTGCGTGATGACGTTGGTGATGGCGACCCCCATACTGATGAACGCAAAGCCGATGAACGCCGATTGGAGTTTCTCAGACTGTTTTTTGCGGTACGCCTGGAAACTGATCAGCGTGATCCCCAGCGTCAACCCGAACGTGACGAGTCGCATGAGAATCAGGGCCCCGCGCGCGACTGCCACCGTCTCGACCATGGCACTCTCTCCTCACCCACCGAACATAAAGGTACGTCGGACGATCGGTGAAACCGCCAGGCGCGGAGCGGTTGCCTACTCCGGATTGAGTTCGTCCCAGAGCTGACTGAACCGGTCGGGGAGGTTCTCCTCACGGTAGATCCGCACCCGGTACTCGCCTTCCTCCTCCAGTGAGATCACGGTGCTGTCGAAGTTGGATTCGTAGATTTTGTAGTGATTACCGTCGTCAGCCACCAGCGTCCTGTCTTTGACGAGTTCGTTTTCTTCGAGTATTTCGATGCGCCGGTAGACGGTCGGAAGTGAGAGGTCACACTCCTCGGCCAGTTCTTTGGCCGAACGCGGCTCGATACTGATCGCCGCGAGTATCTCGCGGGCGTTCTCGTCCCCGATCGTATCGAGAACCTGCTCGATACTACGTTCCTCTGGCACTATACTGTGTAGAGCCCACCAGTGTAAAAAGATATTGCGGGGAGTATCACGGATGAAAAAGTTCGGTTGGATTGGGATGGGCTACAGTCGTGTGGGGGCTCTTTCAGCGCGTGAAAACGCCTTTATGTACCTATTTTCATTCTCGGAAACCGGGGGCGAGGCATTATATATCCGTGGCGGAGACGCATGTGTGTGGATCGAGTCCAAGTGATTGCCAATGTCCGGAGATAATGTGAGTACGAGTCCGCTGGTGAATACGTTGATACAAGAACTTTCGGCCGGTGACGACCTGGAGGCAGCGTCGCCCGACGCCCCAGACGCCGGTGGAGAAGGCGACCCCGAGCAGGTGTTGTCTTCGGTCATGGAACGGCTGGCAGTCGAGGAGTCGTTCGAATTCGACGACGAAATTGTCAAACAGAACTTGGATGAGATCCTCATCGCGCTGATCGCGTTGCGGGATGGCACCCACGGGAAGGCGCTGATCGACGACCTGTCGCGGTTGTTCGACGCACAGCTGAGCCCAGGAACGGTGTACCCACGGCTACACGATATCGAAGGTGACGACGTGCTGTCGATGCATGAGTTGGTGCGAACCAAAGAGTACTCCGTCGCGGACGAGGACGCCGCTCAATCGCAGATCGAGCAGGCGATGTACCATCATCTGGCACTGGGCCTGTTCCTGCACGACTCTCTAGACGAGTTGTAGCCGGCTGCCATCTCATCCACCGAACCGGGCAGGACTCCTCACTCCTGCTGGACGCTCTCTTCCGAGCGGCTCACCGGTTGCTATCCTACCAAAGTACCGAGAATAGTTCCGTCTGACCGCCGGTGACGGCCGTCAGTTGCCCGGTCCCCAGCCACACACCGAGCACTCTGTCGCTGCAGTGTCGTGGAGGCCACCGCACTCCGGGCACTGCTTTTTGTTGTAGCTCTGGTCCCAGCCGACTTGCTCCGTCTCGTGCCCGCGCTCCGTGAGGAACTGATCGAATATCTCGTCGTCGCTCGGTGCTGACGCCATACATGATATGGTATACCACACCACTATTTAGCTCTATTGGTCGAACACGAATCTCACCGAGTTGGGGCGATGGGCTTTAGCCCGCGCCGTGTCTACAACCGGGCGATGGTCGAGGAGCTTCCTCCGTCGCGGTTACAGGAGAAACTCGAAGACGGCGCGGACGTACAGGTCGTCGACACACGCTCACCCCGGCAGTACTCGGCCGGTCACATCCCTGGCGCTCTGAACGTCCCGTACGGGCAGTTAGCCGCTCGGATCGACGAGGTCGACTGGGACGACGAGGTCGTCATGGTCTGTAAGGAGGGTATCAGTTCCGTCCAGGCGGGCCGACTGCTGGAATCCTACGAGGGAATCGACGACGACGCGACCATCGCCAGTCTGCAGGGCGGCTACGACGCCTGGCAGTTCGACCTCGAAACCGACGGCTAAGACGTTTCGTTACGCTGCTCGAAGACCTGCAACTGCAGTTCCAGGTCCTGTATCACCGTCTCGGAGACCAGGAGGTCGACCGTCATGCGTTCGTCGACGTGGTTACGCGCCTCGTCGGTGAACTCGCGCGCCCGCTCGGGGGGCATCGACAGCGGGAGGCGCACGTCGCCGCGCATCCCGGCCAGTTGTGCCGTCAACAGTCCGACCACGGCATCCGAGGAGACGCCACCCTCCTCGGCGGCCGCGAGCAGTTCTGTCAGTTCTGTCCGGAACGCGCCGACGTCGTCGATTGACTCCATGCTCTGGGTTCGGTTCCAACGGTCAAAACCGTGCCGCTCCGGGCTGCCGGGGGCGGAATTAAACCGCCGGGTCCCGTACGACCGATGGTATCTACCAATGGGCGTGTTCGAGTCACTCAAATCGGTGTTTTCACTGGACGACGAGGTCGTCCACTACCGATGTCGACGCTGCGAGCGCACGTTCGCGTACCGCGCCGACCTCACCGACCCGACCTGCCCGTACTGTGACGGCGGCGACCTCGACTCCGTCGACCCGCCGTGAGTGGTTCGGGGCACCCCCTTCTTCGAGAGAACGACGACGACCGCGACCGCTCCACCGCCGGTACGACGGTCGCGGACGACAGCGCTACTCAGCCGCTGTATCCGCTACTGTCTTCCTCCTCAGTGATGAGGAATCCACCGGTGAGCAGGAAGCCGAGAACTGCGATGGTTCCGACGAGAAACCGACCACCGGGTAGCGGGCCAAACAGCCCCATCTCGATGATGATTCCGAAGATGAGCATAGCGGTCCCGCCGACGCCGAGCGCCGTCGCCGGTTCGGACGGTGATAGCTCCGCAAGTCGTCCCGGGAGGAACGTCGGTGTGTCCATCCCCCGGACGTCGACGATTACCTCCACGACCGACGCCAGAATCAGCGCCACGATGGCCGCGTCCAGCAAAACGCGGGCGACCATGCTCTCAACCATCCGTGTCACCTCGTTGCTCACTGCCCGTGTCGCCCCCGTCTGTCCGACTCTCACTGTAGACGTGTTCTTGCATCGTCATTCCCCCAATCTGCTTATCACGAGTGTTTTACGTAAGTATGAATGTTTGGATGAGAGGAAGCAACACGGCCAACACGGCGCGGCGAGCGCAGTCGTTCGGCCGCGCGGGCGAACGCGAGCCGAAAACGTCTCTCGACGGACGTGACAGCGGTGCAGACGAGATGCCAAACACTTGAACCTGTGGCCCTGGTATCTGAACTGGATACCCGTGTCGAACACTGACCGACAACACGACGTGGTCGTGTGGGGTGCAACTGGCGTCGCTGGGCGCCTCGTAGCCGAGTACCTCACTGAACAGTACACACCGGACACCCTGTCGCTGGCTATCGGCGGTCGGGACGAGAGCCGTCTCCAAGCTATCGAAGCCGAGGTCGTCGGCCGGAGCGACGAGTGGGAGACGCTCCCCATAGTGCTCGGCGACGCGACGGAGCCCGAGACGCTCCGGGCGATGGCTCGCGACGCACACGTCGTCTGCACGACCGTCGGCCCGTACACGAAGTACGGGACTCCACTGGTCGAGGCGTGTGTCGAAGCCGGAACCGACTACTGCGACCTGACTGGCGAGGTGAACTGGACCCGGGAGATGATCGACCAGTATCACGACGCGGCGGTGGACGCCGACGCGCGAATCGTCCACAGCTGTGGCTTCGATTCCGTCCCCGCCGACCTCGGTACCCTGCTCGCACAGTCGTTCGCGATGGCGGAGTTCGGAACCCCCTGTACCCGGGCCCGGATCTACCTGGAGTCCGGAAGCGGTGGCGTGAGCGGTGGCACGCTGGCCAGCGCGGCCGAACTGTTCGAGGCCGCGTCGAACGACCCCGAGGTCAGGGCAGTGCTCGGGAACCCGTACTCGCTGGCACCGTCCGGCGAGCGAACGGGCGTCGACACTGGCGAGCAACGCCTCCCCCGCAAAGACCCGTTACGACCCTGTTGGACCGCGCCGTCGCCGATGGCGCCGGTAAACGAACGAGTGGTTCGACGCAGTAATGCCCTCCTCGACTACCCCTGGGGCCGTGGCTTCCGCTGTACGGAGGTCGTCCCGACAGGGCCCGGGGTCGGCGGTGCAGCGAGCGCGAGCCTCGTCTCCGGTGGCATCGGGTTGTTCACGCTCGCAATGTCCGTCGGTCCGACGCGCTCGGCGCTCAAGCGGTTCGTGTTCCCCGACCCCGGCGAAGGGCCGAGCGAGGAGGAGATGGAGAACGGACGGTTTCGGGTCCGCGTGCGCGGGCAGGGGACGAACGAAGACGGTCCGTTCACCGTGGACGCCGTAGTCGGTGCCGACCGCGACCCGGGCTACGGTGCGACGGCGCGTATGCTCGGCGAGTCGGCGATGTGCCTGCTCGAAGACGACACAGACTCACCGCTGTCCGGTGGTATCCTGACCCCCGCGTCGGCGATCGGGGAACCACTCGCCGAGCGACTCCGCACCATCGGCTTCACCGCGAGCGCGAGCGAGGCGACAGCGGACGTGGACGCCTGACAGAGCGACGAGGCGGGTCGCTCGGAGGCCGAACGGACACCGACGCGGCACCGCCATCGTCCGCCTCGAAAACCTGACTCGGGAGCGTCCGTTTCGTGGTGGCTAGCGTCGTGGCCCGCTTGTCTGGCGACTGGACACCGGCCGCTGGCAGTGAGTCCGTCGACACAGTCGCCGACGTCCCCACATACCGATGCTCATCGGTACTGTCGGTCCCGGTGCCGATAGCTACCGGCACGAGAGACAGTATCATTCGCGATAACATCAGACACAGACATTCTCATGAAACCGATGAACGTACTCGGGCGGGAGTACAGCATGGAGATACTCAGAGCGACGGGCACACCGCGGTCGGTGACGGACCTCAGCGACGCTATCGGTGTCCCGATTGCGACGTGTTACCGTCGGGTAGAGGAACTCGTCGCTGTCGGATTCCTCGAGGAACACGGTGAGACGGGGTCGGGTAGAGAGAAATCGACCCTGTACTGCAGAACGGCTGACGCCGTCGGAGTCGACTTCGAGAGCATGTCCGTCGCCGCGTGGACCTGCCTCTCACGGGCACAGAGTGACGAGCCGTCCCCGAACGCTGCCGAAACAACGGGACGACGAGAGAATACACCCACCGTCCCGGCTGCCGCGCACGGTCCGCTGACTGAGGCAGCGGGCGACGGGCAGAAGAATCTCAAAGATGATATTCGGCCACAGGATTGAATCTCGTGGAGTGCGTTAGCTAACTATGTCTGAAATCCCCTCGCCTCTCAGGCCAGCGGACTCTCTCCTGACGGTGTCGGCAGCGCTCAATCGCGCCGAAACCACGGATTCTGCCATCGCCTGCGCCGTCGAACTGATAGAAACCGTGTTCGAGGACCCCACGGTGCGCGTCGACACGTACGACTCACAGGGTGTAATCGCAGACGAGTCGTTCACCGCCCGCGAGACCGATGCCGACGATACCATCGACAGAGCGCCAGCAACAGCCCTCGACCGACCGAGCGCGGGAGGTGACGACTCGGACGGCGACGTTCCAGAACTGACGGTCGACGACGACCCGCCAGGGTCGCTCTGTACCGAAGTCTTCGTACCCGTCAGCGACACACACGTCCTGTCTCTCGGCACAGCGACCGCCGGTGGATTCGACGAGAGTGAACTCGCAATCGTCGAAGGGGTCGCAGCGAATCTCAGCGCGACACTGACACGACTCGGCCGTCGTGAGCGAGGGGGCATCGACTGCGACATAGCCAGCACACTGTTCGAGCAATCGGACCGAGCCACATTCGTCAGTGCGCCCGACGGGGCGCTGATAGCGGTCAACGACGCCATGCTGGAGTTGACGGGGTACGAGCGCGAGGAACTCCTGTCTATGGCCCTCACGGATGTCATCGGAGCCGATGCGACGGCGGCCATCCGAGATCGAATCGACGGGGCCACCGCCGGACCGTCCGGGTCGGTCGGCACGTCACTCGGGTGTGCCGACGGCACCGAGCGGACTGTCGAACTCACGAACGGTCGAATCGAAGTCGACGAGAGTGTGTACGTCCGCACGACTGCACGCGATGTCTCGACGCTGCCGGGCGACGAGCCGGTACGGCGACCGGCGGAGGGTCCCGCCGAGGCCGAGGCCACCGCGTTGCGGCGACTGAACGAGCTCACGACCAACACGGGCGAGTTCGACGAAACCATCGAGCGTCTGCTGGCGCTCGGGTGTGACCACTTCGGACTCGAAACGGGCTGCTTCGCACACGTCGACGGGGACGATTACGAGATCGAAGCCGCGGTCGACGCGACCGGGACGCACGAGGCCGGGGCGGTGTACGACCTCGGGGACACCATGTGCCAGGCGACACTCGCCGGTGACACAGCCGACTCACTCGCGTTCGCCGATGTCGCGGATACGGAGTACAGCGACAGCGCGGCGGCCGAAAACGTCGGCGCGTACATTGCGGCGCCCGTCGTCGTCGACGGCGAGACGTACGGGACGGTGAACTTCTCGATGGGACGTGCGCGTCCGGCGGCGTTTCTCCCGACGGACCGGGAGTTCGTCAAACTCGTCGCACAGTGGATCGGTACCGAGGTCGAACGGCGGCAGCGATTCGCGGAACTGGAGCGGTACGAGACGATTCTCGAAGCCGTCGGCGACCCGATGTACGCGCTTGACGCTGCCGGTCGGTTCACGTTCGTCAACGAGGCCGCGAAACGCGAACTCGGGTACGGTACAGATATCATCGGTGCGCGTCCGTCCGTGGGAATGGACGACGACGACGTCGAGCAGATCGAGGCACAGATCGAGACGCTGCTGACCACCGACAAGCGGTCGACGACCGCAGAGTTCGCAGTCGAAACAGTCGACGGGGACCGGGTGGAGGTCGAGAACCAACTCGCTGTGATCGGTGACGGCGAGTTCCGTGGGACGGCTGGCGTCCTCCGCGACATCACCGACCGCAAGCGGCGGAAGCGAACGCTCGATTCGTTCAAGCAGGCCATCGAAGAGGCAGCCGACGGCGTCGCCGTTCTCGACGACGGGACGTACACGTACGTCGACCGGACGCACGTCGAGATGTACGGCTTCGACGACAAGGCCCAACTGCTGGGGAACTCCTGGCGGAAACTGTACGACGACGCGGAGACCGAGCGCATAGAGAGTGAGGCGTTCACCGCGCTCGAACAAGACGGCCAGTGGCGAGGGATGGTGACCGGGACCCGGCCCGACGGGTCGACGTTCCCCGCCGAACTCTCGCTGACCATCGTCGACGACGGACGACTGGTCTGTACGGTTCGCGACGAGACCGAACGGCGGGCACGCGAGCGCGAACTCGAACTGAAAGAGCGGGCGATGGATGAAGCGACCGTCGGCATCCAGATTACCGACTCGACACAGACCGACAATCCCCTGGTTTATATCAACGACGGATTCGAGCGACTGACCGGCTACGCCTGCGAGGCGGCACTCGGCCAGAACCCACGGTTCCTGCAGGGTGCGGACACCGACCCGGAGACGGTGGACAGGCTCCGTGCGGCAATCGACGCCGAGGAACCGATTTCGCTCGAACTGCGCAACGAGCGGCGGGACGGGACTCCGTACTGGAACCGACTCTCGGTCACCCCGGTCGAGGACGAAACCGGGACCGTCTCCAACTTCATCGGTATCCAACAGGACGTCACCGAGCGCCGGGAGCGGAGCCGGTGGCTGCGACAGTTCCTGGACCGTGGCCCCCTGCTGTTCGTCGAGACCCACCTGGTCGACGACGAACCGGTGATAGCCTCGTGTAACGACCGGTTCCTGGCCCGGCTCGGGTACGACCGCGACGAAATCGAGGGCGAACCGCTCGCGTCGCTGTACACCGACGACTCCGCGACGGAGCTGGAGGCAGGCGGCTACGAGGCGGCGCTGGCAGGCGAGTTCGAGATGGACGAGCGAACGCTCGTCGACGCCGACGGTAACCGGGTGCACACGCTCCTCCGCGCGGTCCCGCGGCAGGGTGAGACGACCGGTACGAGTGCCCTGTTCGTCGACATCTCCGAGCGGAAGAAGCGCGAACGGCGCAAGGACGCGACCGTCGCGGTCCTCGAGGACGGCTACGAGGTGACGACCGACCCGAGTCTGTCCTTCGAGGAGAAGGTCGACGGCCTGCTCGCGGCCGGCAGCGAGTATCTCGACCTCCCGTACGCGTTCCTGACGCGAATCGAGGCCGACGACGGAGAGCCGCCGGGGACACAGCGAATCGTCCAGGCGCGTGGCTCCCACGAGAAACTCCAGGCGGGCGAGTCGTGCCCTCTCTCACAGTCGTACTGCCGGAAGACAATCGAGAGCGACGACCTCGTCAGCGTCACGCAGGCTGGGGAGACGGCGTGGGCGGACGACCCGGCGTACGACACTTTCGAACTCGAAACGTACATGGGCGGCGCCGTCGAGACCGGCGGCGACACGTACGGAACGCTGTGTTTCGCATCGTCGACACCGCAGGGGTCGTCGTTCACCGAGACCGAACGGTCGGTGCTCAATCTCTTCCGGCGCTGGGTCGGCTACGAGATCGACCGCAGACAGGTTCGCGCAGACCGCCGCGACCAGCGAGAGCGACTCGAACTGGTGCTTTCGGGCACGAACACCGGGCTCGCCGAGTGGGATCTACAGACTGACGAACTGAGCTGGAACGAGACGCTGACCGACATCGTCGACCAGGAGATCACCTCCGCCGACGACTTCGAGGCAGCGGTTCACCCGGACGACGTCGACCGTGTGCAGACGGGTCTCGAGACGATGCTCGAGACCGGCGAGCCGTGGGTCGGTGAGTTCCGGATGGTCGGCGGCGACGGCGACACCGTCTGGATCGGGACACGCGCCGTCCCGGTAGACGACGACACCGGGGCTCCGGTCCGGGTGCTCGCGACTGCGTCTGATATCACCGACCGCAAAGAACAAGAGCGCGAGCGACGGCGGAACGAGCGTCGTTACCGGCGTCTCGCCGAAAACATCCCGAACGGTGCTGTTCTCACCTTCGACGCCGCCCTCGAGTACGAACTGGCCGCCGGTGAACTCCTCGCGGAGTTCGACCTCGCGGAGTCCGATATCGCCGGAACGGCGGTCGGAACGCTGTTTACAAACGACGAACACGACCTCGTGGACCGGTATCGGGCGGCGCTGCAGGGCGAGCGGACGGACCGCCGAATCGAGCTCGGTGGTCGAGTACTCCGGGTCCACATCGTTCCGGTCGACGCCGTCGACGCCGTCGACGACCCGACCGACACCTACGGTTTAGTGCTCGCACGGGACGTCACCGACGAGAGCCAACGCGAGCGTGAACTGCTCGAGGAGCGCGAGCGTTTCCGCCTGCTGACCGAGAGTATCGACGAGTACGCGTTCATCGCCGTCGACGGGGACGGTGACGTCCAGACGTGGAACGACGGCGCCCGGACCATGTTCGGGTACGACACCGAGACGGCGGTGGGGATGTCCGTGTCCGCCCTCCATACGGCGGACAACCGCGAGTCGGGGCTCCCCGAGCGACTGCTCCAGCAGTCCCGCGTCGCCGGCGAGAGCGCGCACGAAGGGTGGGCCGTCCGCGACGACGGCACGAAGTTCTACGCCGACATCCGGTACGCGCCACTTAAGCCGGACGACAGCGACCCCCACGAGTACGCTGTCGTCGTTCGTGATATGACCGAGCGACGGCTCCAACGGCGCCGGACCGAACGGTTCGTCGAGCAGTCCGAAGACGTGGTAACCATCGTCGACCCGGACGGAACGGTGACGTACGTGAGTGGCTCGGCCGAACGGGTTCTCGGCTACGACCCCGACGACGTCGTCGGCGAGAACCTCTTCGACTATCTACACCCGGACAGTCGGGAACGCGCGCTGGAGACGTTCTACGAGTGTGTGGACGGAGCGAGTGACGGCAAGGCGGAATGCCGTCTCGCGTCTCCGGACGGCGGATGGTTCACCGTCGAGGGTCGGTGCCGGAATATGCTCGACGAGGAGGCCATCGACGGGATACTCGTTTATCTCCGGGACGTGACTGAGATCAAAAAACGCACGCGACGGTTCGAGAGTATCTTCAACGGCACGTTCCAGTTCACCGGCCTGCTGGAACCCGACGGTTCGGTCGTCGAAGTCAACGAAGCCGCGCTCGAGTTCGGTGGAGTCAAACGCGACGCCATCGTCGGGGACCCGTTTTTCGACGCCCCGTGGTGGACACACTCCGAGGCCGTTCGCGACGACATGGTGGACGCCATCGAGCGGGCCGCAGACGGCGAGTTCGTCCGCTACGAGACGGAGGTTCGCGGCGCCGACGGCCTCGCGACGATCGACTTCTCGGTGAAACCCGTGACCGACGAGGCCGGCGAAGTGTCCGCGCTCGTCGTCGAGGGTCGTGATATCACGGACCGGCGCCAGCATCGGCAACATCTCAGCGTCATGCAGCGGGTGATGCGACACAACATGCGTAACGACCTGACGAAGTTGCGGGGGTGGACGGAGGTGATGTCCAACGAGTCGGACGACGCCAAGCGTGCCGAACACTTTGCCACCGTCCAAGCTGTCCTCGACAAGTGGGAGTCGATGACCGAGTCGATCGGTGAAATCAGACGGGTACTCGAGTCACAGACGGAGCAGTCGGCACGAACCGAGGTCGGGACGCTACTCGAGGACGCTGTGGCTCCGCTCCACGCGCAGTACCCGGCGGCGGACATCGACGTGGAAGTTCCGGATGGCAGCCTCCCGAAACTGCCACGGGCACTGCTCACGGCAGTGCGCGAACTCGGGGAAAACGCCGTCAAGGCGACTGACGACGCAACGGTCGCAGTAGCGGTCACCGCGGCGGCGGACGGCTGGATCGATATCACCGTTAGCGACGACGGGCCAGGGATGCCCGAGATGGAGGCAGAGGTGCTCACGACCGGCGAGGAGACGCCGTTGAACCACGGCCAGGGACTCGGCCTCTGGATGGTCCGGATGGTCGTCACACAGGCCGGTGGCCAGATATCGGTCGCGTCGACGGACGATGGCACGGACGTATGCCTGCGACTCCCGGCCGACCGCGTCGACGAGGTGACGACGGCTCACGAGCGACGATGACCGTCGAACAGGCGAACGCCGGACGGATACTGGTCGTCGAGGACGACCACGGCCTGGCAGGACTGTACGCCGAGTGGCTCGACGACACCTACGACGTCGAGACGACACACGACGGGACCGAGGCCCTCGAACGGCTGGACGAGACCGTCGACGTGGTACTTCTGGACCGGATGATGCCGGGGCTCTCCGGGAGCGACGTGCTCGCGACGATTCGCGAGTCCGACCTCGACCCACGGGTGGTGATGGTTTCGGCGGTTACGCCCGACTTCGACGTCGTTCGGATGGGGTTCGACGGCTACCTCGAGAAGCCGGTCGACGCCGCGGCGCTCCGAGAGACGGTCGACCGGATGCTGACCCGTGCCGAGTACGACGAAAAACTCCAGGAGCTGTTCTCGCTGATCGAGCGGCAGGACACGCTGGAAGCGGTCAAGGAACCGGACGCGCTCCGGAACAGCGAGGAGTACCGGACGCTTACCGAGCGCCTCGACGCGGTGCAGGCAGACGTCGAATCACTGCTGTCAGCCCTTCCGGACGAGGACTTCCGTGTCGCGGTCGAGCGCCTCCAGCGGGCAACCGCTGAGTGGACGAGCGACCGACGGTACGAATCGCTCACCGAGGACGTCCTCGACAGTTCGAAGGAAGCGACGGTCGTGGTCGATGCCGACGGGGAGGTCGTCTGGGCCAACGACGCGACGGAGACGCTGCTCGGCCTCGACCGGACCACGGCCCGTGGGCAGGCGTACACTGCCGTCGTGGCAGACCAACTGCAGGACATCACTGCCGACGACGAGTCGCTCGCCTCGGTGATACGAACCGGTCTGGCGAGCCACGGGCGAGAACTCGAAGCGACCGTCCACGCTCCCGGGAGCGACGGGGAGACAGAGCGGTGGCTCGAGTACTGGAGTGGCCCTATCGAGACCGGTCTGTACGCGGGCGGCCGTATCGAACACTACCACGAGGTCACCGGCCGGCACCGTCGTGAACAGTATCTCCGGACCCTCCACAGCGCGACCCGGGAACTGATGACCGCAGAGACGGTCGAGGCAGTCGCCGAACAGACCGTCGCGACCGCCACGACCGGCTTGGAGCTTCCGTACGCGGCACTGTTCACCAGGGAGGACGGCACCGGCGACCTCGTCCCGACGGCACGTCGGACCACGAACCCGGACACCGACCCCGACTTACCGACACTCTCGGGCGGCGACGGTCCGGTGTGGACGACATTCGCCAACCGGTCGGGGCGGGTAGCGGCCACCGCACACCGGGGACGGACCGACGCTACCACCTGGCTCGACGACCACCTCGCAGACTGGGTGCTCTGCCCTCTCGGCAAGCACGGGGTGTTCCTCGTCGGGACCCCGGCAGGGGTGGAGCTCTCGTCGACGCAGCGTGACCTCGCCGAGACGTGGGCCGCAAACACCCGACAGGCGCTCGAAGAGCTCGCGAAGGCCCGTGGCATCCGGAGCCGCGACCGAGAACTGAAACAACAGAACGAGCGGCTCCGGCGACTGGACCGCATCAATCGGCTCATCCGGTCGATTGTCTCTGCCGTCGTGGACGCGGATACACGTGTGGAGGTCGAGGAGAAGGTCTGTCGGCAGTTACTCCGGATCGATACGATCACCGGTGCCTGGATCGCCGACATCGACCTGCCGAGCAACGACACTGTCCGCCGTGCCTCGGCAGGGGACCTCGACCAGTATCTCTCGGCCGTTCCCCCGGCGTCGTCGGACGCGAATCGAACTGACGTGCCCGACACGACACCACCCGTTCCGGCGAGGGCGGCCCGCGAAACGCAGTCCGCCGTGTCGGTGGGTGACCTCGTGGGTATCGAGGACGACGTGTGGTGGCGCAGTCGGGGTCTGAAACGGGGCAGCAACAGTATCGTCGCGGTACCGATCGTCCACGAGTCGGTGTGTTTCGGTGGACTGGAGATCCACACCGACCGTCCACAGGGAATCGGCGAGGACGAACTCGACGCACTCGAAGAACTCGGCCTCATCATCGGACACGCAATCGGTGCCATTCGACAGCGTGACGCGCTGTTAGCGGGCGGGACGACACACCTCACCTTCCGCGTTGAGTCCGACCCCACTTTGTCCGCGTTCACGACAACTGCAGACGTACCGCTCGTGGCGGTGGATGTTTCCCGCCGGGCCGACCGTACGTGGGCGGTGTTTACGACACTCGACGTCGGAGACACCACGGACGTCGAGTCACTCGAACGACGACTCGAGACCACGACCGAGGCGTCGGTCCTCAGGGCCGACACGGCCAAGATAACGTGTGTCGTCCCGCTCGCAGAGGCGTCGCCGATTCGGCGGCTGACCGAGCGCGGGGTCGCACTCCAGGAGATAGAGCCTGGCTCCGGTTCGGGCGACCTTCGGGTGACGGTACAGTTGCCTCCCGAAACTGACGTCCGGGGATACGTCGAGCGCGTCACCGAGGAACTCGACGGTGCCGAACTGGTCGGAAAGTACGACCAGCCCATCGACAACGAGTTGCAGCCGACGCCCTCGACGGCCCTGAACGAGCGACTGACGGACAGACAGCGCGAGACGCTACAGATGGCCTTCCACGCAGGATACTTCGACTGGCCGCGGGGCAACGACGCGGTGACAGTGGCGGCGGAACTCGACATCGCACAGTCGACGTTCAGCCAGCACCTGCGGACGGCCGAGCGGAAGGTACTCGAACACGTGTTCTTCTGAGCGGTGGCACGGTCCGTCGCGTCGAACTGCCAGGGGAGCGCCGCGTCCTGTGTTCGTGCCGTCGCCACTACCGACAGCGCCCGTAGCGGCGAACCGCTCACATCACTGGCTCGTCTGTCGGGACCTGACCAACGGTGGTCGACCGATAGACATCGGTACGGTACACCGGCGGGCGACATGGATAGCAGCAATCCAGAGGCGGAGACGGCTACTTATACGACTATGACAATCCGGAACCACGAACCGAGCGGCACTCGGTCGGGCCACAGCCAGCCACTCGTCCCCGAGGCGTCGGCGGTGGCCGCTGGACGCACGCTGGGCGTCCGCCAGGAAGTCGCTCGAGTCGTCGTCGTCGCGGGCGATAGCAGGTCGGCTCAGCACTACGCATCCTGGCTGGTGGACAGACACGAGACACGGATGGTCCGGCACGGACGCGCGGTCCCAGAGTCGCTCGACGCGAGCGTTCTCGTCGTCGACCGGCGGGTACCGATGCCGGACCAGGCCCGCAGCGGCGGACGCGCCGAGCGCCTCCGTGACGGCTGGCGGGTGCTCTCGACCGTCTCGCCCGGTTCGTCGGGCTGGCTCGTCGACGAGTACGTCGCCAGTCCGGTGGCCCGAGGCGAACTACTCGAGCGCGTCGGGACGGCTCGCCGGGTCGCAGCGTACGAGGCGACTATCGCGACGTTGTCCACGCTGACCGAGCGGCGACGCGAGCTACGGGACCGTTCGGGGGCTGACCGCTCGGGCGGCGATGCGGCAGTCCGCCGGCTTTCCGAGCGGATCGACCGGCTCCACAGACGTATCGATTATACGCTGTCCGATATCGAGTCTCGCTATCCGGAACTGCTCGGGCGGCAGCGGGACCTGTCGGCTCGGTCCACCGCGGAGGCACCGACGAGATGAGACACGTCTCGGCCGCTCACCACTTGGCCCTCTGGCTGTACGTCGCCGTGATTCTCGTCTCCGCGTTCCTGGTGTTATCGACCCTGCTGTGACGGCCTGTGGCTGTCAGTGACACCGTCGTGGCGTCTCGACGACGCCGTCGAGTCCGCCGCCGGCCGCTGCTCGGCAACACCGACACTTATCGGCACTCGAGGGGACACACCGATGAGTGGAGGCAGTGCCGACCTACGCGCGCAGGTCATATCGCCTATATGTATCGAACCGACGACTCGGGCGTCAGAAAGTCGCCGAACGAACCGGGCACCGGAGCCACACACAACGCGTCGGG
>NZ_JAQCNH010000025.1 GCF_028275115.1 Halorientalis sp. | reverse complement strand
CGTCTCGAGAGCGACAGTCACAGCCTCCTCAGTATCACCAGTCCTGAGTAGTTCACGAGTGGTACTGTGCAGCGTTCGCAGTTGCTGAGCCCTGGTCCGTTCTTCCGTGACGTCCTGCTGGATACCGATGTGGTTGGCTAGTTCGCCGTCCTCGTCGTAGACCGGTGTCACCGAGAGACGGTTCCAGAACTGCTCGCCATCTTTTCGGTAGTTCCGCAAATCGACGGTTATCGGCTCTTCAGCAGTAATTGCATCTCGCAGGTCATCAAGTGCCGGCTGGTCCCTGTCCTCTCTCTGGAGGAACCGACAGTTCCGCCCGAGTACTTCTTCCCGGCTGTAGCCGGTCTGTTCGACGAATCCATCATTCACGTATATCAGTGGGTTGTCCTCGGCATCCGGATCGCTGAGGGTGATTCCAACCTTCGCTTCGTCCATCGCTCGTTCTTTCAGTTCCAGGTCACGTTTCCGCGTTCTGCGCGCGGTCACCTCCTCTATCCATACAACCGTCCCGACGCTTTCGGTACCAATCGTCATCGGATTGGCCGTGATGTCGAAGTATCGGGTTGCCCCATCAGTTGTGACGGATGTGACGCCTGATTCGTCGTCTGTGCCGACAGGTGTGAACGCCTGTTCGAACGCATCAATCGTCGGACACTCGATACCGAGGGCCGACTGGAGATTGTCGGCCTCCCTGTTTGACTCGACAAGCGTTCCGTTAGTGTCGTATACAAACGTCGCATCATCAGCCTTCTCGAAGAACGCTGACCGGCCGGATTGTTCGATTCGACGGAATGTATCCTCGACGAAAACCAACATTCCAAGCGTGAATCCGGCAACACCGACTGGCTCGAAACTCAGGCCAAGCAGAATAGGGGGCAACTGTTCGGCCGGAAGTGCCTCAACAGCCACCCGTGGTACAACCGGAACCAGCGAAAGAACTGCGAGTGCGCCTAAGCCGGCAGTCGGATACTGGGACTTGCGGAACGTATCGATCAACCAGTAGAAGCTGATAGCGACGAGTGTGTACGTGAGCGTGAACGATACCCAGTAGAAAACCTGTGGTTCGACCACGAGGTGTGGATACGGGTCCGGCTGGAGGTCTGTTTTAACATACAGGCCGTACAACGGGTTGGTGAGTTTGATCGTTATGAGGCTGACGTACGTGCCAACGGCGAGCAGACGGTACCGGCGGTCGCGGTGGTACGACCGACCTGTGTATGCGGAAATGAAGTACACCCACGCGCCGACACCGGTAAGTCCCCATATAAGACCGCCAATATACAGCGCGGAGCTGAGAGTCCCGTCGGCGGTGAGCAGGCCGAGAGCCTGGAACAGGAGCCACAATCCGTTTGTCATTAGCACCGCTTTGAGTCCAAATCGGGTATCACGGCCCTGTAGCTGTGTTCCGTAGGCAGCAGCGGCAAAACATCCGATGGCAGTCAGTGTGAAAACGACCGTGATGCCCCATTGAATCGTGCCTGACTCCCCGAGGATGGAATTCAGCATATTAATACTACTCATATGATTGATACCCACTCAGCAGGCATAGTTGCTCTGGGCAAAAGTTGAGCCGACAGCCACGAGACCATCTCAGCGTCTGGCAGTTGCAGTTGGCCGCCGGTCAGAGCTTCCGAATTCGCTTGTAGTGAGGTAACCGTATTACAGGTCTTGGTACAATCATTCGCATGCCTTGTGACCGGACGCGTTCTGTGCTGAGCGACTCGCCATCATCTATTCTCAGAATCGTTCGATGCGAGATACGCGCTGCGTCTGTTGTACGGCACGTCCTACCAGAACGCAAATAGAACTGTTTCGCTATCCTCGGTAAGAGCTACATCTATGTTCAGCAAGCAGGTCGGGATATCGGAGATGTTGTGCAAGCTACCGACAAACATCTCGAATCCCGGAACAAGGCCGATAGAAGTATTCACCACTGCGAGATAATCGGCGGCTGAAATCGGCTGGTACGTGTACACCGTCCGGGTTCGAGTGCCGAGGTCCCTATTTTTGACGGTGGACGGCGTCTCTAATGGTATCTGGTCGTGGCCGCAGAACATAGACCCCGGTCAGATTCTCATCAGGCGGGCAGACACGGTTTTATCAATATTGCTGAGCGATCACACGGTATGGCCGCCGAAATTTCCGACCGGGTTCGAGAAATCGCCGAAGCCCGCGGCCTTCCGGAGTCCGAAGTATTCGAGCGGGCACTCGAACGCGGTCTCGAAGACCTGTGGGAAGACCTCGTTCTCGCGCGGTATCTCGATGGCGAACTCGACCGCGAGGAGGCAATCGAACGCGTCGGCCGGACGAACGTCGAGCGAGCGGAACGAGAGCGGGAGGTCGTCGAGAAAGACGCCGACTGGGGTCTGAACGCGTGACGCTTGCGGCTGTCTCGGACGCAGGACCGCTCAGTCACCCCGCCAAAATCGAGTCGCTCGAACTGGTCGCGACGTTCGACACACTCCTCGCACCAGAGACGGTTTATGCGGAAGCCGAGGCCGGTGGTGTTCCAGACGAGTTGGCCGACCTCTCGCACGAACTCGTCGAGGCCGGTGAAGGCCGAGTCGGAACTGAAGAACTGGACGCCGGAGAACGTGCCGCGATTGCGGTCGCTGAATAGCGGGGAGTCGCGCTCTGTTACGGCCGCGGGCTGCTCGACAGAGGCGAAGCGCCGTCGCGTATGCGAGCACTCCAGCGTGAGACGAGCCGTTTGATGACCGAGGCGGTTGTTGAGCGCGGTATTCGGATGTCGGACGAACAATGACGGGACGAGAGGGCCCTATAGACGCGCTGAAGGTATTCGCGGTGGGTAGATTGTGAGTCGTGAGTGCAGAGGCTGTGTTGCTAGTAGCCGCCGTCGAAACATCACTCCGAGAGGACTGTCTGCACGTCTGCCGTGTCCGAGCGGTCGTGTTCGGTATCGCCGTGCGGTCAGGGTCGGCACCCGCCCGGACCGTGTGTCTCTCGCCGGTTCAAGCGAGAGCGAACCGATTATTCGAGGACTGTCGAGCGTCTACGGGTCGACCCCGGCGACAGAGCCGACGGGTAGTCTAGCGTCGACGCCCTGGACGGGACGGGCGTGAGACCGTCGGACATCTCGTCAAGGCAGGCGCTCGGGAGCGAGCCGATTTCGTATTCAGAACGCTCGGCACGGTCACGCGTCCGGTGGAGTGACGCACCCGTTCGAGGACCGGGGCTGGAGGGGCCGTCGTCTCGTCGCGGATTCGGCGAGGCCGTCGGCGGACCCTTGCTGCGCCTTCTCGTGTGGCCGTTCGGTTAGTGGTGCCGAATCGAACTGCCGGCAGAGGGGGCCGATTACTCTCCGCTCTCCGACATCATCTGTTTTATCTCCTCCAGCTTGAAGTACGACGCGAGAGCGAGGATTGTGACGGGCCAGAAGCCGACGAACTGGCCACGCTGTTTGTCGCCGCGTACGTAATAAAAGTAAAGCGCGAGTGCGACTGAACCGACCGATGCCACCACAGCGGGGGTGAGACCGCCGGCGTCCTGTTTCATAGCTCCTGTTGCTGTCACGTCGTTCGGATTGGACATACAGGCCATTCATTCTGTACAGTAAAATCACTTCTCATCGCGACGGACCGGATTCCGGCCCGGTCGGCGTCGCCCGCTGCGAGCATCGCTGCCCCGACCGTGGGACTCTTTGGAGACGCAGTCAGTGCTGTATGGGCCGTTTTCGCTTCCACGTATCTCTCGGAGTCGTGGCTCGGATCGGCCTACTCCGAGCGCGACCGCTCACTGTAACGGACCACGAGGAAGATGAGCACCGACAGGGCGATCATGAGGAGTGCGAACGAACTGTCGTCGTCGATATCGTATCGGGCGCTCATAGCAGTACTAGCTCACTTGAACATCGAACGCCGTGTACATAGCAGTTCGTGTACCGGTTCACCGGGGCCTTGATCGGCCAGTCGTCCGCAGTCGGAGGGTTGGTCCCGCGAGGGCTCCCGGGATGCCAAACTGTTTCGTAGCTACGATACGATTTGACCGTATGGACGAGATTGATCCCGACACCGCGATGATCGCCGCGGGCGTGGTACTCAGTCTGATCGCCGTACTTGAACTCTACCCGGCCCTAAAAAAGTCACGAGAGACGTGAGCGTGTCGTGGGTCGCCGAGTAATCGCCCCCGAACCAGCCCGGAGCGCCACGGACCGCGGGGGGTGTCGGCAGGTGAGACTGTCCGTAGCTTGCCGTTTTTGTACGTGCAGGTCGTACACACTCGGATGAACAAGCGCAGTCCGAGGCCGGCGAGGGACGTCACAGACGAAGGCTCGGGGGTACCGCTCCGTGTCGACCGTATCGCCGACGGCCCGCCGGAATCTGCACCGACGCTGTACTGTACCGACGTCGAGGGGACGGAGCTACGGGTAACGGTTCGGGATTCCGCGACCGCCACGCCCTCGGAGACAGGCGGGTGGTATCGGTTCGACGGCGTCGTCCGGTCTCGGTCGCTCGGAACGGAACTGCTGTTGCCGTCGGGCGACGGTGGCGTTGAACCTCTCGACGTGCCCGAGCGGGGGACGCACCCACCGCTGTCCGAACTCGACGACCCGTGGCTGATTCAGTTGGGCGCGAGCGACGACGTACTCGCTGTGACGGTCCAGCCCCGGCCGACGGGGCGGGGGGCGGGTGTGCGTGCCGAGGACCCGGAGACGTTCGAGATCGGGGCCGTCTGTCTCGACTACTGTGACGGAGCCGGTGACACGACGGTGTACCACCGCGAGGAACCCGACACTCGGGACGAACATCTTCTGCTCGAACACGTTGCCGAAGATATCTCCGAGGCAGCGGGAGCAACACTGGTCGTTCGCGGAACCGACCGATCCCCGCTGGAGATGCTCCACGCACGCCTCGCGCTCGCAGCCGAGGGCGACGTCGTCGACGCCGGAGCAGCGGAGGTGCTGGACGACTGCTTCCACGCGAACCTATGGCGTGTCGCCGCCAGAGCAGGGGCTGGCACGCTCGACGAAGCCACCGGACAACTGGACATCGAGGTCAGTCCAGTTTCGCTCGACGACTACGATATCGGCGTCGACCCGGCGGACTGGCGGGAGGACTGGGAGACAGACGTCGATTCCCTCTCGGGGGTGTCCGACCCCCGGGACCCCCGGATGTCCGACCGGGATTACGCGACGCTCGTCGAGCGGTATCTGACCGTCGAGGACGAGACGATGGAGTCGGCCCAGCTCGCCAACTGCCTGAAGACCTACGCGAGTGCAGACGTCTCGCTGCTCCGTGAACTCGTGACACGCGGTGTCGCAGACCAACTCGCCTGTCCGCGGCTCGCCGGGTACCGTCTTCATCGGGACCGGTCGGGTTGACCGGGCCGGCGATGCGGTCAGGGGCCGACGCGTCTCCACGCGGAGGCCGTAGCCTGTGGTCTCGCACGAGCGTGGTCTGTCCGGGAGTTCTCCGGGGAGACTGCTGGCCGCTCGGGACGGCCGCCCAACTCGCAAACACTCAAACCGGCAAGCCACCTAAGCCGGATATGAAGCAGTCGCTTCTCATCTACGACGGTAGCAACTCACTGTTCCGCGCGGCCGCCGAAGCAACGACCCGTCGGTTGGACGAGGTCGTCGCCGTCCGCTGGAGCGCCGAGCCGGTACAGGCGTTCCTCGAGGCGCAGTTCGACGACCGCCCTTTCGCGTTCATTCTCGTCGAGGGTGACTCCGTCCACGTCGGTGAGGCGACTGTTGGACGGGTCCTCGGCCTGATAGGGCTCGCCGACGCACTCGTCGACGGCCTGAAACGGGCATACGCGGTTGGGGGCGCCCCCGTCGGCCGACTGGTCCACGGGCGAACGGTGGCCGACCTCGACGGGACGTTCCCGCTGTCGGCGGCGGCCGCAACACATCTCGCGGACCTCCGGCAGGTCCGTGAGGTACCGGTAGAGGCGCCCACCGGGGAGTCCTAATCAGCCCTGTGCGAGCGCCTGCTGGACCGCCACTTCGACCGGCGTCTGCTCGATGGGGACGACCGACTGCAGGTCCCGCTCGGAGTCGACCGTCACGGGGTTCCGCATGCTCTCGACCAGCGGCCGGGCGATGTCGTACTGAACGTCCGTCGTCAGCCGGAGCCAGTGCGAGGAGAGTCCTGGAGACATCAGCGGCACCGGCACGATGAGGAGACGCTTGCCTTTCTGTTCGGCGGTGGACTTCAGCAGGGACTCGTAGGACCACACCGTCGGCGCACCGATATCGTAGATGCCACCCCGGGTCTCCTCGACCTCGAGAACGTCGACCAGGTAGGCGACGGCGTCGTCGATGCCGATCGGCTGACACGGCGTCCGAACCCACTTCGGGACCGTCATCACGGGTAACCGGTCGGTGAGGTCGTCGACGATGCGGAAGCTCGCGCTGCCGGCACCGATGATGATCGCCGCCCGGAGGACCGTCAGGTCGAAGCGTCCGGCTTCGAGCACCGACTCGACCTCCCGGCGGGAGGCGAGGTGTGGCGAGAGGTTCCGCTCGTCGCCACTGATGCCGCTCAGATAGACCACTCTGTCGACGTCGGCCGCCGACGCTAATTCGCGGAACCGGCGGGCGTAAGTCCGGTCCAGTTCCGCGAAGTTCTCGGCCGTCAGCGAGTGGATCAGGTAGTAGGCCGCGTCGACTCCCGCACAGAGCCCGTCGAGCGACGATGGGTCGCCGAGGTCGCCCTCGAATATCTCGACGTCGTCGGGGAACTGCGACTCGCTCGCGCTCCGGGAGAAGGCGACGACCTCGTGGCCGGCCGAGCGCAGCGACTCGATGAGTTGGCCGCCGACGAACCCGGTCGCGCCAACAACGAGGACGCGCATTGGTTTGTGTACGAACCGCAAGGGCAAGGATTTTTTGTCGGCCCACAGGGTCGGAGGGACGCGGTGATCCACGAGTACCGCGAAGTCGGCCGCCACTGACGCGGCAGGTGATGGACCGGTATCCCCCGACGTCATCCCGTGACAGACCGCCGATGGTGTGAGTCGAGTGCCGCCGCCGGCTCTCTCGCCACACGCCCGGTTCAACGGCGTCGTCGGGTCAGAAGTAGCCCAGTGCGTCGAGTTGGTCGCGCGTCCGCTCGTCGACGGAATCCCGGTCCGTGGACCGCACGTCGGCGTTTTCGAGGGAGTCGAAAGCGTCGCTCACCCGGTCCCGGTCGGCCGCGGCCGCCTCGCCGACGGTACCGGCCCGTGGGACGTGAACCTCGCCGACGGCATCGCCCCACGAGTACGTCTTTCGGACGCCGGTCTCGGCGGGTTCGTAGACGGCACGACTCGGGCGGAGAAACGGGGTCGCGTCGTCGGCGGCAGTTTCATACCGCTCCCGAAGGTCGCCCGTTACCGGCTGCTTCGAGGCGACGACCCGCGAGCGGGCGAACGACGCTCGCTCGCCGCCACGGGCCGCCGCGACGACGTCCCGAAAGGAGGTCAGTGCGGCGGGGTCGTCGACCGTTCGTCCCGTCCGCTGGCCGGGAAACTTCGCCACGAGCGGGACGTGTAGCAGACTCTCGGTCATCGGGACGATGTGTGCCACTGCCGGCGGTTGGTCGGGGAGTCGGCCGGATTCGCCGAACCCTTCACCGTGGTCGCCACAGACGACCAGAAGCGTCTCCTCGAAGACGCCGCGCCGGCGGAGCCGTTCGAGGAGCGACTCGACGACGGCGTCGGCCTGCCTGACCCCGCCGTCGTACAGCGACGCCAGGTCGTCGAGGCGCCGGACCGGGTACGAGCCGTCGTGGATGTCGAACTCCCAGCGAATCGGGAGTTCGGACTGTAGTTCGTGGGCCTGTGGGCTGCTCCACCGGTCGTGCTCGGGGGCCGGGTCGTACGGCCGGTGGGCGTCCATCAGGTTCAGACAGGCGGCCCACTCCGGCCGGCCGTCGATCCAGTCACACAGCCGGTCGGCGTAGTAGAATCCGTCCGGCCTGTCCGTGTGGTGGCCCGACAGATACTGCTCCGGCGTGTCGTCCGGGACGGAGACGACGGTATCGAACGGCTCTGACAGGCCAACTGGATGGTCGGCGACGAAGCCGTTCTCGGTGAACAGTCCCGTGTCGTAACCGGCCTCGGACAGGTCGTCCCACACCGTGTGTCCCGGGTCCAACTCATCGTGGATGGTAACGCGGTGTGCGTTCGTTTCGAGCCCGGTAAAAAGCGAGACGTGAGACGGTAACGACCAGTTCGACGGCGCTCGCGCGGACTGGTAGACGGTGGCACCGTCGGCCAGCGATTCGAGTGCCGGTGTCGTCGTTCGTCGATAGCCGTACAGCGAGCAGTTCGCTGCCCGGACCGAGTCCAGCACGACCAGCAACACGTTCATACCTAACCGTGTGGCCACAGAACCCAAAATTTTGCTAACAGCGGACCACAGCGGTCCGTCTCGGTGCGGAGTCGTAACGGTTCGTCGGAACCGTCGGCGGTCGTGCCGGCGGGGACCGAAAGCGTCTTGTTATCGTCCCGGACACAACTGGTCGTGAAGTCGGACGCACTCGGGTTCCTGCCGGAACTCGTAGAACTCGTGATTCTCGGCCTGGTTACGACCGGGCTGTCGGTAGCGGGAACGTACATCGAGCGGTTCGCACTGACGACACTCCAGAACGGCGACGTGGCGCTGGGGCTGTGGGCCGCGTTTTTCGGGGCAATCGTCCTGTTGTTTGCCTTTCGTATCGGGACGGACAAGTTCACGACGAAGCTGGCGGCGTTCAGAGGCGTCGGGAGCGACACGCACAACTGAACTGAGACCGCAACGATAGTCGTCGGCACGGCTCTCGTCGCCACCCGCGGCCGTGTCCCGGTGACGGATAGCCGCGGACACCGGTCTGAGTTCCCACCGGGCGGAAACAACCGGGGAAACGCGAGGCCGCCGAGCGGTTTCGAGGCGGCGTCTCCGACCGCGAGTGGCGAGGCGTGTTCACCCCGGAGAACTCGGGGACTCTACGAGCCGCCGGCCCCGGGAGCGTGGAAGATTCGGACGGTGTCGCGCTCGCCGGATTCGACGTCGGCCTGGTCGAAGCCCAGTTCCGTAAACACGCGGTTCCAGTCGCGGTAGTAGAGCGGGAAGTCGTCCTGGACGTAGTTCACGACCGCCTCGTCGCCGTCCTCGCCCTCGTTCTCGACGGTGACGAGGAGGTCGGCGGTGATGCGGGCGAGTTCGGCGAACACCCAGTCTGCGTCCGGGTGGATGTGTTGTAACGTCTCGACGGAATAGACGGCGTCGAATCGGTCGTCCGGAAAGTCGGTGACGGCGTTCTCGATGGCGTCACAGTGGAACGTGCCGCCGGCCGCGAGGTCGGGGTAGGTGGCCGCCATCGTCTCGAAGGCGTCGGCGTTGATTTCGACGCCCGAGAGGTTCTCGAACCCGTGTTCGTAGAGATGTGCGAGGTGGCGGCCGGAGCTACAGCCCAGTTCCAGGACGCGGGCGTCGCGGTCGAGGCGGTCCTCGAAGATGCCCCGAAGCGACTCGCTGGTTTCGTCCGGGCCGTAGTAGGCGTAGTACTCGGGTGAGTACTCGCCCGATCGGTCTGCCCACTGTCGGCGTACCTCGTTAGAATCCACACGCATCAACGATGCCCCGCACGTATAGCCCCGTCGGAGTCGACGGCCGTCCGGGCGAGGCCGTGGGCACGGGACGGATGCCTCTCGGGGTGGTGGTGACGAGAGAGGCGAGAGAGGAGTCTACTGGATGTGGCCTTCCGCGCGGAGTTGGTCGGCGTCCTGACTGTCGTACCGCCATTCGATGTTGGCCTTCTCGTCCTGCCAGTCCCAGGGCTCGACGAGAACCACGTCACCCTCGTTGATCCAGGTCCGGTATTTCATGCGGCCGGGAATCCGGCCCATCCGGTTTTCACCGTCTTCGCACTGTACACGGACGTGGTTCCCACCGTTGTGTTCTGTCACGACCGCAAAAAGCTCGTCGTCGTTGGGCATGCGGAGATTCCGCCGCCCGCTTGATTCGTCGCTCATACAAATAAGTCGGGTGGCAAACGAATAAACCCTCCCTAAGTCGTGGTACCACGACACACCCGCGGCGCCGACCGGCAGGCCCGCCGGTGTCGGTTCGTGACGACGGGTTCGGCGTCACGGTTCAGGCTCACAGCGTGTCCGCCTCGCCTGCCCCGCCCGGCGCGCCCAGGTTTCGCGTGATCGTCTCGACGACCAGTTCGGTCGCCTCTGGGGACAGTTCGGCCGTGATGTCACCGAGTCTGGAGCTCATGTCGGCAACGTCCGACTTGAGCGTCTCGAACGGCTCGTGAGAGTCGAGCGCCGGTGCTTCCTTCTCTCCTTCGAGCGCTGCCTGTTTGACCGTCTGGCGGATGAACTCCCGTACTTCCCGGTCCGTGGAGCCGAGCACTTCGAGGCGGTCGACCGCGTCGATGAGTTCCGTCGTATCGACCGGCTTGAGCAGATAATCGTCGAACCGCATGTCGATGACGTCCCAGTCCGGTCGCACCGCAGTGATCATCGCGACGGGAACCTCGTATCCCTGCTCTCGCAGGCGCGTGAGTACCTCGCCACCCCCGATACCCGGCATCTTCCGGTCGAGAAACACCGCGTCGACCGTCTCGTCGATTGTCTCGACTGCCGCCTCGCCGGAGTATGCGGTCATCGTTTCGTACTCGGTGCCGACGAGACGCGCGTACAGGTCGGCGAGCGATTCCTCGTCTTCGACGATCAGCACGGTTTCGATTGTGTATGTCATAGGTAGTGCACCTCTCCGTCGGTCAACCCGTCCACTCCTCTCGGCGCTTCTCGTTTTCTAGCATCTCTTCGGTGATGTTAGAGAGGTTGTCCAGTATGTCATCGTTCGTGATTACTCCCTCGACGGACATTCCGTCGACGACCGGGAGACAGTCGACTTTCGCCCGTCTGAGCTTGCCGACGCAGATCAGCGCGCTCTCGTTTGGCCCGACCCGGGTCTCCAGTCCGCGGGAGAAGCCGCTGATCGGTATCTCGCTCAACGGCGCGTCGGTTTTGTAACAGGCGGTCAGTGCTTTGCGACGGGTGAGCATCGAGACCGGAGCGTTCTCCTCGATGACGAGGACGTGATCGACGTCGTTTCCGAGCATCAACTCGACTGCCTCGCGCAGGTGCTTCGTCCGCTGGACGACCTCGAACTGCTCCGTCATGATGTGCTTGACCAACATCAGTCTGCCTCCTCTGCATCGGCGACGGGCAACAGAAGTTTGACGACCGAGCCACGGGGGTCGTTGCTCGCAAACTCGACCGTGCCACCGGAGAGACTCACGACCCAGTTGACCAGCCAGAGGCCGAAGCCGTCCAGATGCTCGAGCTGTGTCTCCCGGTCCGAGTCCAGAATCTCGACGACGGTCTCGGGGATACCTGGGCCGTTGTCGGCGATACTGAGTTCCACCTCGTCGCCCCTGCGCTGCAAGTGAACGTCGATTTCCGGCGTCTCGGTGTCGTTGTGTTGGATAGCGTTCATCAGGACGTTTCTGATGACCTCCTTCAGGAGGTCGTTTGTCACGACGCTGACGTTGCCCGACAGGTCGACCGAGAACTCGGCTTCGGGCCGCTGTGTCCGTAGCGACTCGACCTGGGCCCGTGTCGTCGCGGCGATATCGACGGCTCTGTCACGCGTGGTCTGTTCCTCGAACGTCTCTCTGACCCGTCGGACGTTCTCGATGAGAGACAGTATCTCGTCGATTGTCCGTGTGGCACCCTCGAGACACTGTTGGACGTCCTCTTTCTCGGCGTTTCGCTGTGCGAGCTGCGCGGAGAGGAGGATTTCGTTGAGGTTGTTCCGGAGGTCGTGTCGGAGAACACGCTGTAACACGGACAGTTGTTGCTCGCGGTTTCTCTCCGTGGTGATGTCGACAGCGACGACCACGAAGCGAATCACGTCACCGCCGCTACGAACCGGGGCGACAGTCTGTTTGATGACGCGGCGGTCACGGGCGGGGAGCGAGGCGACGAATTCACACTCCCATTCCTCGCCCCCGGCGAGTGTGTCCAGCATGTCCTCGGCCAGTTCGTCGGATTCGGCGTTCGAGAGGAGTGGCGTCTCCCGGTTGCCGACCAGTTCGGCCGCCTCGTACCCGGTCACCGCCTCGAAGGTCGGGTTGACGTACTCGACGACCCCGTCGGGGTCCATCCAGTATATCATCCGCCCGGCGTTCTCGACGGCTTCCTGAAACGTCTCCAGTTGCCGGGTGCGTTGCTTTCGCTCGGAGATGTCCCGGATAACGCCGGCCGTCCCGCGGAACGCACCGTCCTCGCCCTCGGGCAGCAGGGCCGTGTGGTTCTCCGTCGGAACCTGGTCGTCGTCGGCACTCATGCGTTTCATCTCCCAAGTCGTACTGCGCCTGTCCGAGGACAGCAACTCGCGGACGACTTCGCGTCCGCGCTCAAGTTCGGCGTCCGACAGCACCTTCGAGACGTGGTCCCCGACGGCTTCCGTGCGCTCGTAGCCGGTGTGGTCCACGAAGGCGTCGTTGACGTAGGTGTAGTAGCCCTCGCTGTCGATGGCATAAACCGGGTGCCCGAGGACTTCGAGAATCGTTTTGTACTGTCGGAGCTGTTGCTCGCGTTGCTTCTGCTCGGAGATGTCTCGCCCGATGCCGACGATACCGGTTGGGTTCCCGTCACCGTCAGTTAACAGCGCACCGGTGAACTCGTACGGAACCGCGTCGCCGTTGCTCGTCAGCAGGTTGGTCTCGATTGTCGCCGTCTCGTCGGTCAGTACCGTATCGATCGCACGGGAAATGCGCTCCTGTTCTGCTTCGGGAAAGAGGGTAATCGCGTGCCGTCCATCGAGTTCTGCATCACTGAGACCGGTGACCTCGCTGAATCGGTCGTTCCAGCGACGTATCGAGCCGTCGGTGTCGATGACGTAGAAGATATCGGTCATCGTGTCGAGTGCCTGGTCGATGAACCGGCGTTCCTGTTCGAGTTCGTTCGAGCGGCGCCGGCGTTCCGTGATGTCGGTGGCGACGCCGATGATGCGATTGAGTTCGCCGTTCTCGTACACGCCCGCAGACCGGTCGTGAACCCACCGGACCTCGCCGTCGGGGGTGACGACGCGGTACCGTTCTTCGTACTCGTCCGGGTTCTCCGCCTGGTCTGTGAGCGCAGCCTGCACCCGCTCGCGGTCGTCCTCGTGGACTGCCCGCAGGAACGACCTGCGGTCGGCACGTAGCGACTCCGTCGACCGCCCCCAGACGTCCTCGTAGGAGTCGCTGACGAACTCTATCTCGGACTCGGCTATCGAGTCACTGTTGTCGTCGGACATCCAGACCACGTCCGTTATGTTCTTTTTAATCTGTTCGAGCATCTCGACGCGCCGGTTGCGGTCCGTCACGTCGACGTAGACGCCGATGCCTTCCGTGACGTCGTCGTGGGTCAACAGGGCGGATTTGAACAGGAACTCGCGCGTCTCACCGGTGGCCGTCGACCGCGTAACCTCGCGCTCGACGGGCACGCCCTGTTGCCCCTGCTCGTTGATGTTGCTGGCACTCTCGTCTGCTCCGTCAGGCACGATGTAGTCGTCCAGAGAGTCGCCGACGATGTCGGTCTCTTCGTAGCCGAACGTGGCCTCGAACGTGTCGTTGACCCGAAGCACGGTCGGTTCGGCGTCGGTCAGGTCGACTTGGACGAGAGGGTACGGAGTGGCGTCGAACACGGCAGTTACCTTGTCACGCTCGCGCTCGATCCGGCGTTCGCGCTGCCGGTGCTCCGTCACGTCCCGAACGGTCAACAACTGCCAGGAGTCCGTTCTGTGCCCCCGGTCGACGGGCACAGACTCGACCTCGTAATGACGGGTGGACCCATGTTCCGTCCTGGTCACGTGTGCGTGACTGCACGGCGTGTCGCCGACGGCGTCCGATTCGGCCACCGCCGGCAGCACTGTCTGGAGGCCCGAACCGACGATGTCCGACCGAGACGCGGCCGACAGCGCCTCCGCCGCGGGGTTGAGGTCGACGACCCGGTCCTGGTCGGCGAGCACGATGACGGCACTGGACATCTCGTTGATGATCCGGTCACGCGCCATCTCCCGCGCTAGCGGCATCGACTGGAGCAATCGGTCACGGAACACCGCACCGATGAGGATGGCCCCGCTGAGTGAGAACGCCGACGGTGTCAGGTCCAGCGGGCCGGTCATACCCACCAGGTACAGCACGTTCATCGTCAGCGGCAGCGCAGCTGCGAGGATCAGTCCCACCGCCTTCGAGCGGTGGGTCTCCTCGGAGAGAATCGCAGTCTCGAAAATGAACACTGTCCCGGCGAGGAGCAACAGATACGACGCCACGCTGAACACCCAGAACAGTGGTCCGTACTCCGTCGTCAGGATGTCGAGTTGCCCCAGCGAGACGGTGTCGGTCGCCGCCCAGACCAGGTGGTGATGCCGGTTGGTCAGTCCCGCTACGGTGGTCAGTAGGGGAATCGCCGACAGCAGACCGATTTCACGGGTTGTCAGCGCCCGGAACCGGCCGGTGTACTGTACCGCGAACAGGAACCACGTAATCGAGACGGTACCGATGGCCGAGAACGACAGCGCGTAGACCAGCTGTTTCGTCGCGACATCGGTCACGCTGAACGCGACGACGTACGTCACCGCCCACAGCACGGTGGCGAGCAACAAGACGAGCAGCGTCCGAGCGTGTCGGTACTCGCGGTACTGCCACACGATGGCACCGAGGACGAGCGAACTGACGACAGAGACGAGCAATGGTACCACATACGCCAGTGGATGCCACGACATGTGCTGTTGCGCTAGCAGAGTAGTCCCGCTAACAGATATGTTCTCTTCGACTCAAAATCATATCTGATACTCAGACCCAGCGCACAGGCGCACAGACCCTGGACGTCGGCTCTCTCTGCGTCATCAAGATCGGGAAGACCACGTCCGTCGGCCGTCGATGGGACCGATACGGGGGGTGGTTCCCACCGTCAGTCCTCCGTACTGGCTCGGTCGTACCGCGCGTCGTAGCGGTCGAGTACCGCTCTGCGTTTCTCCTTGGCGGACGAGGACATCAGTTCGGGCGTCCACTCCATGCCGCTGTCCGTATCCACAGTGACCGACTCGACACCGTCGAGCGGGTCGACACGCGTCTCGATCTCCTCGATAAAGTACGGCACCATGTGACAGGCTGGCGTCGTGAGCCGGAACGACACCTGGACGTCGCCGTCGGACGCGTCGATGGTGTCGACTAGCCCCATCTCCACGACGTCGAGATTCGCCCCTGTCGCGGCGGTGCAGGGGTCGACGACCTCACGGAGCACCTCGCGGACGCGGTCGGCCGAAGGGGCGTCGCGCTCTGGGGTCTGGTCGTCACCGCCGGCGTCGTCGGTGCTCACGCCACCACCTCGAAGGGGGTCGTCGAGTACGGCTCCTCGAGGGTGCCGCTGTACGTGTCGTCGTCGATGCCGTCCTGCAGTTCGTCCACGTCGAACCCGTGGGCCTCGGCGAGGTTCGCGCCGACCATCCCGCGTTTGTCGTCCTCGGTGATCGTGAACTTGCCGTCACGGGAGTCCATCTCCGGGAAGTCGAGGTTCCAGAACGATTCGAGGAGGAGCCGCGGGTGGTACTGTGGTGTGCCACAGCCCCACATGACCTTGTCGAGGACCTCCTTGCCCCCGGCCCACAGCAGATTTTCCATGGTCTCGACGAAGGTGTCGGGTCGGGTGGCGGCGTCGGCCGCCGTGATTTCGAGGTTGACGTAGACGTTGTCGTGTTCGGCGATCCGGTAGCCCGTCTCCTCGGCGAGAATGAACCCACCGTGGACGATTTCGAAGTTCAGGTCGGGAAAGCTGGCGGCGGCCTCTTTTACGTCCTCGACACGGTACGGGTCGAGGGGGACGTTCCCGAACGGGACGGCTTTGTGGACCGCGACCACGTCCAGACCCAGGTCCGCGGCCCGTTCCCAGAGCGGGAAAGCCTGCTCGGGGTCGTCCATCTCGAACCCCTCGTGGCCGTCGTCGGTCCAGTAGGATGGGTACACCTTCACGCCGTGGGCACCGAACCGCTCCACCTGGCGGGCGAGTTCGGCTCCCGGGTCGTCCATTCCGATGATGTCGATGCTCGCGAGCGGAGCGCTCCGGTCGGGATGGGCCTCGACGAACCGCTCACCTTTTTCCAGGGCCGTGAGTCCGTCCTCGAAGATGGTGATCGACTGCGGGTGAAAGACGGTGAAGTCGACCTGGCTCTCGCGGAACAGCATATCCGCCGTCACCTGCGGGTCCCAGTCGGTCAAGAGAGACTCCTCGGTCCGCTGGTACCCGTCGGGCATCGCCTTCTCCTGGCCGGTTATCAGGTCGACCACCGGCTGGGCGTAGCGCTCGATGGCGTAGTTCGAGGGGTGCAGGTTGTAGGCGTGTGATACCGCATCGGCCACGAACACGTCGTCCAGAGACGTCATGAACGTATCTAGTGCGAGTTTTCCATTTAAGCGCTCCCCACGAACCGTGAGGGCTAGTGAACTACCCCGACCTACCGCGCTCGGGCCTACCCGGCCCTCGCTTGTTGAGGTTGGGGCTTCCTGTTTCTGTGTCGGAACTTGCAGGAACAACTCCCACAGCGGGTCCAGACTCCACAGGCGATTTCCCTTTACAGGCGGTTTGGAGTGTCCCACTCCTACCGGTTGGACACTCAACCACAACCGACGGTGCGCGCTTCTTGTCGCGCTTGAACACCACCAGAGACGTGGTGAGCATCGTACTACCACCTTCGACCGCAGGGATAGTAAGGGCATGCCGTGTAGTGGAAGTGAAACGATGACGGCGTGGACGAATCGCTCCGCGATTCGTTCGCACACCAGAAATCGGAGATTTCTGGGGACGCTGTATCCCCTCCCTACTCGCTCCCTCCGGTCGCTCCTTGAGGAAGGGGGCTTAGCGCCTGCAAAACAGCTAAGATGGGTGGCTCCGGGGAACTGCCGGTTCAGTCGAACTATGATGATTCAGCGAGAGAATCCCGCCCTTCCCGCGAAGGACGAGCGTTCCAACTGACCGGACACCGTTCGGACCGGAGTCGACCGCGTGCACATATTCGTTCATCATAGCAGTTGTTGTCGAGCCGTTTGTTTAGAAAAAATATTGTTTGAAAAACAGATGCAGAACCCTTAACCGTGTGGTGGGCGTTCGTATGATTGTAATGTCAAACGGTACGGTTGATTTCTTCAACGACACAGGCGGCTACGGCTTTATCGACACAGAAGACGCGGACGAGGACGTTTTCTTCCACATGGAGGACGTTGGCGGCGAGGACCTCACCGAGGGGACCGAGATCGAGTTCGACATCGAGCAGGCCGAGAAGGGCCCGCGCGCCTCGAACGTCGTTCGCACGTAACTGGTTTCGTACTGTCGCCACACGGCGACACTTCGTGACGTTCATTCTTTGGACAGTCGGCCGGTGAGTGACGACTCCGCTCCGGAGCGGTCTGAGTGGGAACCACGCTCGGACCAAACTATATATTCCCGAGAGCTATCGTGTCGACGTATGCAGACGAGACGGAAGCTACTCGGGGGTATCGCGGGGGTATCGGCGCTGTTGGCAGGGTGTCAGGGGGCACCGAGCGCGTCGACCGGGAGGGGGAATAGTGACCGCTCGACGTCGGGTGCCGACGAGACGGTGACGGCCGACGGGGCCGGGGCGGACACGGAGCAGCCAGCACTGGAACCTGGAGTCGGGGGTGTCGGGACCGCTCTCGGTCGGTGGATTCCAGCACAGTCGGTTCCCGCCTACGCGTCGAGGGTCACCGAACCGCGGGCAGGCGCGTACTACCTCACCGCTATCGACGTGCCGGCTATCCGCAGGTACGAGGACACCCTCGGGACGCCGCGGGACGACCGGAGCATCTTCGACCCGGCGACAAGCGAGGCCCAGCCAGGCGTCGATCTGACCGAGAGCCTCTACCTCAAAGCGGGACCGACGGACGCACCGTACCTCTACGTCTTCGACGGCGGAGTCGAACGGACGACCCGCGTGGACGCAGTGACCGCGGAGCCGTCACTATCCGAGACTGGCACTGTCGAGGGGTTCACTGTCGTCGCCGCCGAAGGCGCCGGCGCCTATGCGGTCAGCGACTCGACACAGGTGGCCGCCGCCAGAGTCACGAACGGTGCGAACGTGGTGGCGTCGGCGGTCCGGACCGGGACGCCGAAGTACGCCGACGCGAACGGCACCGTCGCCGCGTTGCTGGACGTTCTCGGCGGCGGCGAAGCCGTCGGTGGCATCCTCCAGCCCGACGAAGACGTGCCGGGCCTACGAGCGTACGGACGAGCGTACGCGTACGGTCCGGCGACGACGACGCTTCGGTACGCCTCGGTGTTCGACCCCGACCAGGCGTCGATGTCGGCAATCGAGTCGTTCATACAGTCACAGTTCGACGACTCGCCGCGGGTTCGGAGCGGGGACGGACTCGTGGTCGCGGAGCGGTCGATTCCGACGGCGGACGTGGGGTATCCGACCCACCGGGAACTCTAAGCGCCAGCGAGGGGAGCGGTTCACTCCTGTTCGGCTCGCGGCAGGGAGACGACGAACACGGAGTCGCTGGGCCGGTTGTTCTCGATGTGAATCGACCCGCCGTAGTGGTCGACCATCGTCCGGACACGAGAGGCCGAAGCCGCCGCCACTGGAACTGTGTCCCTGCTCGAACACCGCCTCTTGATCGGCGTCGGGAATGCCCGGTCCGTTGTCGCAGACGCGGACCACGACCGACTCCGAACCGGCTCGGACGGCGATCTGAATTCGACGGTCGTCGGCGTCGTTGTGCTGGACGGCGTTGGAGCGGAGGTTGCCGAAGACCGTTGGCAGCATGTCGTCGGCCTGAACCACTACGTCGTCGGGCACGTCGGCCGCGAGAGCGTCGCGCGGGCCCGCTGCGAGAGGTCGATGCCCTGTGGCCAGTCGAATCCGAACCGTCGGAGTTCACAGAAGAAGTTCAGCAGGGTGACCAGAAGCAGAGAGACCCTTACGAAACCGACCACCGCGGGGCCGCCACGCGGCGTCGACTGCACGAACTGCTCGACGCGTTCCCGAACGGCGCCGGCCATTCGGCCAGCGGCTCCGGACTCGGAGTCTGGCATCTCCCACACTGTCCCCAGGCCCATCCACAGCGACTACACCGCTGGGGTAGCTGAATACAGGCGCTACGGCCCCGTCTGCAGGAAACAAGCGGAGCGAGTGAGTAGGGCGGGGATACAGCGCCGTCGTCGTTTTACTGTATCATCACGTATAAGCTGTGCTGCTCGGACAGGTGTCGCGTCGACTACTCACCCGGGTCGAAGTTGAGCGCGGCGGAATTGATGCAGTAGCGTTTGCCCGTCGGTTCCGGTCCGTCCTCGAACACGTGTCCGAGATGTCCCTCACAGGTGGCACAGACCACTTCGGTCCGGCGCATCCCGTGGCTCGTGTCGAGGCGCGTCTCAACGTTGTCCCCTGCGGCGTCGTAGAAACTCGGCCACCCCGACCCGGACTCGAACTTCGTGTCCGAGTCGAACAGTTCGGTGCCACACCCCGCACAGACGTAGGCTCCGTCGGCCTTCTGGTCGACATACTCGCCGCTGAACTTCGGCTCCGTCCCGGCCTCGCGGAGGATGCGGTACTCGTCGTCGTCGAGCACGTCGCGCCACTCCTCGTCGCTGTCGGGCAGGTCACGCTCGGCGTCTTGTGACATACACACTCCTATGTGCCGGACGTTCATAGCGGTTCTGCCGTCCCCGGTCGTTGTCGTCGCTGGTGGGTCGGACAGAAAAAAACGGGTCGGTTTGTGGCGTCAGATGTGGTCTTCCTCTTCGAGACCTTCCATGATGTCGTCGACGAGCGTCTCGACATCGTCGTAGGGGAAGTCTCCACCGCCACCCTTCTGATTGAGCTCCATGGCCGTGAAGCTCACGTCGCCGGACTCGAACGTAGTAGACGGACCGTTCGGCAGGGCCGGAACGAGGTCCATCGGGCTGTTTACTGGGAAGTCTGCACCTTCGAAGCCTTCGATCAGCTGCTCTCGCAGGTCGTCTTTGTCGACCATACTCGTGGCCTCGTAATCCTCCTTACTAAAATTGGTGGTTTTTTCGTGAAGAAATGGCTACTCACGGGCTAACAGTGTAAACCCTTCATTCGTTGTGTGACGTTGCACCACACGCCTCTTGTGGGTTGTGACCGGGCCGGTGATTCAAGTGTTAGCCTGGAGAACGGCGTCGGTATGTACGACCGGATACTCGTTCCGACCGACGGTAGCAGCGGAACTGAAGAGACGCTCAATCACGCGTTCCACATCGCAGACGACAACGGCGCAACAGTTCACACGCTGTACGTCGTCGACCGCCGGCTCTTTCTCGCGGCCGACGAGGACACACAGGACGACGTGATCGCGAACTTAGTGGAGGAGGGTGAGGCCGCGCTGGACGCCGCCGAGGCTGCCGGCGCGGACGCCGGTGTAGCGGTCGTCGGTGAACGTCGGGAGGGGATTCCACACACCGAAATCATGAATTACGCCGAGGAGATGGCGGCCGATCTGCTGGTGATGGGGACCCACGGCCGGACCGGGCGCGACCGATTAGCCTCGCTGGGGAGCGTCACGGAACGCGTCGTCGAGAGCGTCGGCCGACCGACCCTCGTGGTGGACATCGGCGACGGCGGGGCGTAGCCTCGGGAACCGCTATTCGATCGTGTTTCGGAGGGTGCCGATACCCTCGTAACGAATCTCGACTACGTCACCCGGTTCGACCAGGCCGGGGTTGGCGGGGCTGCCGAAGGAGATCACGTCGCCCGGGCGGAACGTGTACCGCTCGCTGAGGAAGGCGACGGTCTCGCGGGGCTTGTTGAACATGTTCTCGGTGTTGTCGTGCTGGCGGCGCTCGCCGTTGATACTGGTCTCCATCTCCTTCCCGACGGGTTCGTAGTCGGTCTCGATCCAGGGACCCAGCGGACCGGAACCGTCGAAGGCTTTCCGGGCGGTGCGCCGTTCCTGGTCGAGCGCGTCCATGTCGTTGAGAACGGTGTACCCTCGGAGAACGTCGTCGACTTCGTCCTCGGCGATGTCGTGGCAGGGCTCGTCGATTACGGCCGCGAGTTCGCCGGCATATGTCAGTTCCTCGGTCCAGTCGGGGGACGGGATGGGTTGTTCGGGCGGGTGGAGACTGTGTGGCGGTTTGATGAACCAGTCGGGCACGTCCGGAACCTCGTAGTCCATCTGGTCAACCTTCTCACCGAAGTTGCGCCCGACACAGAACAGCGCGTCGGGGTCACACGGGGCGAGCAGTTCGGTGTCCGCGCCGACCTCGTAGGTCGCGTCGTCGGCCTTGATGACGCCGTCGACGTATTCGCCTTCGACGATACCGTCCGGCGCCTCCGCACGTGCGAGTCGCATGCGGCGGAGTTTCCACCCCGGCGGTTTAGCTGGTCCGGTCTTCGACGGCGGACGAGTCCCCGTCCGGTCGTTCGCCCGCGGGATGCCGGCCTCCGTCGCGCCGCTGTCAGAGACCACCATCGATCCAGACGTGCTGTTCAAGCGGTACCGCACGGGCGGGTACACGAACCTCGCCCAGCGTCAGGAGGGCCGCTTCCGATAGTCGGCACGCCGTCCCGTGATCGACCGGTAGCAGTCTTCGCGAGAAGAGCCTGCCACAGATTTTTGTGCGCAACTCCAGTATGTAACACTATCACATGAAGGCCGGTCGGGTCGTGTTGTACGTCGGGGTCGATAGCGCCCGGGCGTCGTCGTTGCGGGGGGAGAGTGGCGACGCCACGAGCGTCGAGCACGTCGGGACGGTGGCGGAGGCATCCAGCCGACTCGGCGACGCGGTCTGTGTCGTGAGTGAGGCGGACCTGACCGACGGTACGGGCACCGATCTCTGTCGGACCGTCAGGCGACAGTTCGACGACGTGGCGTTCGTCCTCGTCCCTGACTCGGGCGGCGACGGGTTGGCGCGGGAGGCGGTTTCGGTCGGCGTCGACGAGTACGTCCCGGCAGGGACGATTACCGACACGGCCGGCCTCTGGGAGTGTGTGCTCGACGCCATCGAGACCGTCAGCACCGAGCAACGGCGTTACCGGAAACTGATCGAACAGGCCACCGACGCCATCGCGATTATCGACCCCGACGCGACGGTCCAGTACATCAGCCCCGGCATCGAAGGGGTTCTGGGGCACGGGCCCTCGGAGTTGATCGGGCGGCGCAGCACCGAACTCGTTCACCCCGAAGACCGCGACGAGGTCCTCGACCACCTGGCGAGTAGCTTGGCGAACCCCGAAGAATCGGTCACCGCGGTGTACCGGGCCAAGCACGCGGACGGCGGGTGGCGCTGGGTCGAGTTCAGAGGGCAGAGTTGCATCGACGACCCCGCGGTCGGCGGGACGGTCATCAGCATCAGGGACGTGACCGGGCGCGAGGAGCGCGAGTGGGAGCTCCCGATGTACGAGACCGTCGTCGAGGCGGTCGACGACCGCGTGTTCGCGGTCGACGAGAACGGGCAGTTCACGTTCGCAAACGCGGCTCACGAGCCACAGACCGGCTCGTCTGCCGAGGAACTGATCCGGGAGGACGCCAGCGCGGCGGTCTCCGACAGGGCGATGGCACAGTGCGAGCGAATCGTCAGTGCCCTCCGGTCGGACCCCGATCAAAACAGTGCGACGTTCGAGATGGACATCTCCGGTCAAGATGACGAGACGGTCCCGTGTGAGGTCAAGCTCGCCACCCTGACCGAGAACGGCGAGTTCCGCGGGGCGGCTGGCATCATCCGTGACATCTCCGACCGGAAAGAGCAGGAACAGCTCTACTCGACGCTGTTGGAGAAGGCAAACGACAGCATCGCGATCACGCGGCAGGGACACGTCCAGTTCGTCAACGAGCAACTGGCCACCCTGCTCGGCGGGACTCGTGTGGAGATCGAAGGGACCAGTGTGTTCGACCTGATAAGCCCGGCGGACCACGAGATAGTCCGGCGCAGCTACGAGGAACGCGTCGACGGCGAGGGTGGGACTGGGCGCTACGAAATCGAACTAGACACCCTCGACGGGGAGCGGGTCCCCGTCGAAGTCAGTACGACGCTCATCCAGTATCAGGGCGAGCGTGGGGAGCTTGCCATCGTCCGGGACATCGCCGACCGAAGAGAGCGCGAGCGGGAGCTGGAGCTGTACGAGACGATGCTCAACGCGGTCCCCGACAGCGTGTACGCGGTCGACGAGTCCGGGCAGTTCGTCGCACTCAACGAGACAGCCTGTGCGGCCGTCGGACTGCCCGAGGACGATCTGGTCGGGGAACACTGCTCGATCTGCATGGACCGACGCGACATCGAGCGCGGGCGGGAGCTTATCCAGGAGTTACTCACCAGCGAGCAAGAAAAGGCGATCTACGATATGGACCTCGAGCCGGTCGATAGCGACCCAGTCCCGGGTGAGAACCACGTCGCGCTGTTGACCGACGAGGACGGCGGATTCCGAGGCTCGGTCGGTGTGCTCCGAGACGTAACCGACCGCCAGGAACGGGAGCGCCGGTTGACCGTCCTCAACCGGGCGCTGCGCCACGACCTGCGAAACAGTATGCACGTCGTCATGGCAAACGCCGAACTCGTCGCGCAGTCGGTCTCCGATACAGTGACACAGGACAAACTCGACACCATCGTCGACCGGGCCGAACAGATCAATAGCCTGAGCGAGAAGGCCCGCGAAATCGAGCAGACGCTCGCCAACCACGAGCAGACGCGTAGGTCGGTCGACCTCGCGGAGTTGCTCGCGACACAGGTCAAGCGGCTCTGCGAGCAGTACCCCGACACGGCCATCGAGACGGACCTGCCTGCCCACGCCTGGGTCGAGGCAACCTCGTTGATCGACACGGCTGTCGAGAACCTCATCGAGAACAGCATCGAACACACCGACGAGGCCCGGATTCAGGTGTCGCTATCGACCGGCGAGGAGTCGGTGACCGTGACCGTGGCCGACGACGGGCCCGGCATCCCGGAGAAGGAACGACGCGTCGTCGGGAATGGCAGCGAGACGCCGCTGGATCACGCCAGCGGCCTCGGCCTGTGGCTGGTGACTTGGATTACCCGCGATTCCGGCGGTGAAGTCGTCTTCGAGAGTCCCGAGGACGGCGGGAGCGTGGTCCGCCTCGTTCTCGACAGGGCAGATCAACCCGTCGACAGGAAAGCCGGTCGAGCCGGGACCGATGAATTCCGATTCTAGACGGAGTCGGCATTGCTCCCGAAGAGAGTTCGGAGAACACCTTTGCCCGTCGACCGCCTGCGTTCAGCTATGCACGGAACGCGTCGGCAGTTTCTGTCGGTGAGCACGGTGGTCACTGGAACGCTCGTCGCCGGTTGTCTCGGCGGCGGTTCGGGGAACGGTGACGGCGGGACCAACGGACAGACGCTCGACTCGCATCCGGCCGCACAGGGACTGGACACGCAACCACGCCTCGGCCCGGCGCCGGGCGAAGCGACCGGCACCATCGTCGCGTTCGAGGACCCCTCCTGCCCACGGTGTCGGAACTTCGAGGAGACGACGGTCCCGCGGATTCGCTCGGAACTGGTCGAACCCGGCGACGCGACGTTCGTCTTCCGGGGCTACCCCATCGTTTACCAGTGGGGACACCCCGCCTCGCGGGCGCTCGAGGCGACCTACGCCCGGGACACGGACGCCCACTGGGCGCTCGTGGACCATTACTTCGGCAACCAGAGCGAGTTCCGGAACACGGACCGGGACGAAGTCCTCTCGAAGTCCCGGGAGTTCCTCGCGGCCGAGACGAGCGTGGGCGCCGAGGCTGTCGTGACGGCCGTCCAGAACGACGAGGCCGAGGGTTCGGTTGAGGCAGACCTCAACGCCGGTGAGATGGCGGGTGCGAGCGCCACGCCGGCGGTGTACCTGTTCAGGGACGGACAGTACCGGACCTCGTACTCCGGGAGTGTCGGGTTCGACGCCGTCAGGTCGACGCTAGGACTATGAGTGCGAGCAGCCGACTCCCGCGACTCCCGACTCGACGCCGGGACTGGCGGCTGATGGGACGGACCGCGCGGCTCGTGTTGACGGGGCCGGTGTACGCCGCCGTGGCCATCCTGGCGGCGGCGGCCGGACTGACGCTGTTCGTCCTGACGCAGAACCTCGAACCGGCGCTGTTCGCGCTGACTGGTGATCTGCCACTGGACGCCCGAGTGACGATACTGCAGGGGCTCTACCCGTTCCTCGGGTCGATCTACTCGCTCCCGGCTGCGGTCGTGCTGGTGGTGCTGGCGGCACTGATTGGGGTCGACGTGGCGATGGTGACATACCACCTGCGCGAGCACGGCCTCTCGGTGCAGGAGAGTGGTGGTAGTGCCCTCGGACTGCTTCTCGGGACCCTCGGGGCGGGTTGTGCGGCCTGTGGGACCGCGCTCCTGGCCGGGCTCCTCTCGTTCGTCGGCGCGACGGGACTGGTGACGCTGTTGCCACTGGAGGGGCTGGAAATCTCGCTCGTGGCGCTCGCCGTGGTGGTGCTCTCGATCTACTGGCTTGCCGACGGGATGCGTGGCGGCGAAGTCAATGGGTGTCCCGTCGAGTTGTGAGAGACGGGGCTCGATTGAGGAGTGCAACGAGTCAATGGGCGTCCCGTCGAGTTGTGAGAGACGGGGCTCGGCAGCCGGCGCTCCGGTACTGGCCGCGCAATTAAGAAGGGGGACGACCTAAAAAGAAACGAACGCGGTATGACAGCCGACGACCCCTTCGCTATCCCGAGGCGGCCCGAACGGCGCTACCCGCGGGGTGGCGGTGTCGAGTACGAGGGCGGAACGATGTTTTCGCTCGCGCCCCTGCCCGAGCGTGACGACCCGTGGCTTCAGGGGGTCGTCGAGGGTGTGCTCGACGGTGAAGGGTACACGTACGGCGATTGGTTCGACCTGCCGATGCCGCTGTATCTCGTCCACGACGAGGCGACGGGCGACGTGTTCCGGGTCAGTGTCCGGGACTCGCAGGTTCGGTTGCACGTCCTGCCCGCCACGGAGTCGGGCGGGCTCCGGCAGTTCTTCGACCGCCTCCGGGACAGCGCAGACGGCGTCGACTGGGACGTGAGTCGTCGGATCGACGGCGGGAGGTGAGCGGTCCGAACGACGACCGCGCGACGGACCCACTCGTGACAGTCGGTAGCAGATGCGTACCTCTGTGTTTGAAGCCGACGATGCGGACGATGGCTACCGAGGCGATGTTCACAATCGAGGCGGACCGCCAAGAGGGGGGAACGGTGGTCCCGCGTGACGGCTTCTTTTTTGTAGTCGAACCACTACGTCGACTATGACGACGCTCGAAGGCGAAGTGGTAATCGTCACCGGCGCGAGCCAGGGACTCGGGGCAGCGATGGCGAAGCGGTTCGCTCGGGAGGGCGCGGCCGTCACGGTGACCGCTCGCAGCGAGTCGGAACTGGAGGCGGTCGCCGCCGCCGTGGACGGCGCGGTACTCGTCGCACCCGCCGACGTCACCGACGAGAGTGCAGTACACGGTGTCGTCGACGCGACGGTCGAGGAGTACGGATCGGTCACTGGCCTCGTCAACAATGCCGGCATCGGCCTGTTGAACATGTACGACGAACGGAGGCTGCTCCACGACGTCGAAACCGAGGACTTCCGGCAGATCGTGGACGTGAACGTCACCGGTGTCTTTCTGTTCTCGAAGTACGCCGTCCCGGAGATGGTCGATGCGGGCGGCGGGAACGTCGTCAACATCTCGTCGGGCCTGGGTCGACGCGGGTCGGCGCGGTGGGGGCCGTACGTCGCCTCGAAGTGGGCACTGGAGGGACTGACCCGGACGCAGGCCGACGAACTCGACGAGTACGGGGTCAACGTCAACGCACTCGACCCAGGTGGTCGCGCCGAGACCGGCTTCTGGGACCACCTGCCGGCACACGAACGAGAGGCGATTCTCGACCCCGACGTGATGAACGACGCCGCCACAGGCTTGCTCGCACAGGGGGCCAGCGGCATCACCGGCGAGTCGATGCCCGCAGAGGAGTGGGAGCGACGACTCTGATGCCAACTCGGTCCTCGCTGCGGACAGAGGGGTCGTGCCGTCGGCTGGCAAAATCGGTACCGCATCGTTGCTCGAACGGCCGCCGAGCGGGTCGTGACCAGTAGCACCCGGAGACACACCGCGAGCATTCGTTGCACGAGCACGTACACTTATTTTTGGACGTGGCATCGTCTCGGGTATGGGTAACGCGGACACGCAGTCTCCCGAACGGACGGATGAGGCGACCGGTGACGCCGGAGCGGTCGACGGGTGGTCGGCAGGCAACTGGCTCCTAATCGGGGTACTCACGGGGCTAACGCTGGTTGGAATCGGGCTCTCGGCGGGTCTCGTGCCCGTCGATGGCTGGCTCACGGCCCCGGGCGGGGCGGTGGTCGTCCCACCGTACGTGTATCTCTACGCGTCGCTCGGCGCGCTGGGGTACGTGTTCACCAAGCTCATGACGAACGTCGAGGCGTACGACGAGTACAGCGAAATCGAGGAACTGGCCGAGATGGCGCTCCGTATGCCGGCGGCGTGGGTACTGGCCGCGGGCGTCTACCTGTTGTTCGCGGCCGGCGCTGCCTTCACGAACGGCGGGTCGGGCCAGCAGTACGCGGCCGGCCTCGCGTTCCTCGTCGGTCTGTACGTCAACGTCGCGGTGAAGTCACTCGGCAGCCTCGCGGACCGCCTGCTCGGCCGGAGCAGCGCAGATTCCTGACCCGGCCGGCCGACGCCTGTTCGTCGGTGGGTCGACTACGGCGTGACGACGAGTTTCCCGACGCTCTCACGGTTTTGCATCGCCGCAAACGCCCCATTCGTCTCGTCGAGTGAATACGTCGTGTCGACCGCCGGCGTGAGCGTGCCGTCGGCGACGAGGTCCACGAGTCGCCGCAGGTCACCCTGTGTCCCCATCGTGCTCCCGACGATCCGTTTGTGGCCGAGAAAGAGGTGTGGGATATCGATCTCGGACGTGCCGCCGGCCGTCCGGCCACAGACCGCCATCCGGCCGCCGCGCCGGAGCACGTCGAGGCCGAGTTGCGTGTACTCGCCACCGAGATGGTTGAGAACGCCGTCGACGGACCCGACATCCTCGATAGCGTCTCGAATCACGTCCGGGTCGGTGCTCTCGACCGCGTGGTCGAGGCCGAGCGATTCGACGCGATCCAGTTTCGCTCGCGAGGCAGACGTGCCGACGCTGTGTGCGCCGAGCGCGTCCGCGAGCTGCACGCTCGCGACCCCGACGCCGCCGGTCACGCCCGGGACGAACACCAGATCTCCCGGGCTGGCGTCGACCCGCCGAAGCATGTGGAAGGCAGTCATGTAGGCCGTGGGGAGCGCCGCGGCCTCGACGGCCCCCACGTTGTCGGGGAGTGTGACGAGGCGGTCGGCGCGGACGCGGGCCGTTTCGGCCAGCCCACCGTGGAACAGCGCGAAGTTTTCACAGAGGTTCTCCGGCCCCTCTCGACAGTGGCGGCACGTCCCGCAGGTCTCGTTCGGACAGAGGACCACGCGGTCGCCGGGTTCGACGCCCGCGACGTCCTCCCCAACGGCGTCGACGGTCCCGGCGACGTCAAGGCCGCTGACGAACGGCAGGTCGTCCGCGTCGACCATCGCGGAGTCGCCTTCGAGGATCCAGAGGTCGTGGTGATTGACCGAACACGCGTCGACGGTGACTGTCGCCTCCCCGCGTTTGGGTTCTGGGGTCGGTTGTTCGACGATCGAAACGCCGTCCGGACCGATGAGGTCGGTGAACGCTGCGGAACGCATCAACTCGGTTGTCGTGCCCAACCGGCATGAACGGTCCGGACGGAGCCGGCTACTCCGGAGACCGGCACTCAGTCCGCCGAGGCGGATCCGGTCGCCGGATACTCGTCTTCGACGGTCTCGGTCATAAGCCGATCTCGTCGTGTGCGTCGAGGGTGCCGAGACCGACCGCCGGCGTCCCGTCGACGGTCAGTTGATCGTCGATTTCCCGCTTGAGCGCGTCGGCGACTGCCTGCCGTTCCGTGCTGTCGAACTCGGTCTGGCACGCGTCTTCCGTACATTCGGGCCGGGAGATGCGAACAAGACGATTCCCTCGCGTGTGAGGGCGCGTCGCCGCTCAGGCGGTTTCGGTGCCGTCCTCCCCGATGATCTGTGTGACCCCGTCGTCGAAGATTTCCCGAGTCAGGTCATCGGCGTACCCACCTTCGATAGCGGTCTCGATGGCGATTTCGAGCGACGCGTCGACCAGTGCCTCGGTGCGGCCGTTCTCGATCAGCGTCTCGACTATCTCGTCGCCGACCTGCTGGACGATTGCTTCGGCCCGGCCGCTGGTGAGGCGTGTCACGACCCGGCGCACGGAGCGGCGGATCACCACCGAGTGTCGCAGGGCGGGCAGATTGTCCATGACGGTGTCGGCGACGGCCTGGATCACGTCGTCGGCCGCGTCACCGACGGCAGCGACGAGTGACGCTGCGTCGTCCGCTTCTTTTATGAACTCGCCGATGACACGGGCGACAGTACGCGCGATCTGTTCGGCCTCGTCTTCCCTCAATTCCGCGGCGATGACGACCCGGACCCGCTCGGCGACCGCCTCACGGCTTCGGCCCGTAATCCACTCGTCACCGTCCGGCACGAGCGCGAGTAGTTCGTCGTGAGTATAAAACTCTCCTGAACAGTCAGGCGGACGATCCGGGTCCAGCCGCGACGGTGTCAGTCGGTCGGCTCGCAGTAGGGCGTCAGCAGCGCTCGGGCACGGCCGATAGCGGCGCGCACGTCGGGGTGGGTGTCACGAGCGGCGGATCGGAGTTGCGCTTCGATACTCCGGACTGTCTCGTGGTCGGGGCTGTCGTCGGACAGTTCACCGACTCGATGGGCCAGGTCGGCCAGTCGTTCGCTCAGCGCGCGGTCGACGGTCAGTTCCGACGCGAGCAGCAGTTGGCGGTGGGCTTTCGAGAGCCCCATCGATTCGTGTCGCATGCTCCCTTCACTCGAACGTCGGGCGGCAGATAGCAAAGAGGTTCCGGGACTCAGACGCCGCCCTCAATGGTCTCACGATAGCCGTTGATCGCGTCGTCGGCGTCGTCGATGTCCTCGCCGGCCTCCGTACTCACCCCGTCTTCGAGGTCTGCCAGCGCGGACTGGATACGAGCCAGTCGGCCGTGGTCGGGTCCGGACTCCCGGGCGGCGAGGTCGTCGAGTTGGTCGGCTAGGTCGTCCAGGCGACTGCTGGCCTCGTCGGTCGTCGCGTCACTCGCTGTACGGAGGTTCTCTGCCGCGGTTTCGAGTTGTTGGCGAGCCATACGTACATCTTGAACCAACTTCGTAAAAAACACTTTCCGAACGTGTACGCGCTTCAAGAGGTTCGGTACCAACCAGTAAGGTACCGTTCTTAAACCAGTTCGGCCCCTACATCTGTCAACGTGAACGGTTTCCATCCCCATCCCCACAGCGAGAGCGGCGTCCATCTGACCATACGAACTATCAGAGAATGGTAACGAACGACTCACTTGAGGAGAGCCGGCAGATTCACCGGCAGACTGGCAAGACGTTCTATTACGCGACGCGACTGTTACCCGAGCGAATCCGCCACAAGACCTACGTTCTGTACGCGTTCTTCCGGATTGCCGACGAGGTCGTCGACGACGAGGACAACGACCTCACCCCGGCCGAACAGCGGGAGCGACTGGAACGGTTCCGCGAGGCGGCGCTCGGTCGTCGCGAGACCGACGACCCGGTCCTGCAGGCGTTCGACGAGGTTCGCCGCGAGTCCGCTATCACCGAAGGGGACGTGGAACTGTTCGTCGACGCGATGGCGACCGACATCGAGAAGAATCGTTACGAGACGTACGACGAACTCGAAGCGTACATGCGGGGTTCGGCGTCGGCGGTCGGGTACATGATGACCGGAATTATGAACGTCGACGATCCGGACGTGGCGCGACCACACGCCAGAGCGCTCGGGGAGGCGTTCCAGCTCTCGAACTTCCTGCGCGACGTGCGTGAGGACATCGTTGACCGCGACCGAATCTACCTCCCGCGGGAGACGCTGAAACAGTATGGGGTTTCCGAGGCGGACATTGAGGACCTGGAGCTGTCCGACGGCTTCCGGTCGGCGATGATTCACGAGATGGCCCGCGCGGAGAAACTGTATCGTGAGGGGGTCGCCGGGATCAAGTATCTCCCGGACGACTGCCAGTTCGCGGTCCTGCTTGCGGCGGTGCTGTACGCCGACCACCACCGGCTGATCAGGAAGCGGGACTACGACGTCCTCTCGGAGACGCCGAGTCTCGCGACGACGCGAAAGCTCTGGTTGATCGCCAAGACGCGCTGGCACTGGCACTGGAACAAGGACCCGGAAGCGGTGTTCGAGCGGGTCTCGACCATCGGTGAGGCACCGACCCCCTCGCCCGGGCCGGAACCGCCCGAGTGGACCCCCACGCAGTGACTACTCGATCAGCGGGAGCACAATGCCGAACACGATTGGCGAAAAAAGCCCGATAGTCAGGCCGGCGAACTCCGCGCCGACGAAGAGAGCGCTTTCCCAGGCGGGGATCGATTCGAAGAGCATGTGGCCGACGGCGGACCCGACGACACCGACGACGAGGAGTGCGAGGCCAAACAAAAAGCCCCCTTTCGCGTACGTCTGGTAGTCCATTGGCGCAGTTCGTGTCATGTTCGAGGAACCACCGCTCACCGAGTAATTTCTTTCGGTCGCAGTCACAGCCGGCTGGAGAGCCCGGGCACCGTCCGGAGGACCTGGAAGTCGAACCGGTCGATTTCGACGAGGCCCGCGAAGAGCAGGCCGGCGAACGCCACCGGCACCCAGTTGCCGAAGTAGGCGTTGATAAGTCCCCAAAGGATCACGAAGCTCACCAGGTCGTCGAGCATGAACGCACACGACTGCACGCGGGCAACCAGGTTCGTCCAGTCGAACGCGAGATCGAACAGGCCCACGGCCACGGTGGCCGAGAGGACCCACCCGAGGTAGTTCGACCACGGCACGCCGTAGTAGGCCCCGCCCCCGTCGTAGGCCCAGAAGCCAAGTGCCACCGCACCTGGGTCCAGCACCAGGTCGACGATGAGGACCGTCGCGATGACTGTTGGGAGCCGGACCGCCCACCGACTCGCCCGGTCGCCGAGCAAAAGCAAACAGAGCAGGTAGCTGTTGAGCACGAGCGGGAAGAAAAAAATCGGGAGCCCGAGAGGCACGGTGTCCAGCAGCATCGGCCCGAGTTCGACGCCGTACTCGAAAAAGCCGTAGGGCCAGCCAGTGGTCACGCCCACGTACTCAATACCGTAGGAGTATGCCGTCAGCGCGAGGAGGGCCGCAGTCGCACGGCGGTCCAGGAGTGGCGCGACACCGGCGATCAGCGGGAGTCGCATCACAACGGTCCCGAGGAGGACCAGATAAGGGTTGAAGTTGAGCGGGGCGGGGAACAGGGCCTCGGCGCTGGCGAGCAACATAATCGCGCCGACGGCGGGGAAGACGACGGCGATGGTGAAGCGATTCTCCTGGACGAGGTCGTCGAGGCCGGCCTCAACGGCGTCGCGAGTGGGCGTCTCAACCGCCATATCCGAACAGGAGTGCCCAGAGGCCACCCATGGTCATCAGCATCCCGATTAGCGTATTGATAGCGGGGTACCACCAGTAGGCGTCGTCCACGTCGACCCCGGAGAAAGCGATACCGAACACCAGCACCGGGTAGAGCAACAGGAGGGCACCGAGCACGACGTGAACCTGCGCGAAGGCGGCTGCGGCTGCCAGCCAGCAGGCTGCACAGTAGTAGTACGTTCGCCGTTTGCCGAGGACGGTCGCGGTCGTCCGGACGCCGGCCTCGCGGTCGGGTTCGATGTCGGGGATGGCCGAGAACGTATGCATCCCCATCGTCCAGAACCATCCGGCGACGATGGCCAGGAGCGGGGGCAACTCGCCGGAGACGGCGGTGAACGCGACCACGCCAGGGAGAATGTACAGGCCGTTCGACACGGAGTCGAGAAACGGCGTCGTTTTGAACCGCAGGGGCGGCGCGCTGTACTGGACGGCCAGTAGCACCCACAGTGCCAACACCTGTGTTCCGGCCGACGGCAGGAGGAAAATGAACATGCCGCCGAGCGCGCCACTCAGTGTGACCGCCATGATAATCCAGATATCGTCGCGGTAACGCACTTCTTTCTCGTCTTTCTTGGGATTGATTTCGTCGATGTTGGCGTCGAAGGCGTCGTTGACGCCGTAAAGGAAGACGTTCGCGGGGACGGTAAAATACGCCAACAGCATGACGGCGATTGGCGAGAACAGTTCGGCCACGCTGCCAGCGGCGAACGTCGCGCCGACGATGACGGGGCCGCCGAGATAGAGCCAGAAGCGCGGGCGCGAGAGCCAGAACAGATAGCCGAATCGGGTCTCCTCGGAGGGGAGGTAGCTGGTGACCGATTCGAACCGGTTGCTGGCTGCGCTGTCGCTCATCTGTCTTCTATCACAGCGTTTGCGGTGTGTTCGCCACTGATGAGACACATTGGAACGCCGATGCCAGGGGTGGTGAACGACCCCGTAAAGTAGAGTCCGTCGACAGCAGAGGACCGGTGGGACGGCCGCAGGAGCGACGTCTGTTTCAGGGTGTGGGCCAGTCCCAGCGCAGTCCCCTGGATGGAGTTGTACCGGTCGGCGAACTCGGAGACCGAGAACCGCTCTTCGAAGGCGATTCGGTCCCGGAGGTCGGTGCCAGTGTGCTCGGCGATATCGGCGAGAATCTCGTCGCGATAGCGCTGCCGCGTGGCCTCGTCGTCGTTCAGGTCGGGTGCGATCGGAACCAGTACGAACAGGTTGCTGTAGGCGTCGGTATCACCCTCGGGCACGACGGTGTCGTCGGTTTCGGAGGGGACACAGATGTAGTACGCCGGGTCGTCGGGCCAGGCCGGTTCGTCGAAAATCTGCCCGAAGTGGGGGTCCCAGTCTTCCGGGAGAACGAGAGTGTGGTGAGCGAGGTCGTCCACGTCGCCCTCAACGCCCATGTAGATCAAAAAGGCCGAGGGCGCGTAGGTTTTGGACTCCCAGTAGTCGGCGTCGTGCTGGCGCTCGTGTTCGGGGAGGAGTTCCTGCTCGGTGTGCGCGTAGTCGGCGTCGCTCACCACGAGGTCGGGGTGGTACTCCGTTCCGTTCTCCGTGGCGACGAGGAACCCGTCTTTCCGGCGAGTGACCTCGTCGACCGGTGTGTCGGTGACGTACTCGACGCCTAGCTCCTCGCCCAAGTCGACCGTGGCGTCGACGACCGCGCCGAGGCCGTTGTCGCGGTCGTCCTTGCCGACGGGGTAGTAGACGCCGAGGTTGAAGTCCACGTGGCTCATCATGTTGTACAGTGCCGGCGTGTTGTGAGGCGCACCGCCGAGGAACACGAGGGTGTACTGCATGATCTGCTGGAGTTTTGGGTTCTCGAAGTACTTTTCGACGTGACCCTGCATATTCCCCAGCAGTTTCAGCCCAACGGGGGCGGCTTTCATCACGTCCAGGTCTACCCAGTCCCTGAGACGAGGACGGTCCTCGTAGACGAAGTTCTCCATGGCGAGTTCGTAGTTGGACTCGCTCTCTTCGAGGTAGTTGTCGAAGGCTTCACCACCACCGTCCTCGTACTCGGCGAACAGTTCTCGGACGTCCGCGCGGTCTGCGGACACGTCGACCTGGTCACCGTCTTTGAAGAAGATGCGGTAGTGGGGATCGAGCCGGTCGAGGTCGTAGTAGTCGTCGGTGGACTTCCCGAAGTGGCCGAAGAAACGCTCGAACACGTCGGGCATCAGGTACCAGGACGGCCCCATATTGAAGTGAAAGCCGTCGGCGTCGAGTCGGCTGGCACGCCCGCCCATCTGTTCGTTCTTTTCGAGCACCCGAACGTCAGCGCCGGCGTCTGCGAGATAACACGCGGTCGACAGTCCCCCAAACCCACCGCCGACGATGTCGATAGTCGTTCCAGCGAGTGAACTCATTGTCCAACGTAGGGGCTGGAGCGTTTATAAAAGAGGTGGCTCATCAGTGTGGTTCGTCGGCCGGTCATACGAAACCGCCATGTGGGTCACGCTCGAACGTTGAAACAATGCACGGGGAGACAGCAGTCGTCACTGGCGCGAGCAGGGGTATCGGTGCCGCAGTCGTCCGCGAGTTCGCCGACGCAGGGGCACACGTCGTCGCCTGTGCACGGGACGCCGACGGACTCGACGACCTGGCGGCAGCGGTCGAACCGACCGACGGGGCAGTGACCACACAGCGGGCGGACGTGCGTGACGAGTTCGACGTGGAGCGGTTGATGGAGGCCGCGGCCCGCGAGGGCGGCGGAATCGATATCGTCGTCGCGAACGCCGGCGTCTACCACGGGCCAGCGGGCGAGACGTCCCTCGCGTCGGAGTCGTACGCGGCTTTCGACGACCACCTACGGACGAACGGGCGCGGGACCTTCACTACGATCCGCGAGGCGCTCCCGCATCTGAGCCCTCACGCGCGCCTGCTCGTCACGTCCGGCGGTGTCGCCCGGGAGGCGAAGCCGGGCTACGGGTCGTACGCTGTTTCTAAGGCGACGGCCGAGGCTATCGCGCGCGGGTTCGCGGCGGACCTCGACCACTCCGTGAGCGTCGTCGACCCCGGTGTGGTCGCGACCGAACTAACTGGCGGCACCGGTCGGGACCCGGCAGACGTCGCCCCGATGTTCCGCTGGGCGGCGACCGACGCCCCGGCCGACGACCTCGACGGTGGCGTGCTCGACCTGAAAGCGTGGAAACGCGGCACCCGTTGAGACCACACGTTCGACCGGCCGACGGACCGGAGGCTTTATTATTACGATTGCCGGTATAACAACCAGATGTCTAATAATACAGAGACCAGTATTATTAATAGCGGCGAGCGCCCGTCGCTGGTCGGCCTCGGAGGGGTCGGCCTCCTGGTCGCGCTCTCGGGAGTCGCGGTGCTCGTGAATCTGTGGAAGGTGCTGGTGATTGCGTGGGTCGCGTTCGCGGCGATGGCGGGGTCGATTCCGCTCGGCGTCCGGGCGGCCGAGGTCGGCGGCGCGCGGCGACTGGTCTGGGGTTACGGACTGGCCAGCGGGGCGATGATAACGAGTGCAACCGTGTTCCTCGTGCCACAGGCGATAGGGTTCGACCCGCGAGTGGGGGGGTTCGGCATCGCCGCCGGTATCCTCGTCGGGTTCGGCTCGCACGTTCTCGGGCACCGGCTCTCACACGTGAACGCGGCGTTCGACAACACGGCGGTGCAGTTGTCGGCACACGCGCTCTCTGCGGGCGCGATAATCGGGCTCGTGTACGCGGCGATGCCGGAACTCGGACTCCTACTCGGACTGGCTATCGTCTCGCACAAGGGGCCGGCTGGCTACGCCGCAGCGCGGCGGCTGGCTTCCAATAACCGCTCCGCATCCGCCGTCTTGCTTCCTGCGGCGGGGGTCGGTATCACGGCCATCCCGACCGCACTGCTCGACGTGCCGGCCGTTCCGGCTCTCAACGCGGTCGTGTTCGGCTTCGCCGCCGGCGTGTTTCTCCACATCGCGATGGACTTCCTCCCACGATGTGAGGTCGGCGGCGAAGTCGGCGAAGTCGCACAGGTTACCGACCACGCCCACCAGTTGCTCGACCGTCTCCGCGTCCACGCCGTCGCCAGCACCGCACTGGGCAGTCTCGCGGTCTTTCTCGCCTGGTTCGCGGTCGGTGCCTGAGCCGGTCTGCTCCTCGGTCACCGGCGTTTGTTTCTGTCGGAGCTTCGAGTCTTCGAATTCTTCACGGCAAAATAACACGTCCGTAGCTGGCTCTCGGAGAATATAAGGACGATATATTTGTTCTGAGGAGTATTGCTGCACATTCAGGGGAAGATTTTTATTATACCAGGACAGTTGTCGTAGTAAGCATGGTAGAATGCGACGCCTGTGAAGACGAAGTTCTTCACGTGTGGAGACACCGCGCGATTACCGAGACTGTAACCCACCGCGAGCAGCGTTGGGTCTGTGCCGAGTGTCACCCGAAACTGGCGAGTACGCTCCGGACCGACGCCGACACGGAGGCAGACACGACGGCAGAGACCGAAACCGTCAGGACGCCCGACCATCAGGTCGTCGTCACCGACGGTGGACAGTTCGCCTGTCCGACCTGCGGCGGCGAGACGGTCAACGGGCAGGGCGTGTTCGGTTGCCTCTCGTGTAACTGGACGGGCGTCAGCTGAGGGGGCTCTCTCCGGGCAACGACAGCGGGTTCGAGGCCGAACTATTCTCTGTGGGAAACAGTGAGAACCCGTTTCGTATCAACGTCGACGTATGGCCGTGGACACAGCCGGTCAGTGGGTCGGCACGCGGATGAACCCGAGCGACGTCGACGACCTGCCCGAGGGGAAAGATACGGGGCCCTCTCGCTGGCCAGCGACGACGAGCCGTACAGCCTGCCGGTCTCGTTCGGTTACGACGGGCCGGGCGTGTAGTTCGTCCTCCTCGAGG
>NZ_JAQCNH010000121.1 GCF_028275115.1 Halorientalis sp. | reverse complement strand
CAACGTCAGGTAGTCGCGCGGATTTACGGTGCTATCGTTCGTCGAGAAGCTGAGCTCGGGATTCCACTCGTCCATTCCGTGTTCGTGCGTGCGCCATTTGAACAGCATCATCGCTGCCTTGCGGCAGTTGTCTTTGTGCGCGTTGGACTTGTCCTGGCGTGCGATGTGGCGCAGCCACGCGTCGGCGTGATCGTGGGTGACGTTCGTGGTGTATCGGTTCTCTTCGCTCCACACCCACCGATAGAACTGATCCATGCGGTTGGACCGATACTTGACCGTCGTGCGAGCGTAGCCATCCGCTTTCTTTGGGTTCTTGCCGAAGTGCAATAACCAGTCCAGGCAGGACTCACGCTGGGACCGGTAGTCAACCAACTGGCGTTCGTTGAGTCGTTCCTCGGTAGGCCCGGGCACTACCGTGATGCCTTCGAGGTCGGTCATGCACCCACCTCGATTGCCTCCGGGCAAGTTACCTGGGTGCAGCTTTGGAAATCGCAGGAAGGCGATGGCGTGAATCGGGTTTCGTTGATTGCCCCTTTAGCAACGAGATATCTCTGGAAATCGCCGTACGGCGTCGGTGCTATTCTATCGACGTTTGGATGATTGCCCTCGACCATGGTTCTGTTTTCCACGTCACAGGGCAGAAAACCGCAGGAAGGAACGGGGATTGTATGCTCCGACAGGGATTCGAACCCTGGTCATTGCCGTGAGAGGGCAATATGATTGGCCGGACTACACCATCGGAGCGAACCGGCTTCAGGCGTCACGTACGCCGTCAGCGTATCTGTCACACGATAACTGCGAGTTGTGTTTAACAGTTCCGCTTTCAGACCACCGTGCTTCGTCGTACCATCCGCCTGCTGGCACCCGATACCGGCACCGAGGGCGCCCTGCAGGTCGTGTTCCAAACGACACTGCTACCGACTCCCACGCAGCGTTGTCAGGGACGGAGCGCGCGGGCCGTGCGGGTGGCCGTCGCGTAACCCGGGGGTCTGTATCTACCCACTCACTCGTCGTCGAACGGCGAGCCAGCCGCGTCCGGTTCGTGTCCTTTGAGACTGATGATGTTCTCGCGGCCGACTCGCAACTTGCTAATGTGTTCGTCGTCTTCCATGTCCGAGAGGAGCATGCTCACTTTCGACTTCGACCAACCGGTCTCGTCGACGATATTGGCCTGTCTCATCCGTCCGCCGTTGTCCTCGAGCAGTGAGATGACTCGGTCTTCGTCGGTCAGCAACTCCTCCCCGGGAACCGGCGACTCCTGCTCCGATTCGGCCGCTGACGCGTCGTCGGTGGCGGTATCGGCCGTCGCTCCGGCACCTGAGTCCTCAGTGTCTTCCGGTTCGGTCGCCGTCGACCCGAACATCTCGGTCCGCCAGGCGATACCTGCCCCGACACCGACTGCGATTACGAGGACGGCGACGAGGAACATCGGCGAGAACCCGCCGCCGTCGTTCGAGACCTGAGCCGGGTTGCCTGTGGTGGTCGCGACGTCGCCACCGTCACCGAGCGCACCGGGAGCGCCAGTCGTGAACACGACCCTCGGATTGTCGTCGGTGAACGACTGCGGACCGACCCAGCTGACGCTAGCACCGGTTTCTCTGCTGGTCGTGCTGTCCGGCTCTGGAGCACTCCGATCCGGCAGTAGCGACAGTCCCGGACCAGCCTGGAAGACGAGCCGCTGGTTCTCGCCGACGTAGAACTCCCCCTGGAATACGTCACCGACCATCACGCCATCACCGGACATCTGTGTGAAGTTCGTCCACAGGAACGACATTTCGACGACGCCGCTGTTACCCTGTGGATTCAGTCTGGCCATCCGAGAGAACCGTTCTGCGGACATGTTTCGGCCGGTCGTGCCACCCCCGGCGGCGGTCAGAGCCCGTGCACTGTTCCGAAAACTCACCCAGAGGTCGGTCTCCCGCGTCTCGAAGGTGTCGGCGTAGTCACGGAACTGCTGGCGCTCGCTGTTGTTCAGCGGGCCGCCGGTGAAATGCTTGAACGTCCACCGTGCGGAGCCGTTCGCGTACACCGTGACGACGAACCGCGTCGACTCGAACTGCTGTGGCGTCGCGAGCGCCCCCTCTTCGTCGGCCTGCGTCGCGGCACTGTCGACGCCGGTTGCCCCCCCTTCCCCCAGGGCACCGCCGACCGCGCCCTGTCCCAAGGCTACACCGACGAGCAGGATACAGGCGAAAGCGAGCGAGAGCGGACGAGACATCTAGTGGGACAAGAACCCCGGGAGTTCATAAAAACACTGCGTCTGCCACATTTCGTTGCCGTGGGCCCGTCGCTCGAACCCCCGCTTTCGGGTGGTTGGCTGGTGGAATCGGGCGTCCGCCAGGACCGGGGGCCTCTCAGGGTGCCAGCCGGTTCTTCCGGCTTTTCATGTGTTCGTCGTAGTGCTCGAATGTAAGTGGACACCACTCGGCCGCGAGGTCGAGTATCTCTTCGGTCATCTGCCGTATCTCCCACTGGGCATCCGCCGCCGCTCGCATGTCCGCCACGTGCATCAGCATCCGGACGTTCATCGACATGACCATGTTGACCTCGGTGCCGATGGGCAGGACGAACCGTGCGTCCTCGGGCGGCATCCCGAGGTCGAGCAGTTCCTGGTAGGATTCGACCGCGTCGGCGACCGCGTCCTGGAACAGTGTTTCGCGCTTCTCGGCTGTCTCCTCGCCGACGGACCCGCTTTGCTGATTGCGACCCACCCAGTCGGGGTCGGTCGCCGACGGTGGGGTGACGACCATCTCGCCGTCGCGCACCTCGTCCGGATCGACCTCGTCGAAGGAGACGTACCGCATCGATTGCACGTCGAACGAAACGTGCCTATGTCGGGTGATCTGTGCCATACAGGAGCGGCTGACGCCTTCGACTGCGAAGGTGGCCTGTGGGTGTTCGAAGGGGCCGAAGTGGCCGTGGTCGAGCAGGTGGCCGATCAGTGTCTCTTGCTTGGTCTCGAGCGACTCGCCGTCGATAGACGCCATGACCTCGTCGAACGGCGTCTCGCCGACGAACTCCGTCATGTAGTCGTTGCGAGCTGCGTTGCAGATGAGCTCCTCGGGGTCCTCGGTGGCTTCGAGTAGACGGACCTTCATACCGTCATCCCGGAGCGGAGAGTCATAAATCCTCGACTAGCGTACGCCGCGTGGCCGGCGTCGGCGGATTGAAGCCAATCGCGGTCGAACGGACGGCATGGCCTACCAGATAGCCGCCACCGACGACGTGGAGTCCGTCATCGACGACGAGCACGGCGGGATGTGGTTCCTGAGGGAAGCCCTGGATACCGACGAACTCGGCGTGACGGTGATGCGACTGGAGCCCGGTTCGGAGGGCAGGCCACACGACCACGGCGACGACGGACAGGAAGAGGTCTACTGCGTCGTCGACGGTGAAGTCGTCGTGGAGTTCGACGACGAGACGGTCACGCTCGCCGAGAACGAGGCCGTCAGAATCGACCCCGAACAGCGCCGCCAGATCAGAAACGAGAGCGACGAACTGGCACGACTGGTACTGGTCGGTGCACCGATCTAGAGCGCCGTCCAGTCCGTGGGGCCGTCGGTCAGCCCCATGACGCGGCCCTCGCGGCCGCTCTCGCCGTCCCGGATTTCAACCAGTCCGTCGAAAGCCTGCTTGATAACCTGCAGGGTCTGGTCGTCGTGGGCGCCGCTGTCGATGGTGAACACCCCGACGTAGCCCGCCGCGTCCAGCCGCGAGGAGAGGACGTGACAGAACTTGAACACCGTTTCGCGGTCCGTGTAGGTGAGCATCGTCGACAACGAGACCAGGGCCATGCGGCCATTTTCCGCGCCCGCACCGTGGAGCGCCTCCAGACACTTGGTAATCCCGATGCCGATACCGGTGAGGTCGCCCGGCGAGGAGACCTTGTGGACGTGCAGGCCGGGCGGGGTATCCCCGTCGGCGAGGCTGCCATTCGAACCCTCGGCACGACAGTCGACGACGCCCAACTGAAGATTGCTGACGCCGGCCACGCGGTCACGGTAGTCCTCGACGATGTTCTCCGCACTGTCGCCGGTCGAGACGACCAGCGCGCCGTCGCCATTCCGGGACCCTTCGGCCAGAATTTCAATCGCGAGGCTCTCCTTTCCAGTCATCGCCGGGCCAGCAATCAAGATACTGGTCCCCGGGCGGACGTTCGACACTGCCTCAGTCTTCAGAACAGATGCTAAGTCATACATTGTTGCTACGAGTCCTCACTCCCGCTAATCTGCTGAATCGCCGTGATGAAGTCGGTGTCGTCCTCGACGCCGCCCATCGTTTGGGAGAGTTCTTCCTGCAGGTCGGCGACCCGGCTCTGTAGCCGTGCATACTTATCACTCTCTGCGAGTTCCGCGCCGCTTTTTGCCGTTTCGAGCGTCGCCTGCTTCTCGACCAGCGCGTAGTACTCCTGGAGCAGGCGGTCGTAGGTCGAACGCTCTAAGAGTTTCTCGACGGTTTCGATGAGTTCCGCACTCCTGATGGGTTTGCTGAGATAGGCGTCGAACCCCATCTCCAGAATGTCGAAGTCGGGCTCGACGGCTGTCACCATCGCCACCCGACAGTTCAATTCCCGCTCCCGAATGCGTTCGAGCACTTCGTCACCCGACAACCCAGGCATCATCCGGTCGAGCAGAACCACGTCTACCTCCTCGTCGAGCCGGTCGAGCCCCTCGTCACCGTCCCCCGCGATCCGCACCTCGTAGTCGTCGGCGAGCCAGAGGTTGTACGTCTCGGCGACGTCCGGCTCGTCTTCGACGATGAGGACGACAGGTACTGCTGAGTCCGTCATCTGCGTTCTTGTACGCACTTACCATTCCTCACACATAGCCCTGTGGGTCCATACTCACAGTTGATACCGGTCCGCGACGACCAACGGACTCCTCAGCCGTTCAGCGGGTCGTCTGAGCGCGAAGCGACACACAAAAGCCGACGGTCGCTGTACTCTCATTATGATCGTCAATCTCGCGCGTGGCGTCCGCGCGTTCACCAGTAACGCGTTCCTCGTGGACGGGAAACGTACAGTAATTGTCGACGCCGGCAACGAGTTCGACGTCGTCGGCGCGGCCCGCGAACACGTCGACGACGTGGATGCCCTCGTCCTGACCCACACGCATCCCGACCACGTCGGTAACCGCCCGGACATCGTCGCCGAGTTCGACGTGGACGTGTGGGGCTACGACACCAGCCACTCCGACGTCGACCACGCTATCGACGACGGAGGAACTGTCCAGTTGGGCGACCACGACTACCGCACGCTCCACACCCCTGGCCACAAGGACGACCACCTCTGTTTCTACTCGGAGACTGCCAGCACCCTTTTTGCAGGTGACCTCGTCTTCGCCAACGGCGGCTTCGGCCGGACCGACCTCGCCGAGGGAAACCGCGCGGTCCTGATCGAGAGTGTCGAACGCCTGCAGTCGGTCGTCACCGAATCCCTCGGCGAGATGCACACCGGGCACGGCCCCAGCGTCCAGACGAACCCGTACCAGGACATCGAACTAGCCGCACAGGCCGCTCGGATGGGGTAACGCGACTGTCGGCCCTCGACACTAACTCAGGACTTTTGCGTGGGCACCGTCTCAAGCGCAGTACCGACACGAGTACGAGACTGTTCGAAGATGACCCGGACTGACCCGAACGCCTCCACGGCTAGACGGCGACTGTACGAGGTGATGCAGAGCGACGGTGACTTCGAGGACAAGGCCGAACGCGCGATGGGAATCGGCAAAGCGTATCTTGGCGTCGCCAACGGTCACGTGACGCGGATCGACACCGACAGCGACTACTGGCGCGCCGTCGCCAGCACCGACCCCGACGACGGCGAGTTTCCGCCCGGACTCATCCTCGATCTGGGAATGACGTACTGCCGCCGGACCATCACGAGCGACGGCCCCGTCGCGGTCGACGACGCCGCAGAGCAGGACTGGGTAGACGACCCCGCCTACGAACGCCACGGTCTCAGTTGCTATCACGGCACCACGCTCTCGGTCGACGGAGAGCTGTACGGGACGGTCTGTTTCGTCGCCGAATCCCCCCGCGAGGAACCGTTCTCGGACGACGAGACGCTGTTCGCCGAACTCATCGCCCGAATGCTCGAACACGAGCTCGAACGCCAGCGGACCCAGACGAAACTCGACCGCCTCGACGAGTTCGCGAGCATCGCCTCCCACGACCTGCGGAATCCGCTCAATATCGCACAGCTCTCCCTCGAGTCGGCGCGTGCGAACCGCGACTCCGAACACCTCGACCGGGCACAGACCGCGCTCGACCGGATGGACGGACTCATCGAGGACGTGCTCGCCGTCGCGAGACAGGGCCAGACAGTCGAGCAGACCGAGTTGGTGGCGCTCTCGGAGGTCGTCGATACCTGCTGGGAGATGGTCGAAACCGACGACGACGCGACCCTGACCGTCGACGACGACGTGCGTTTCGCGGCCGACCCAGATCGAGTCCGGCGCCTGCTGGAGAACCTGTTTCGGAACGCCGTCGAGCATGGCTCGACAGGCAAACAGAACTCTCCGAGCTCTGGTGACGCCGTCGAAACCGGCCAGACGACCCCGGAGTCACAGGTGCAGGCGGACCGTGGAGAGCCGACTTCCGTCCGCGTCGGCTGCCTCGACTGCGACGGATTCTACGTCGCAGACGACGGCTCCGGCGTCCCGGCGGACAGACGCGACCGCATCTTCGAGTCCGGTTTCTCGACGGGCGACGAGGGCTCGGGACTCGGACTCGCGATCGTCAAAAGCATTGTCGATGCACACGGGTGGTCGATCGACCTCGTCGAGAGCGACGATGGTGGCGCCCGGTTCGAGGTGACCGAGGTCGTGGTCGAACCCGACTGCTGACCGGTCACACCGTCACCCGGTGACCGCGAGCAGTTCCTCGTACGCCCGCTCGTAGGCGCTAGCGACGGCCGACGGATCCGTCCGCTCCTCGCTCGACAGCGCCGGAAGCGGTGCCGACCCCACCGAGTCGATCAGGTCGACGACGGCCGGAACGCGCTCCTCCAGTTGCCCCTCCTCGGGGCCGCCACTGGTGATCGAACAGGCCTTTCGGTACCGCTCTCCGTCGTAAATCCGGACACGAGCCGGTTCCACGACGGCCACCGCGTCAGGTTCGAACTCCCGTAGCGGCTGGGCCACGTCGCCGTATGACTCGACCACGACGCGCTCCCGGTCGGCGACCCGCCGGGCGATCCCGTCCAGCGCGACGAGGTGTAGGTTCCCCATCACCTCGTTCAGTTCGGGGAGCGAGGAGACGTGAACTGCCTCGTCCAGCGGGAGGTGCGTCTGTGCCTCGGCGGGCATCTCGACGGTGTTGTTGACGACGTAGTTCTCCGCGACCCGGTCGACGACGAACTCCCGGTCTGTCTGGCCGAGCATCCCAGTGCCCGACCCGGGTGACGGCCGCCAGAGCCGGTGGACCGGATTGACGTCTTCGGGGTCGAGGGTTCCGGGACTGGCCGCCGCCAGTCGTTTCGCGTCTTTGCCGAACAGGCGGCCCTGTCCGACGGCGTACCGGTAGTCGTCGTTGTGGAACCAGTGGTCGTTGCCCGCACGGGGTTTGAATCCGACCGCGTCGAGAGAGTCCAGCAGACCGACGGTGAAAGTGGTCTTCCCGGCGTCGACCCGATCCGCGCCGGCGACGAGCAGCTTCATTCGTCGTCCGTCTCGCTACCGTCCTCGTCGGCCGTCTCACCCACCGCCAACCCGTAGTGACCGGGTTCGTTGTCGTCGGCAGGTTCGGCGAAGACGAAAGCGTCGCTGTTGTCGAGCATCCACGGAACCGCCCAGTCGAGCAGGATGTCCTCCGTGGCCGGGTCGAGTTCCTGTCCCGGTTCCAGCCCCTGGAACAGTCTGGCGATCTCGTAGACCGTGTACATCTCGTCTTCGTCGAGCACTTCGTCGGGATCGCGAAACTCCAGGGAGCGTAGATCGTCGAATTCGGATTTGGGAACTGGCATACCTGGCGGTTCGTACCGACGGTGCTAAACCTCTCGGAACTACGCCGGCCGCTTTGTTCGGTTTGACTGACCTGTAACCAGCCGAAACTGGTATTGAGACGGCGCCGTATCGGGTGTGTATGCCAGAGTCCGACCGATTCGGCGACGACCGCGTCAATGAGATATATCGCCGCGGGATGCTGGAAGACGAAACCACGGACTTCCCGGTCTCCTACGGGGACCTCCGGGAGGCCGCTCACGCGGCCATGAGCGACGAGGGCCTCGCGTACGTTCACGGCGGCGCGGGCTCGGACGAGACCTTCGAGCGCAACCAGGACTTCTCGCCGTGGCGGATCGTCCCCAAGATGCTGCAGGGCGTCGAGTCCCGTGACCTCTCGACGGAAATCGTCGGTGTCGACTTCGACGTGCCGATTGGGTTGACACCCCTCGGCGTCCAGTCCCTGCTCCACGAGTCCGCGGAGCTCGGCACTGCCCAGGGGGCTGCCGAGGTGGACGTGCCGCTGGTCCTGAGTTCCCTCTCGACGGAGCCCATGGAGGACGTGGCTGCGGCGCTCGGTGACACCCCGAAGATGTTCCAGTTCTACTGGTCCTCGGACGACGCCATCGCAAAGAGCTTTCTCGACCGCGCCGAGCGGGCGGGGTACGACGCCATCGTCGTCACCGTCGACGCGCCGATTCTGGGCTGGCGCGAGCGCCTGATCGAGCGTGGCTACTTTCCCTTCCTCGAAGGCGAGGGTGTCGGCAACTACTTCTCCGACCCCGAGTTCCGCTCGCAGCTCGACGAGCCGCCCGAGGAGAACCCGTCGGCCGCGGTCGAACACTACCTCGACATCTTCGGCGACTCCAGCCTCACTTGGGACGACCTCCAGTTCGTCCACGACAACACTGACCTCCCCGTTATTATCAAAGGCATCCTCGACCCCGCGGACGCCCGACTGGCCATCGAACACGGCGCGGACGGCATCGGCGTCTCGACCCACGGCGGGCGGCAGGTCGACGGCTCTATTTCGGCCGTCGAGGCCCTGCCTGCGGTCGCAGAGGAGGTCGACGGTGAGGTACCAATCACCTTCGACAGCGGAGTTCGGCGCGCCTCGGACGCGTTCAAGGCCATCGGCCTCGGCGCCGACGCTGTGTTACTGGGCCGACCGTACGCCTACTCGCTGGCCGTCGGCGGTGCCGACGGCGTCGAAACGTACCTCCGGAACTTCATCGCGGAGTTCGACCTGACGATGGGACTGTCGGGCTGTCGCTCCGTCGAGGAGATAACGCGAGACACGCTCCGTCACGAGTCCGAACTGTACTGAACAGGACCCGCACCCTTCGACGACTGCGGACCGGCCACTGACGGGTCACGCGTCGAAAGAAACGCTGTAGTTGTACCGACTTACTCGTGGCGCGAGACGACCTTGTCGTACTCCTCGGCGGCCTTGTCCCAGTTGACGACATCGAAGAAGCCGTCGATGAAGCTGCCACGATCCGGACCATAGTCGTAGTAGTAGGAGTGCTCCCAGACGTCTAGCGCGAGAATCGGGTTGGAGCCCCAAAGCGCACCCTGGTCGTGCTTGTCGACCGGGACGTTGCGCAGTTGCTTGGCGACGGGGTCGTAAACGAGCAGGGCCCAGCCACCGGCGGCGCCCGCGGCGGCCTCAAACTCGCCTTTCCAGCCCTCGTAGGAGCCGAAGTCCTCCTCGATTCGGTCGCCGAGTTCGCCGCCCGGCTCGCCGCCACCGTTCGGGTCCATGTTCTCCCAGAACAGCGTGTGGAGATAGTGACCGCCGGTGTTGTGGGTGACGTCGCCCATCGCGGCAGCACTGCCGGAGAACTCGCCGTTCTCACGAGCATCAGCAAGCGACTCCTCGGCGGCATTGAGGTTGTCCACGTACGACTGGTGGTGCGTGTCGTGGTGCCATTCCAGTACCTGTTCACTGATCGACGGCTCGAGCGCGTCGTAGTCGTACGGTAATGGTGGCAGTTCAGGGTTAGAGCTTTCTGACATATGTAATCCTCCTCCATTATACTAGTCGTCTGCGCTCGTGTTAAAGGTTTAGACCGCGGGTGATATCGTACAAAATCCAGTCAAATCGTAACCAGGACTGACTAGGAGCGGCACTGCGGCCGGTGGCAGGCGTCACTCCCCGAGTGCCTGCTCGGCGCTCTCGGCAACCGGGGTGACGGGTCGTATCGTCGTTCCCACTTCGCCGAACTCGACGACTCTGACCGTCCCGCCGCACCGGGGATCACGAAGCTGAACGACGTCGGGTCGAAGTTCGTCAGGGAGTGGTCGGTGCCGGTCAGGAAGACGACCGGGATACTCCGTGGCGTGAATGACGTTCCCAGTCCACGGCGCGAGGACGGTCACGGGGAGAGCGGCCGCCTGGCCACGGGACAGCGACCGGCTACTGACCGCCGACTGGATGACGTGGACGCTGCTGGTAACGCGTGCGCGTCGAACACCCGGAACCAGGGGCCCCGCCGGGCTTCGACGAGCGCAATCTCGCCGTACCGCCCGTCTCCCAGACGAGTACGAACGATACGAGAGCGCATCATAACCCCGACTCCCGCGCACCTCGCGCGTCTGGTGGTATAAACACAGCCGCTAGCGTCCGGGGAGTGACGCGCGCTCGGCCCCGCAGTCTCCCGCTTTTAGGAGTCGCCGCGAGCGTGCTCGAACATCTCGATGGCCTGCTCGCGGCGCTCGCCGTGGTCCACGATCGGCGCGGGGTACTCCGGGGCCGCCTGCTGGCGCTGGGTCAGCGAGAGCGTCGGCCAGTCGTGGATCACGTCCGGGTCGACGCCGCGCAACTCGGGGACGTAGGTCGTGATGTACTCGGCGTCCGGGTCGTAGCGTTCCCCCTGTGTCGTCGGGTTGAAGATCCGGAAGTACGGCTGGGCGTCGGTCCCCGTGGAAGCGGCCCACTGCCAGCCGCCGTTGTCGTTGGCCGTGTCGTGATCGACCAGTTTCTGCCGGAACCAGTCGTACCCGTGTCGCCAGTCCAGCAGCAGGTCTTTCGTCAGGAACGAAGCGACGATCATTCGCAGGCGGTTGTGCATGTACGCCTCCTCGCGTAACTGACGCATCCCCGCGTCGACGATGGGATACCCCGTCTCGCCGTCCTTCCAGGCCTGCAGCGCCTCCTGGTCGTCCCGCCACTCGACCGCCTGCTCGTACGTCTTGTAGTTTTCCGTGACGACTTCGGGATTGAAAAAGAGGACCTGTGTATAAAACTCCCGCCAGGCGAGCTGGTCCTGAAACTCCTGGACCGATTCGGCGGCCTCGCTCTCGTCCTGGACCTCGAACTTCGCGGCCTCGGTCTCCTCGTACACCTCCCGGATGCCGATGGTGCCCCACTTCAGATGAGCCGAGAGCCGTGACGTGCAGTCGTCGGCGGGGTAGTCGCGGCGCTCTGCGTAGCGGTAGATGTCGTCGGCACAGAACTCGGTGAGTCGCTCGCGTGCGGCCGCAGGACTGGCCGGTGGCACGTCGGCCTCCGGCTCGTCGAATCCCAGACCCGAAAGCGTCGGGAGCGGTTCGTCGTCGGACACGTCGACCAACTCGTCACCGGTCGGCGCGTCGAAGGGGTCGGGTTTGGGCCGGTCGTGCCACTTCTTCGAGAAGTACGTGAACACCTGGTACGGGTCGCCGTCGTTGGTGGTAATCGAACCGGGCTTGTGAAAGATAGCGTCGTGGACGGCCTCGCGGTCGCGGTCGGCGTCGGCGAGAGCCTGCCGGACTGCAGTGTCGCGGTCGGTCGCCAGCCCGGAGTAGTCTTTACACCAGGTGACGCCGTCGGCCTCGAACTCGGTCGCGAGGGCAGGGAGAACGTCGCGGGGGTCGCCCCGCCGGACGAGGAGGTCGCTCCCGCGGTCGCGATACCAGTCGCGGAGGGAATCGAGCGCGTCGAGCATGAACGCGACGCGGGCCGGCCCAGCGTGGGTCAGCACGTCGCGGTCGAAAACGAACACGGAAACGACGCCGGGTCTGTCGTCGTCTGCCGCGGCGGCGGTGGCCGCTCGGAGGCCAGCATTGTCCGCACCTCGCAGGTCCCGCCGGTGCCAGTGAATACGCATACGTATTGTATGAGTGGCTCCGTCGAAAAGCCTCCGCCCAACCAGTGGGGCACCGAGGGTCCGCTCATCAAGGGAGTATCACCCCGACGGTGTGCCCGTCGTGTCTCCGGACGGTGCCTGCGTCTGCTGTTGGGCCTGTGACTGAGCCTGCTGGAACGTCGACTCGGCGAACAGTGACCCGACTGCGTCTCTCGAGAGCGAGTCGATCAGCGCCTCGGGGGTACCCGAGACGAGTATCACGCCGAACGCCTCGACGGAGTCCTCGACGGTGAGCTCCGTGTCACCGTCGTTCTCCGACTGGAACGAGTCGATGGCGTCACCGTACAGCTCGGCCGACGCTTCCCGAATCCGGGACTGTCCCTCCGACTGGCTGAGCTCTCCGCTCTGGATCTGAGATTGCACCTGAATCTGTTGCTGCTGCAGTTGTCGTTGTGCCTGCTGGCCCAACTGTATCTGGAGTGTCACCGTCGCGCTTCCCGAGGTCTCCCCACCGGAACTGTCGTCGGTGTCGTCGGCGGTCGGCGTTCCGTCGGACTGGAGGGCGTTACAACCGGCAATCGAGAGCGCCGTTCCGGTTCCTGCGAGTTGCATGAACCGGCGGCGGTTCGTGTTCGAGAGCATCGGTTCGTTATTTCTCAAGGGAACCGAAAAAGGACTGTCCTTCGTTCATCTCACCGCACGCTGATACGTGGGCACCGACTTCCGAGACTCGGCCGGTCTCGCGGGCAGAACGTACAGCACAACCGCGCCCTGTGACACGGACGGGCACGAACGATTATTCGACCGGTGGCACACCTACATCCGTGCACGACGAAAGAGTATGGCGCTCGACCAGGCACCCGGGGTTCGGGTCAACGCCATCGCACCCGGCGACGTCGCCACGGAGTCCATCGAGGAAGCGATGGAAGACGAGGACGTCAGACAGTCGCTGCCGGACCAGACGCCGCTGGAACGGTTCGCCGGCCGTCGAAATTACAATGTTAGACTCAACCTCGAGCCACTCACCAGTGGTAGGGGATGGGGAAATTTTTTGAACGGGTGGGCCGACGTGGTTCGTAGTATGTCGGACGAATCCGTACTTCTCGACGTTGAGGACGGCATCGCGACGGTGACGCTGAACGAACCGGACATGCGGAACGCGCTGACGGGCGACGTGGCCGGCGGCATCGTTGATGCCATGGACGAGATCGGCGACTCCGACGCACGATGTGTCGTCATCACTGGCGCTGGCGGGTCGTTCTCTGCCGGTGGCGACATCAACGCCATGCTGGAAGGACTCCACGGTGAGGTCGCGCCCTTCGAGAAGGTCCAGAACATCAACGACACCTCGGAGGCCCTGAAGCGGGTCCACGAGTGCGAACTGCCGGTAATCGCCAAGATCGACGGTACGTGTTTCGGCGCCGGGGCGAACCTGGCAATCGCGTGTGACGTACAGGTCGCGAGCGAAGGCTCTCGGATCAGTTTCGGCTTCCGGCAGGTCGGACTGGCGGTCGACACTGGGACGTCGTACTTCCTGCCCCGAATCGTCGGCCAGAACAAGGCACAGGAACTCGTCCTGACCGGTGCGATGCTCGACGCCGACGAGGCCGAAGACCTCGGTCTGTTCACGCAGGTGTACGACGAAGAGGAGTTCGAGGACGAGGCTGCCGAGTACGTCGACCGAATCGCCACTGGCCCGACAGTGGCGCTGAAGACGTCGAAACGACTCATTCGGCAGGGACTTACTAGCGACCTCGACCAGGCCATGACCAACGAGGCTGCGGGCCAGGCCCAGGTCTTCGAGACCCACGACCACGAGGAGGGTGCGACGGCGTTCATGGAGGGCCGCGACCCCGACTTTGAAGGGCATTAATACCAGGCCTTTTATATTGGGTTCAGATTTTCTGTCGCACCGCCAACAAACGCCATGAACATTTATTACCCTTGTTCACAATTTGGGCACAGACACCATGGTTAACGATGGAAGTAGTGGCAGTGCTGGAGCCGCCAATGGTAGCAAAAATACTGGGGACGAATACAATGGAAACAGATCGAAGCTGAACCGTCGTCGGTTCATTCAGGCGGCCGGTGTTGGGGCTGCTGCGACGGGGTTCGCAGGCTGTCTCGGCGGTGGCCCGGGGGAATCATCCGAAGGCATTCCGAGTGAGGTGACTCTGGGCGTGCTCGCACCGGCCCCGGAGAACAACCCGATCGGTGCCGCAATCGCCAACTCGGCGGAACTGGCCGCAGAGAAACTCAACAACAGCAGCGACCTACTGGGGGACGCCGACAGTGTCAGCGTTTCGATAAAAAATACTCAAGAGAGCCCGTCGACGGGTCGCCAACGCTATCGTGAGTTGACCCTCGACGAAGGCGCCAACATGACGACAGGGGTGTTCACGAGCGAGGTCCTGCTCCAGTTGATGGACCCCATATCGCAACAGCAGACGGTCCACATGACGAGCGGTGCGGCGAGCCCGAAGGCCAGCAACCAGGTCAACGAGGAGTACGATAAGTACAAGTACCACTTCCGAGCCGGCCCGATCAACGGGTATCACCTCGGACAGAACATGGTCGACTTCCTCGAGGCCAAAGGCAACGACCTCGGCTGGGAATCGGTGGCGCTGCTGGTGGAGAACTACGAGTGGACCAACCCGGTCCAGCAGGCGATCGACGACCACATCGGCGATCTGGACGTCGACGTGGTGATGGAAGAGCGGTACGCCTCCGGGACCTCGAACTTCGGTCCGATATACGACTCCGTCGAGGAGTCCGGTGCCGACGCGGCCTTCGTCGCGATGGCCCACACCGGGACGCCGGCAGTCGTCCAGTGGGCACGTGACCAGCGGCCCTTCGAGTTCGGTGGGATTCACGTGCTGACGCAACTCCCAGCTTATTACAGCCAGACCGGTGGTGCCTGCCGCTTCACGGTCTCGCAGAACACGGCGACGCCACAGAGCGAACTCACCGACAAGACCCTGCAGTACGCACAGGACTACAACAGCGCCTACGGCGGCTTCCCGGTCTACACCGGTTACATCACCCACGACGCGATTATGCAGTGGGCGACCGTCGCGACCGAGCGCGGCACGGTCAACGCCGACGAAGTCGTCTCGGGACTCGAGGAGAGTTCCTACACGGGGACGGCGGGGAGCCTCGACTACTACGGAAAGGACCACGAGTACGCACACGACATCAAGTACAACTTCAGGACCGACAGTCCGCCGGAAACGGGCGTCAACCCTGTCTTCCAGCAGTGGCAGGAGAGTGACGGCAGTGGCACTCAGGAGGTTCTCCACCCCGAATACGTCTCGAGTGCCGACTACCAAGCCCCGCCCTGGGTATAGATCGGACCGACCTTTTCAGTTCATTATTTAATACATGGCAAGTACACTCTCGGTCGCACTCACAATCATCGTACAGGCGGCAATGATCAGCGCCCTCTACGCGCTGATCGCAATCGGATTCACCCTCATCTTCGGCGTGGGGGGTGTCCTGAATCTCGCCCACGGGGCCACGATCACGATGGGCGCGTTCTCGGCGTACTACGCCGGACAGCTTGGTCTCGGCCTCCCAGGGGCAGTTCTGGCGTCGGTCGCTGTCCCGGCGATTTTTGCCGGTCTGCTGTATCTGGGCATGGTCAAGCGTCTCGAAGAGGAGCCGATCATGGTGATGATCACGACGCTCGTGGTGAGCGTCGTCATCGAACAGGCCATCGTCGTCTTCGAGGGGACGACCAGCCGGTCTATCCCGCAGCTCATCGAGGGCCAGTTCTCTCTCGCCGGCGCCACGTTCCAGAATCTGCTGGGCGTGATGTTCGTCGTCTCGTGGATCATCATCGGCCTGCTGTTCCTGTTCGTCAACTACACCAAGACCGGCAAGGGCATCCTGGCGGTCAGCATGAGCCACAAAGGGGCGTCACTGGTTGGGATTCAGAGCAGTCGAATCAACCTGATCACCTGGATTATCGCGGGCGCGTTCGCCGGCATCGCCGGACTGTTCCTGGGGTCGTGGCTGACCGCGGACTTCGCGATGGGGCAGGCACAACTGGTGCTCTCGTTTTCCATCGTCGTGGTCGGCGGCATCGGCTCTATCCGGGGCAGCGTCGTCGGTGCGTACCTCATCGGCTTCCTCGAGATCGCGACGACGAACCTCATCTCGTCCAGCCTGCAGGGGCTGGCACCGCTTGTCGTCCTCGTGGTCGTACTGTTAGTGAAACCCGAAGGCCTCTTCGGCCGGGAGTTCGCGGAGTGATACAATGACTGACAACGACACATCTCGACTACGCCTGCTACTCGGGCGACTGAATCCGCTCGGACTGCCGCTGCGACAGAAGATTGGCGTGTTCGGACTCGCCTTCCTCATCGCGATGCCGTTGCTGGTCTCGCTGCCCGTCGTCGGCCGGTTCGTAGTCATGATACTGCCGGCCAGTTCGTGGGAACTCGGGCTGTACAACCTGGCGGCCGCGTTGTTTTTCGGCATGTTCGCGATGAGTTGGGACGCCGTCTCCGGCTACACCGGCGAGATCAGTTTCGGTCACGGCCTGTTCTTCGCCGTCGGGGGCTACACCTCCGCGATGTTGAACATGGGCCACGGGCTCTCGCCGTGGGTGTCCGTCCTCGGCGGTGTCCTGCTGGCCGCTGTGGCCGGTGTCATGATCGGCGTGCCGGCCCTGCGTATCGAGGGGCCGTACCTGTCGCTGGTGACGCTGGTCGCACCGCTCATCCTGCTCCAGGTGTTCATCTACATGAGCGACATCTTCGGTGGCGAGCAGGGCCTGGGCAATCCGGAGAACCTCGTCGGCCTGGGCTTTGTGAGCAACTACTTCCTCGCGCTCGGGCTGTTTCTGGCCGTGTTCGTCCTGCTGTGGGCGCTCACGCGCTCGAACACGGGGTCGATCCTCACCGCTATCCGCGAGGACGAAAACGCCGTCTCGGCCGCCGGGCTGAGTACGGCCAAGTTCAAGATCTTCGCGTTCGTCCTCAGCGGTGCGATCGGCGGACTGGCTGGCGCGGCGTACGTCCACACGCCCGTCGGCTCGCCGACCCCCTCGGAGCTGATGTCGGTCATCATCAACGTCGAGGTCATCATCGCGGCCGTGCTGGGCGGGATGGGAACCATCGTCGGCGCGGCTCTCGGCGGCCTGTTCGTCGCCATGCTGCCCGACTATCTGAACCTCGTCGAGTTCACGGTCCCGGTGATCGGCAAGTCCATTTCGGAGATGTCCTTTTTCCTGTTCGCCATCGTGACGCTGTTCCTGCTGAACATCTTCCCCGGGGGTGTCCTCCGCTGGGGAATCGCACTCGGCCGGCGCGCGACGGGTCGCGACGGCGGCGGGAAGGAAGGAATGGCAGCCGACGGGGGCCAGTCTCCCGAGGACGCCGGTACGAACCCGGTCGCACAGACCATGGAACGATATCAGGAGTACTACGACAACATGTTCGGAGGTGACGACAAATGAGCGCCGACGCCGCGACAGACGAACTGGCGACTGCAACGACCGCCGAAGACGTTCGGCCCGACGACGGCATTCTCGCCGTCGAGAGCCTGCGTAAAGAGTTCGGCGGCCTCGTGGCCGTCGACGACCTCTCCTTTGCGGTGCAGGAACAGGAGATTCTTGGCTTCATCGGCCCGAACGGCGCGGGCAAGTCGACGACGTTCAACTGCGTGACGGGCACGTACCCCCCGACAGCTGGCACCGTCTGGTACAAGGGCGAGCAAGTGACCGGGACCCCGCCGCACAAGATGGTCAAACGTGGGATGGCACGGACGTTCCAGTCGTTCGCGCCGCTCGAAGACCGGACCGTCCTGAAAAACGTCGCGCTCTCGATGATGAACGACACGCTCGTGACGGTGGAAGGCCTGCTCGGTGAGTTCCACGACGAGGCACGGGCGATCTGTGAACGGGTCGGACTCGACGACCGGCTCTACCAGACGCCCGCGGAACTGCCCCACGCCGGGATGCTCCGGTTGGAACTCGGTCGGGCGCTCGGCACCGACCCCGACCTCCTGCTGGTCGACGAGCCCTTCGCGGGCCTCTCCGGACCGGAGGTCGAGAGCGTCTCGGACCTGCTGCTCGACCTGCGGGACGAGGGCATGACGCTTGTGGTCGTCGACCACAACATGCGCGGACTCCTGCAGTTGATCGACCGCGCCATCGTCATCAACTTCGGGTCGCTGCTCGCGAACGGCTCCCCCGACGAAATCAAGAACAATCCCGACGTGCAGGAAGCGTACCTCGGAGGTGGGCTCGAATGAGCTCTGGCACCGGGAGTGAAACCGAGGCGGCAGTCGACTCCCGCACTAGCGGCGAGTCGATCCTCTCCGTCGACGACGTCCACGTTTCTTACGGAAAGGTCCAGGCGCTCAACGGCGTCGACCTGGACATCGGCTCGGGCGAACTGATCTCGGTCATCGGCCCCAACGGTGCGGGCAAATCGACGCTGGCCAACTCCATCTCCGGGTTTCTCCCCTACGACGGGTCGATCGATTACGGAGGAGACGAGATCGAGGAGGTCGCGCCCGAGTCCCTCGTCGAACGCGGACTTATTCAGTGTACCGAGAAGCGGGACCTGTTCGGATTCATGTCTGTCGAGGACAACCTCGACCTGGGTACCTACGTCCGGGGTGACTACGCGGAACGGCTTGAGTTCGTCTACGACCTGTTCCCGACGCTCGAAGAGCGCAGAGACCAGCACGCCCACACCATGTCCGGCGGCGAACAGCAGATGCTCGCCATCGGTCGGGCACTGATGAGCGACCCCGAACTACTCGTCTTGGACGAACCGACGCTCGGTCTCGCGCCGGTCATCCTCGACGACATCAGCGAGGGTATCGACCGCATCCAGGACGAGGGCGTCACGATTCTGCTCTGTGAGCAGAACGTCACCTTCGCGATGAACCACGCCGACCGTATCAATCTGCTCGAAAACGGCGAGATCGTCCGCCAGGGCTCCCCCGACGAACTGCGCGACGACGACTACATCCGCGAGTCGTATCTGGGTGGGTAACGGGCATCGCCCCGATCCCCTTCCGTTGTAAACCACACCGCGTCCGGTGGCACCGATGTTAGCCGTTGACATGAATTCGCAAAACGCTGGTGGGATATAAGGTAACTATTTTAATCACGTCAGCCGTTGTTGGCGAGTGATGACAAACCTCGTAAACGACGTGGCCGAGACGGTCGCAGAATACCCCGAGCAGACCGCCATCTCGTTCCGGGACACGGACATCTCCTACGAGGCGTTCTGGCACCGAACCGGCCAACTCGCGGCCGCACTGCGAGACGCAGGCGTCGAACCCGGTGACCGCGTGGGGGTGTACCTGCCGAATCTCCCGCAGTTCGTCACTTCCTACTACGGCGTTCTCCGTGCCGGCGGTGCAGTCGTACCGATGAACCCGCAGTACAAGGCCCGCGAAATCAGCCACATGCTCGAAGACAGCGGGGCTACGGCCGTCGTCGCGCTGGCCGACCTGGTCCCGTTCGTCCGCGAGGCTCGGGACGACACCGGCGTCGAACAGATCGTCAGCGTCGGCGGTGACGCCGAGGGTGCGACCGAGTTCGACGCGTTCCTCGCCGACGAGCCGATGGAGACCGTCGCTCGCGACGACGACGACGTGGCCGCCCAGCCCTACACCAGCGGGACCACGGGAACGCCGAAAGGTGTCCTCCTCACGCATCGGAACCTGGGCTGGATGACCCGCCACGCGGGCGACGTGATGGAAGAGGACTACGGCCCCGAGGACAAACTGCTCGGCGTCCTGCCTCTGTTCCACATCTACGGCATGACGGTCGTGATGAACGCCGGGCTGTACAACGGCTCGACGTACTACCCGCTACCCGAGTGGAACGCCGAGACCGCTATGGGGCTGATCCAGTCCGAAGAGTTGACGATTATGCACGGGGTGCCGGCGATGTACAACGACATCATCAACCACTCCGGCGCCGGTGAGTACGACCTCTCCAGTCTCCGCTTCGTCAACTCTGGCGGAGCCAGTTGTCCGGTCGAGGTCATCAACCGGTTCGAGGAGATCTTCGGCGTCGAGCTGTTCGAGGGCTACGGCCTGACCGAAACCAGCCCGATCACCCACGCCAACCGTCCCGACGCGCGACGCAAAGGCGCCATCGGCCAGCCGATCCCCGGCGTCGACGCAAAAATCGTGAACGACGATTTCGAGGAACTGCCTCGCGTCGAAGAAGGCCCCATCGACGAGGAGGAAGTCGACCTCGACGAGATTGTCGGCGAAGTCGTCGTCTCCGGCCCGAACGTGATGAAGGGTTACCACGGTCGCCCCGGCGCGAACGACGAGGCTTTCACCGAAGCCGATGGCGAAACCTGGTTCCACACCGAGGACCTCGGGTACTGGGACGAGGACGACTTCTTCTACGTTATCGACCGGGAGAAACACATGATTGTGACGGGCGGGTACAACGTCTACCCGCGTGAGGTCGAGGAACTGCTCTTCGAGCACGAGGACGTGGCCGACGCCGCCGTCGTCGGTATTCCGGACGAACGCCGCGGCGAGAGCGTCAAGGCGTTCGTCGTCCCCGCACCCGACGCCGACGTGACACCCGAGGCGGTCACGGAGTACTGTCTCGAGCGGATGGCCGAGTACAAACACCCCCGCGAAGTCGAGTTCGTCGAGGAACTGCCCCGCACGACGACCGGGAAGGTCCAGAAGTTCGAGCTCCGCGAGCGCGAACAGGCGGACGACTGAGCGGTTCGCTTCTCTCAGACGACCCGCCTTTTTTCCTCCCGACAGGCACAGACGTGGTCGATGGCCGACAGAACGAGGTCGCTCCGCCGACCGTGGACCTGCTCGCGGAGGACGCTCAGCCGATACTGGATGCGTTCGAGCCGGCCCTGGTCCGGCGGTCGCTTCTTCTCGGTCGCGAGAACCCACAACTGTTCGGCCAGGTCGTCCAAGTCGTTCTCTACCCCGGTCTCTGGCGGCGTTTCGATGGCGTTCAACAACGCCCGGTTGGCCGCTTCGAAGTGCTCCCGCCCCATGCGCGGGCACTCACGTTGCCAGGGTGAACTACCCCTGCTTACTCGCCGCCTTCGGCGGCTGCTTGAGGACGGGGGCTTAGCGCCTATGGACTGCTAAAAAGTGACTCCCAACGGAGCTGTGGCGGTGAGGAGGCGTCCGCGTCGGTCTGGTTCTCGCCGGACGAGCGACCGTGGCCCGATGCCGTCCGAGAGTTTCTCCGCGGACCGGCCGGCTCTCGGAGTCGTGTCTCCGGAGTAGAGCAGATAGAACTCGCTCGGGCGTCCGACGCGGACTTCTCCGTCGGTGTCGGTAGCTCCGTTCGGATGGGACTGTGGGTACGGCTCGCACGTCTGGCCGTTACCCGTTCAGAACGACGTCGGCGAACGCCGGCGCACCGTTCTCGTACTTCGGGCGCTCCTCGGAGGCACGGAACTGCCGCACGCTCTCGACCGCCTCGGCTACGCTCGTGGCTCTCGCGATACCGTCGATGCCTCTCCGTTCGGCCTGCTCGGCGAGCGCTTTTTGAAACGGCAGGAACGGATAGATCACACATGGCGTTCCCGCAACGACCGTGTCGGCGATGGAGGAAAACCCGGTACAGACGACGACGTCTGCGGCCGCCGTGTATGGCGTCATCGCCGGCACGGTTTCCCAGTCGTCGTCGGTGACAGACCTGACGTCGAGTCCGTCGGCCTCGAGTTGGCGTCGGATCGCGCCGAAGTTCTCCCCGTGCGTTCCCGGGTTGAGAAGGACGTCGTACGGTTCGACATCGTCGGTCTGGTCGCCCTCCTGTGCGAGTGGCCCGACCCGGGTGATGCCCTTCGGGTCGGGGTCGTCGGCCCACAGTGACGTGACGATAATTCCCTCGGCGAACGCCAGCGAAATCTCGTTGTAGACCGTCAACGGGACCGTCCAGACCGGGTCCAGGAGGTCCGTCGTCAGGTGGTCGATCCGGTAGAACTCGATTCCCAGGTTCGCCGCCGCCAGCCCCGCGAACACGTCGTCCGTGATCAGCGTGTCCGGGTCCTCACGTTCGAGCCACGCATAGACCTCCCGCATTCGCCGGGCCGCAGACGGAACCAGATCGAACAGCGTGTGCTTCAGAAACGGGATCGGCGTGCTCCCCTCGACCGTCACCGTCGTGAGGCCGGGATGGTCGAAGCCGTTGACCTCCACGAACTTTTGGCCTTTGCCGCCACCGGCCATCGACACCTCGACGCCGCGGGATTCGAGCTCCTTCGCGACCGGAATGCTCCTCGCCGCGTGTCCCGCGCCGTCACACCAGTAGACGATCGCGACTTTTTGACTCATGGTCGCCCTATCGCTCCTATTGAATAAATGGGGTGTGGTATTCGATCCGGTCTCCGACCGAATTCAAAGTTACTAATACCCACCCGACTCGGTTGCCAGCATGGAAGACGCCGCTACGGGGCAGAAAAACGTAGTGTTCCTCGTGCTGGACTCACTGCGGAAAGACCGGCTCTCCGTATACAACGACGGCGTCGATTTCACCAGCCACATGCAGGACCTCGGTGATTCGGCTGTCGTCTTCGAGAACGCCGTCACACAGGCCCCCTGGACGCTGCCGTCACACGCGTCGATGTTCACCGGCGAGTACCCGTGGGAACACGGAACGACACACGACAGGAGCTACTTTACTGGCGGTGACACGTTCGTCACCGAGTTCGAGACGGCGGGCTACTCGACCGCAGCGATTACCCCGAACGTCTGGATCACGCCACACAAGGGGATGACCGAGGACTTCGAGTACGTCGAGAACTTCCTTGGGAGGGCGGACAACGAGGTGAGCGTCCGGCTCTCGAAGCTCGGGACGAAACTGTACCACGCGATGGGCGACACGCCGCGTCGCGTGCTCGGCCGCCAGCTCGACCGATTCTTCAGGCTGTTTGGCGTCGACGACTCCACGAAATCCGAGGAGACGGTGCAGGCGGTCGAGACGTATCTCGGCGACCGTGGCGACGACGAGCGGTTCTTCCTGTACGTCAATCTGATGGAGCCCCACGAACCGTACCACCCTCCGAAGTCCTACGCCAACCGCCACGGCGTGGCCGAGGACGCGAACATCCCACACCGGCAGAAAGACATGTTCACCATGGACGATATCGACTACGAGGACCTCCGGAACGTCTACGACGCCTCCGTAGACTACACCGACGACCTCGTGGGGCGAATCGTCGACGCGCTGGCGGCGAACGGCCTCGACGACGATACCGTGGTGGTGGTGCTGTCGGACCACGGCCAGGCGCTCTGCGAGGACGGCGAGCAGTTCGGCCACCAGTTCACGGTCACGGAGCCGGTCGTGAACACGGTGTTGCTGGTCGACCACCCGGACCTCGGCTCCGAGACCGAGGCACGACCGATCGAGTTGCGGAAGCTCAACGAACTGGTCCCCTACTACGCCGGCATCGCGCCCCGTCCCGAGAGGGTTTTCAGTGAGACGGTAAAAGGCGGTATCGAGTACCCGGAGAACTTCACCGGCTACATCCCGCGGGACCGCTGGGACGAGTACTACCGGAAGTACAGGTATGTTAAACGCGACGGGACGAAAGTCGTCAAATCGGTCGACGAGGACGGCGAGGCGCGATACGACGCGTACGACCTCACGACCGGCGCGGCGGTCGCGGTTCCGGACGACCTCAGGAACGCGGTCGACGGACTCGCGTCGGCGGACCGGTCGCCCGAGGACGGGGACCCGGACGTCGGTCCCGACGACGAGATGGACGATGAAATTAAACAGCGGCTCGAAGAACTGGGCTACAGGTAACCGAGACCGGAGACGATAGGAACCATGGGAAACTGCACGTCCGACGAGGACCGTGAACGATTCGCAGCGTCGGGGACGGAACCGGGTGAGCGACTCTCGACTTCGAGGCGTCAGCGAACCCCGGACGGGCCGGAATCGTCGACGGAGACCAACAGGAGGCGTCGATGGGACTCCCGATAACCCTCGGCCGAAAGGGGGCGCTCTGGTTCGGTGTCACCGGACTGTTGTTCGCGATACTGCTCTACCTGGCGGACCTAAACGAGTTTCTGTCGTCCATCGGGCGCGCCGACCCCATGTTGTTCGCGGTCGCCGTCCTCGTCGGGTTCTCGTCGCTGCTGGTCTGGGCGCTGGTTTGGTACCGGTATTTCCGGCGGATGGGGATCGACGCGCCGCTCTCACGGACTGTGCGGATGTTTCTGTCCGGGCACTTCCTGAACTCGATCACGCCGCTCGGACAGTTCGGTGGTGAGCCCATCATGGCGTATATCGTCTCGGACAACACCGGTACCGACTACGAAACGTCACTGGCGTGTGTCATCTCGGCCGACATTCTGAATGCCACGCCGTTTTTTACTTTCACGCTTGGCGGACTCCTGTATCTCGCCGCGTTCGGGTCGATAGATGGACTCCTCCTCGATATTGCGATCCTCTCGGTGTTGATCGTCGTCGTTGGCGGACTGGTAGCGTACCTCCTGTGGTCGGAGAACAAGGCGCTCGGTGCTGTCCTGACCACAGTCTTGAATCTCATCGGAAGCCGGTTCGACCGAGCCGAATCCGTCGTCGAGTCGCTGAAAGAGCGGGTCGACCGGATCGAAGACGCGTTCCAGGAGGCCGGGAGCGACCCACGATTCCTGGCGACGACCGCGGGCTTCTCCCACCTCGCAATCGTCGCACAGATCGTCTCACTGTATTTCGTCTTCCTGTCACTCGGTATCGAACCCGACTTCGTCCCGCTGTATCTCATCGTGAATCTCTCGGTCGTCGCGACCCTCTCGCCAACCCCTGGGGGATCGGGGACGTACGAAGTGGCGTTCTCGGCGCTGGTGACACTGTTTTTTCCGGTCGAACTGGCGACCGCCGTGACGGCCGCAGTGCTGTTTCGGCTCACGACCTACTGGCCGGGGCTGCTCGTCGGATACGTCTCCATGCTGACGCTACAGAGCCGACCAACCCCGGACGGGACCGAACAGTGAGCGAGACCGACTCCGAGTGTCGGTGACGGGAGCCCTCGAGGTGAACCCGTTGGGGTCGGCGGTCGAAACCGAACTCCGCTCACGCTGCCTGGAAACCGCCGGCTTTGCCGGGGGCGTCACTCGATTACGAGACGGTCCGGATAGGACTCGGGGACACCGAATCCTGCCTCGCGCAGCCGTCGACCGCCGCCGGTGAGCCGGTCGATCCACGGCTGACCGGCGTCAGTGAGCGCCGTCGCGGCGTATCGGATCGGCTTCCCGTGTATCGTCCGACCGTCGAGGTCGTACGATGCCCGGGCGTAGCTGTCGGCCGCCGCGGGCGAGGAGAAGTCGATCCGGTCGGGCAGGGAGACGTACGGGAGGTCGCGCTCGACGGCCATGTTACGATAGACGAAGGCGGCGTCCAGGCCGCCCCGTTCGAGGACGTTCCCGAGGTCCGTCTCGGGAAGAATTCGGGCGTTGTCGAGCGTACGGTCGGCGTCAAGCAGTCCCTCGCCGTCGGCCAGTCGGAGCAGCATCACCGTCCGGTAGCCCAGCGGGTCGACTGCCGGGTCGGTACGGCCGACGCCGACAGCGGACCGCTGGACGGCTCCCATCCAGTCTTCACGAACCGCGCCCGCCTGCTCAGCGTCGGGGTTGTACGCCACCACCAGCGCGTTCGTCGCGAACGCCGTCGCCTTCTCTGCCACCCCTCTAAAAAGCCGCGGGTCGGCCAGTGCGACCGCATCCGGGTCGCGAAGGTCGTCCCGGAGCAACTGTCTGGCGGCGACGCTCCCGTGGGCCTCAACCGTCGCACCGGGGACCTGCGTGGCGAGGCTCAGCAGACTCCCCGCAACGAGTGCCGATGGTGTCTGCTCTCCGTCGTCGGTCACACCGCCGTACACTGCCGCCCCGAGACTGCCCGCGACTGCCGTGGTCCCCAGCCCGACGAGCAGATTTCGGCGTGTCAGTTCCATCGTCTGCTCCGAACGATTGTCGTAACCACAATCGACAACATTTGTTGGTCGTTGTGACTATATATAGTTTCGGCCACGGCAGCGGCACGTTCCCGGAACCCAGGAGCGCCAGACCGTCTGTCGTGGCCCGGCGAGAAAACCGCGCCGCCGGTCAGCTTCGCAGTTCCTCGATGATGGCGGCGCAGCCACTCGGGAGCGCAGGCCCGTCCCCGGCCAGTGTGTGCGGGTTCGTCGGCTCGTCAGTCCCGTCGCGTTCGACGAGTCCGGACTCCAGGTCAGTTGCCGTGGTGCCGTGACGTGCTGCCGTGTTCACGGATCTGAAGCGGTCCTAAGGGAGGCCACAGCCGATAGTCCCCTGCTTTTTGAGCAGGACGCACGCCAACAGACAACTCTGGATGTGTTCGATGACCTGATTACGCAGGTGTGAGTACGAACGGGCAGCAACAACGGTTTTGAATTAAAACCCGAAGCCAGGGGTGGGATTCGAACCCACGAACTCCCGATTACAAGTCGGGTGCTTGGACCGCCCAAGCTCCCCTGGCACGTCTCGGGATAGCGCCTACCCCTTTGAGTGATTATCGCTTTCCACCGGCTTCTCCAGCTGGACCCGGTGTGGGTCGTAACCGTGTCGCCGATAGAACCGCCGGGCTGCCTCGTTCTCCGCCAGCACCTCCAATTTCACCGCGTCGACGCCGCGCGCCGCCAGCTTCTCCTCGGCGGTCGTCATCAGCTCAGCGCCGATCCCCCGGTCACGGTACTCGGGGCGCACGTAGAGATTCTCGATAGTCCCTCGTGTCGCCGTCGTCGCCAGCAGCTCTTTCCCTGCGTTGAACATGACGAATCCAAGCACGGTGTCTGGTTCGGCGTCGAAGTCGTCGTCGGCAGTGGCGACAGCGACGTAGAGTCCGTCGGCGACGATAGCTCGGCGCACGTTATCGCCGATAGTGTCACGATTCTCGACTGCTCGGAGGTGCGAACCGACGCAACGCTGTTCCTCCGCGAGTTCCACCCAGAGGTTCGTGACTGTCTCGGCCACGTCGGTGTCCGGACGTTGCACGTTCACTACTCGCGCAGCACCTCGACCGCCGGCAGTTCCTCGCCGGTGAGCAGTCGGAGCGCCGCACCGCCACCGGTGCTGACGTGGTCGAACCCCTCGATGCCTAGCTGCCGAAGCGACGCTGCCGTATCGCCCCCGCCCACGATACTGTACTCGGCGCCAGTGGCCGCGCCGAAGATACGACGGGTGCCGTGGGCGAACTTGTCGTCCTCGAACACGCCCGGCGGGCCGTTCAGCACGGCCGTCCCTGCGGTCTCGAACACGTCCGCGTATGCGGCGGCAGTGGTCTCACCCACGTCGAACACCGGCGCGTCAACCGGCAACTCATCGACGCCGACCTCGACGCGCTCACCGTCCCGCTCGATGGCCACGTCCCCCGGACGGTGAATCAGTTCGCCGTACTCGGCGAGCAGGGCCTCGGCCTGCTCGACGGCCGTCGCGTCGCGGTGGGTGATTGCCGTCATCGACGGCTCCCCGATGTCCACCCCACTGGCCGCGAGAAAGGCGTTCCCGGTCATCCCACCCGTGAGAATCTCGTCGGCCAGTCCGCGTTCGAGGACACTCTCGGCCACGTCGAGGGCGTCGGCGATCTTCGCACCGCCGAGCGCGTACACCCGCGGTCGTGGCGTGTCCTCGATGTTGCTCAGCACGTCGAGTTCCCGTTCCATAACGCGGCCCGCGTAGCTGTCGACCCGCATGGGTAGACCGACGATCGACGGCTGTGAGCGGTGCGCGGCCGCGAAGGCATCGTTGACGAACGCCTCGAGAACCGGAGCCAACCGGTCGACGAGGAACGTCTCGGCGGCTTCCCCCGGTGGGAACTCCATATACTCCTCGCTGTAAAATCGTGTGTTCTCCAGCAGGACTGCCTCGCCCGGACTGAGACCCTCGATCGCGTCCCGGGCCTCCGCGGAGAAAGTGGCGTCACAGTACTCTATGGACCGGTCGAGCAGTCCCGAGAGGCGGTCCGCGTGGTCTTCGAGTGTGGCGAACTCGTCGCCACCGGGGCGACCCTGGTGGGCGAGGACGGCGAGTTTGCCGCCACGTTCGAGCAGTTCCTGCAGCGTGCCGACGTGCGCGTGCAACCGGGCGTCGTCGGTGAGGCGACCATCCCCGTCCAGCGGGCTGTTGATGTCAACGCGCACCCCCGTCGTCGTGCCGTCGACGGCGAGGTCGTCCAGCGTCGGTATCCCCATGCTCCTCTGTCCCGTTCGATAGAGGATATGTGTTTTGTTGTGGGGTCACCGAACGTCTCACCCCGTCTGCCTGCCGCATTCCCACCGGAGTCCGTACCCGGTACCCTTAGACGCCAGAACGACCGCACTGTGTTCAGACGTCTTTACAGTCGCTACAGACGAGCTGGCCGTTGAACGTCGAGAGGTCCCGGGTCAGCGACCCACACAGCTCACAGATCCCCTGGTTCGAGTACTCCTCGTCGGTCGCCGCCGCCTCGGCCGTCGCCGTCACCGCCTCCACCGAGGCTCGCTCCGCCTCCATCCGCTCGCTCTCGACTCCGGGGTCGAGCGTCGAAGCCGTTACCACGTCGTGTTCGGTGATTACGCCGGCCAGTTCGTCGTTCTCCATCACCAGGAGGTGCCGCGAATCCGTCCCGGACATCCGGTCGGTCGCCGCCGCCAGCGACTCGCCGGGCCCGACCGTCGGTGGATTGTTCTGCATCACGTCTGCCACTGCCACAGACGACAGGTCACCCCGCTCGACCGTCGTCTCTAGTACGTCCCGCTGTGTGACCATCCCGATAGGGGCCGTCCCACGCAACACGACGACCGTCTCGACATCTTCCTCGAGCATCAGCGCAGCCGTCTCGGCGAGTCCGTCGCCTTCACTCGCACCCACGTAGTCCCGCCGCATCACCTGTCCAACCGTGACGTTACCGTTCATGTGCTATATTTTCACACACGGTGTCTAAAAGCTATCTGCACCACGCTTAATACCGCTCGAGCTTTAGACAAACTCTTTCGAAGATTCGAGCCAGCGTGGTTCAGACGCTCAGTTCTGCGTCGGCCCCGGTCGCACGAGAGGTGGCTACCCGGGGGCCGCAGTTGTCCATTTGGACGTGAGTCGCCCGTGCGTCCGTCACAGCGACCATCGCTCGATTCCAGACCGATAACTGCCCGTGGCTCCGACAGGTGTCGACGGTTCGTCTACGACTCTTCCTCCAACCGCGCCGTCACCCGTGGCCCGCCGGTGAACGCCACGGTCCCCAGTCGCGAGTCGAACGCGACCAGGCCAGTTTCCGTTAGTTTCGGCAGGTGTTTCTGGTAGATGTCGATCCGCGTTTTCTGCCTGTTGGTGGGTACCGCCGTCTCGCCGGCCTCCGAACGCTCGTCTTCGGCCTCCGACCCCGCTAGATCTGCTGCCAGGTCGTCGACGGGCACCGGCTCCTCCGCGCCCCAAAGGCACCGCAGAAGCCGGCGGCGCGCCCGCGACGCGAGCAACTCGTCGACGACGTGTGCCGGTATCTGTCCCGTTCCGTTCTCTCCGTCCGGTATCCGGTCCGTCGAATGTGTCGCCATAGCTCGTCCCTGGTATACGATACCATTCCACAAGTATGTGTCGCGGTTGCACACTCCAGTGACCGGTCGGTCCGAACTGGGGTCAGAAGGAAGCGTGGCGTCGCTCAGGCGAGTTCGTACGGCCAGTAGCCCGCATCACGCATGGACTGGCCGACGACCCTGTGGAAGTGCGGAAAGTCCTCGAACTCCTCTTGATCGACGTTCTCGAAGATTTCGGCGATGCTGACGACCGTCTCGTAGTCGATTCGGATGGGCTCGTCGCCGAATTCCTCGACGAACTCCGCTCTGGAGAGCGGGAAGTCCTCGTCCTCGTTGATTTTCTTCGCGATGATCGCCTGTCCGTACTTACGGCGTCCCTCGCTGCCTTCGTCTCCATCGGGGTCGTGCGGCCAATCGCTCATGCCGTATGCTCGGGTCGAACTACGCAAAAGCGTTATCCTCCGCGTCCGTCCCCGTCGGCCTCCGGCGCTCCTGCACTGCAGCCGGGCGAAGCGAAATCCTATGCTAGTCGCGCCCCGTCGACGGCCACAACTGTTCGGGGGCCAGAGTCGCCGCTGGCCTCCAGCGGTCGCGGGCCACGTCACGAATTCGACGAGTCGCCCGTCGTGGCGCTCCAGTCGCCGCTCTCGTTCCCGGGCCGTCGTCACGTCCTGTGTTACCTCGCGGAACACGAGAGACCCTCGTCAGCGCCGCTCAGCGGTTCGCCCGCAGACCCACCGTGAGACGGGGATTCGAGCCACGGTCGTTCTCGTTCGCTCGCTGGACACTCCACACTCTGGCTCACAGATTCGCCTCCTCGTCCGTCGTTGTCACTCACGAACTAGTTCGTGCCGACGGACGGTGGGATGGGGATTCGAACCCCAGAGTCCGTGAGGACAACTGCTCTCAAGGCAGTCGCGTTAGGCCACTTCGCTATCCCACCGCAGATTACCTTTCTCTCCGCCGCGTCTAATTCCTGTCGGTCACTCGCGGTTCAGTTCCGCCCTACTCTCGTCCGCCGTCACGCCCAGGTCCAGTTTGGCCAGACACTCCGCGGTGTGGGCGGGGTGGTTCCGCTCGGCTCCGGCCCGTGCCGCAGTCTGTGAGATCGCCGTCACGAGATCCGCACGCGTCTCGACGACCGGCGTCATCGGCAGGAAGTCGACGCCGTGTTCGGCGGCGATGCCGCGGTCGGTCAGCGACTCCACGACCGGCGGTTCGTACGCGCCCTGGAAGTCGATTTCCTCGGCGAACCCGGCGTAGTACACCCGACCGTCACCAGCAGGGCCGAGAACGACCTCGTGCCGCCGGAGCTTCATCGCCGCGTTGTCGACGATACCACGTGTCAGAAACGGGGCCGTCGGCTCGACTACCGCGGCCGACGTGACGGTCTCCTGTCCGAGCAGATGTGTCACCGTGTTGCCCGCCCGGGCCGAAAACGACGAGCCAACCTGGACCTCGAACCGCGCCTCGTCTGGGGACTCCAGCGCCGGCGCGACGGCCGCCCGGAGGTGCGCTTCGGCGGATTCGCCGTCGTGTGCGGGGAGGTCGTCGTCGTCACGATAGTTGACGAGCAGGTCACCACCGCTGGCCTCGACGGCGCGACACACGTCCCGAAGCATGGCGGTATACAGGTCGGTCACCTCGGCTTCCGAGAGCGGTGTCTCCGCGGCGAGTTCCGGCAGAACGAGTCCCTCGCGCGGCGGGTCTGCGAGTACGGCGACGGTAGTCATACGTATCTATCGACGCGGGCGGCCCTTGAACGCGCCGTTTCGAGCGCCGGAACCGTCCCGTTTATACCACTCGTGGACCAAATTCGAAATATAATGTACGAACAGATGAGTGGGCTCGTCGCCGCGGTGGTGGTCGCCGCGATGGTCCTCGGCAGCGTCGCCGGAGTCGTAACTCTCGTGACGGCCGTCCCAGCCGTGACCTCTATCGCGGCAGTCGGCGCGACCCTCTTGCTCACCGCGTTCTTCGTCCTCGTCCTCACTGCCGCCGGCACCGTCGGCAGCGGCGGCGTTTCGAGCCCGTACTGGTAATCAGCGGTTCCGCCGCCCCTTCGTCTGTCTGTAATCACGGTCCAGGAGCGACGCGAGGTGCTCCAGTAGTGCGGTCCGCTGGTCGTCTGTCTGCTCCTCAGGGGCCATCATCGGCACCAACTCGAACCCGCGCCCCCTGATCGTCGTCGCGTGGTCGGTCGTGACATCGAAATCCTCGGCCCGCTTTGTCGTGTACTCGTATGCCAGCGCCTCTAGCGGCCGCTGTCCGACGGGCAGAATCACCTCCGGATTGATCATGCGTACCTCAGCGGTCAGAAAGCCCTCGCAGTTACGAACCTCGTCGTCACTGGGTGGTCGGTCGGGGGTGTGACACCGCGTCAGGCCCGTCAGGAAGACGTTCTCGACGGTCGGTTCGTCGCTGTCGAACGCGTCGACGAACCCGAGGTCGGCGAGGACCGAGAGGACCGTGCGGCCGTCCTCGTCGCCTGTGAACGGGATACCAGTCGCGTCCGCACCCGGCCCGGGCGCTTCGCCGAGGACGAGAAAATCCGCACTCACGTCGCCGTAGCCGTGAACCACCTGTGTCCGAGTCTCACAGAGTGCCGGACACTGTCTGCAGTCCTCGTCCATCCCGAATGGGTTGGCGACCGTCTCCTGGTTCGCGTCCATAATCGTGTCAGGGGCGGCCGGCGCATAAGTCTCGGGTCGCCGGGAACACGCCGTTTCATCGTCGGTGCGTCGAAAAGATGGGACACGCTGACAGTAGTCGGCTCACAATCACAGATGATGGGTCATATCAAGCGCCTCGTCGAGCTGGCTTTCCTGATCGCGTTCGGACTAGTCGAGATTTCGACAAGCGCCTTCGACCAGTACCCACTTCTCATGTGGGTCGGAGCGGTAGTCGTCCTCGCGATACTGGTCGATTCGGTCCGGTGTGCGCGGAGTCAGTGGCGCCAGTTGCGTGAGGCCCGGTCCGGCGGCGAGGCGTCAGGCTAATTTTTGCGGCTCTCTTAGGAAAGCTATGTCATCAGTTCTCTCCGACATCGACCGCCAGCGCCGCCTCGACGGTGACGACAAGCGGTTTTACGACCAGCCACGGTTCGTTCAGCACGTCGACGACTCGTTCCGCGAGCGACTGACCGCGCTGTACCGCGACCGGCTCTCGCCAGGCGACGAGGTCCTCGACCTCATGAGCAGTTGGGTGTCTCACCTCCCGCCGGACCTGGAGCTCGGCGACGTGGTCGGCCACGGGCTGAACGAGGCCGAACTCGAGCGAAACGACCGCCTCGACGGCTGGTTTCTCCAGAATCTCAACGGGGACCAGACACTCCCGCTGGAGGACGCGTCGGTCGACGCGGTCCTGTGTGCCGTCTCCGTCCAGTATCTCCGGTACCCCGGTCGGGTCTTCGCGGAGGTGGCGCGTGTCCTCCGACCCGGCGGCGTCGTGGTCGTGAGTTTCTCGAGCCGGATGTTTCCGCAGAAAGCGATTCGAGCGTGGCGGTCCCGGTCGATGGACGAGCGCGCGGCCCTCGTCTGTGACTACCTCGACTCGACCGGAGCGTTCGGGACACCCTCCGTCCAGAGCGCGGTCCAGCGAGGAGCGGATCCGTTCTACGCCGTGACGGCGGTGAAACCCTAGTCGTCGTCCTCGGTCGGTTCGGCCCGGGTCGCGGCGTCCTCTGGGTCCTCCTGTGGACTCGACGGGTGGTAGTCGGTGTCGTACTCGCCGGGTCGGTCGTCGATGCGGTCGGGATTGACCCGGCCCGAGAGCAACATGAAGTCGAGGACCGTACAGGCGAGCATCGCCTCGACGACGGGAACGGCACGGGGCATTAGGACCGGGTCGTGACGGCCGACGACTTGAACGTCCTTCTCCTCGCCCGTCTCCCAGTCGACGGTCGTCTGTTCCTTGGGGATGCTCGTCGGTGCGTGCCAGGTCACCTCGCCGTAGATGGGTTCGCCGGTCGTGATACCGCCCTGGAGGCCACCGTGGTCGTTGCCGACGGGAAGGGGGTCACCTTCCTCGCTGACCGTCTCTGGACGTGACTCGCCGTCGTCGAACTCCCAGTCTTCGTTACGCTCGCTGCCGCGCATCTCGCGGGCGTCCCGCCCCTTCCCGTACTGGAAGCCGGTCGTCGCCGGGACGGCGAACATCGCCTGCCCGAGACGGGAGGGGAACGAGTCGAAGCGAGGCGCGCCGAGACCACGGGGAACCCCGCGCATCTCGAAATAAATCGAGCCACCGATCGAGTCGCCCTCCTGCTGATACCGGTCGATAGCCTCGCGCATCTCCGCTGCCGTCTCGGGGTGGGCACACCGCACCTCGTTCTCCTCGGTGTGTTCGAGCATCTCCTCGAAGGTAACTGCGGGTGCCTCGATGTCTCCGACCTGGTTGACGTGGGCCTTGATCTGCACGTCGTGTTCCGAGGCGTCGAGGACCTGCTTGGCGATGGCGCCCGCGGCGACCCAGTTGACGGTCTCGCGAGCTGACGAGCGGCCGCCGCCGCCCCAGTTGCGCGTCCCGAACTTCGCCGAGTATGTGTAGTCGCCGTGGCTCGGGCGGGGAGCCGTGACGAACGGCTCGTACTTGCCCGAGCGAGCGTCCTTGTTCTGAATGACCATTCCGACCGGCGTGCCAGTGGTGTACCCGTCCTGTACGCCGCTGTTGATCGTTACCTCGTCCGGTTCGCCGCGCGAGGTGGTAATCATCGACTGCCCGGGCTTGCGCCGGTCGAGTTCCTGCTGGATGTCCGCTTCCTCGATTTCGACGCCTGCCGGAACCCCGGACACAGTACAGCCCATGGCCTCCCCGTGGCTCTCCCCGTAGGTGGTCATCTGGAAGAGCCGCCCGAAACTGTTACCGTTCATTACTGAGTTTTGAGTGGCCCTGGCATTTGAAGCTTGAGAAAGCGTCGAACGCGGGACTTCCTCGGCGAGGGTTTACCGACGAGAGGGCGACCAACTCCGGTCGTGTCCTAACTAGTCGCTGCGGCCCACTCTGCGATCGCACGCGACACCGTGCCGCAGACTGTCCGTCCCGTCTGTGTGTCTCCCCCGCTCACCTGGGACGGGCCGTCACTCCTGACTCGCGTCGGCACCGATGCCACTCAGCACGTCGAAAAACGCCGGGAACGACACGTCGACGTGTTCGCCACCACGGACCGTCGTCGGCCCGTCTGCGACCAGCCCGGCCACCGCCAGCGACATAACGATCCGGTGGTCGGCCCGACCGTCGACGGTCGCGCCCTGCAACTCCGTCTCGCCGCCGTGGATCGTGAGACGGTCCCTTTCTTCCTCGACCGTGGCACCCATCGCGGTCAGTTCCTCGGCCATCGCGCTCACGCGGTCGGTCTCTTTGTAACGGACGTGTTCGCAGTCGGTGATCGTCGTCGTCCCGTCGGCGACCGCGCCCAGCACCGCAATCGTCGGCAACAGGTCGGGCGTGTCCTCGACGCCGACCGTCACCCCGGAGAGTGACGACCGGCGCGTCGTGATACTCCCCTCTTCGCGGTCCCAGTCGACGTCCGCGCCCATCTGCTCCAGGACGTCGACGATGGCGGCGTCGCCCTGTGCGCTCGGCTGAGCGCCCTGTACGCGAAGCTCGTCCTCGGCCGCGAGCGTCCCCGCGGCCAGCAGGTACGACATCGAGGAGAAGTCGCCGGGGACGGCGTACTCACCGCCCGATGGCACGTAGGACTGGCCGCCGTCGACGCGGAACCCGTCGTCCGTCTCGACGGCGTCGACTCCGAACGCCGCCAGAACTTCGATGGTTATCTGGACGTACGGTGCGGATTTGAGCTCGGTCTCCAGACCGACGTCGAGCCCGTCGTCGGTGACTGCCCCGGCCATCAGCAACGCAGTGATGTACTGTGAGGACACGTCGCCGGGAATCGACACTGACCCACCGTCTACGGGACCATCAACCACGAGCGGGGCCTGCCCGTTCGCGCGGGTACTCTCTGCCCGCCCGCCGAGTTGCTCGACGGCATCCAGCAGCGGTCCTTGTGGCCGCGACCGGAGCGAGTCGTCACCCGTCAGAACGGTGATACCGTCGGCGAGCGCACCCGTCGCGGTGACCAGACGCATCGTCGTGCCACTGTTCGCACAGTCGATCACGTCGTCCGGGACATCGGGGCAGCCGCCGAACCCCTCGACCTCGAGCGTGTCGTCGTCGCTGCGGTCCACGGCGCCCCCGTAAGCCGCCACCGCGCGCATCGTCGCTCGCGTGTCTGCGCTCACGAGGGGACCGGTGACGGTCGCGCCGTCGGCGTACCCCGCCGCGAGAATCGCCCGGTGTGTGTAACTCTTCGACGGCGGGGCCTGCACGGTCCCACCGACCCGAGACGGTGAAATCTCCACGTCCATGCAGGAGACCTCGCAGTCCCTCGGCATGAGGGTACCGGACCCGGATGCGACGACCCAGGAGGTTTTGTCGGTCGGGACCCGAAATCGGCCTATGGACCACGACCGCGCTGCACTCGACGCTTTCCTCGAGGAGGCCGGCGTCGACGGCTTCCTGATCGACGCCGCCAGTGACGACTCCGACCAACTGTACCTCTCTGGGTTTTCGGCCCCCGACCCGTTTCACACGCTCTACGACGGCGAAGTCCACCTCCTGGTCTCCAGTCTGGAGTACGGACGAGCGAAATCCGAGAGCCGAGCGGTCTCGGTCGACCGCCACGTCGACCACGACATGCCGGCGCTGGTCGAGGAACACGGCCGGCTGACGGGTGGTCGCCGTGTTCTCGTATCCTTTCTCGAGGACCGCGGCGTCGAGTCCGTCGCCGTTCCAGCACGGTTCCCGCTGGCGACCGCCGACGGACTCCGCGAACGGGGCATCGAGGTTCGAACGCCCGACACGCCGCCTATCGGCCGCGGCGGGACCAACGTGATCGAGGACATCCGGGCAAGCAAGACCGGCGCGGAGATCGACCACGTCCGCACCGCACAGACGGCGAACGAAGCCGCGATGAGTGCAGCAGAGGCCCTGCTCGACGCGGCGACCGTCGAGGACGGAACACTCCACCACGATGGCGACCCGCTCACCAGCGAGCGGGTCAAAGAGGAGATCGAAGTGACACTCCTCCGCAACGGCTGTGCACTCGACGAGACGATCGTCGCCTGTGGGGCCGACGCCGCCGACCCGCACGACCGCGGGAGTGGCCCACTGACCGCCGACGAGCCAATTATTATCGACATCTTCCCGCAGGACAAATCGAGCAAGTACCACGCCGACATGACCCGAACGTTCCTGAAGGGCGAGCCCAGTGACGAGATCCAGCGGTGGTACGACCTGACCGCGGCGGCAAAACGAGCGGCACTCGATGCCGTCGAGCCGGGTGCGACCGGCACGGCCGTCCACGACGCCGTCTGCGACGTGTACGAGGATGCGGGTGAGCCGACCCTCAGAAGCGACGAAACGACCGAAACTGGATTCATTCACAACACGGGACACGGTGTCGGGCTGGACGTCCACGAACAGCCCCTCGTCGGTCCGGGCGGCGACGAACTCGAACCCGGCCACGTCATCACCGTCGAACCGGGCCTCTACCACCCTGCCGTCGGCGGCATCCGGATAGAGGACATCGTGGTCGTCACCGAGGACGGGTACGAGAACCTCACCGACTATCCCGAAGCACTCGTTCTCTAACCGGCCGTACCGTTCCGTGGTGTACTCGTCGAGTCGCCGCTGGGCCGTGCCTCGTCCAGCCACTTCGGCGGCTGGACCGTCACGTCACCAGTCTCGCCGATCCGGTAGTCGACGGCGTAAACGAACGGTTCGCCCCGCTGGGTCCCCCGCAGGTCGATGCTCGCGCGGCGGACGACGCCGCTCGGCGCGATCAGAATTCGGCCCGACGAGTGGTTCAACGTCACCGTCGCGTTCGGGCCGGTCACCGCGCCGGTCAGGTCGAAGGTGGCGTATCGCTGCCCGTCGCGGGTGACGTTCTGCCTCGGCCCGAACTCGCCGAATTCGTAGATCTGCCGGAGCCGCTGGGTGCGGAGACTGCTGCCGTGGACGGTGTTGACGAACGCGATGTCGTTCCGCCCGTCGGTCGTGAACGTGACGTTCCTGGCTCCGAGGTCGGCCGTATCGAACGTCGTCGAACCGTTGGCGGCGAAGCGAGTGAACAACTGCGTCCCGTCGACGTACCGGTCGAGGGTGCCGGTGGCCGCTCGTCTCTGAATCAACTGTCGCTCGCCGTCCGGGTCGCTGGCGACGTCGACAGTCAGGTTCGTGCTCCCGTTCGGCGTCCTGACCCGCACGTCGAGACGAAGTTCGTACCCCCGGTCCCGCAATGTGTCAGTGTGTGCGGCCAGTCGGTCGTATGGGATTCCAGCGTCCGTCGCGGTACCGGTCGTGTCCCCGGGTACGGGCCCCGAGGGGTCGGGTCGCTCGACCCAGGAACACCCGGCGAGGACCGTCGCGACGGCGACTGCGACTGCCAGCGCTACCCGCCTATCCATACTGGGTAGCGTCAACGCGGCGATAAAAGACTCGCGGTCGTCGACCCGAACCGCTTTTGAGCGGGCCACGGTTACGCGGATTCATGAACGTACTCGTGGTCGGTGCCGGTGCGATGGGCCGGTGGTTCGCCGACGCGGTCCGGGCAGGTTTCGAACCGGCACGTGTCGCTTTCGCCGACCCCGACGACGCGGCCGCGAGCGCCGCCGCCGACACCGCGGACGGCCGGACCGTCCCGCTCGACACCGACGAATCGTTCGCGGTCGTCTGCGTTGCGGTCCCGATTCCGGTTGTCGTCGAGGCCATCGCCACCCACGCTAACCGGGCCGAGGACGCAGTAGTCGACGTGACCGGAGTGGCCGCCGAACCCGTCGCCGCTATGCGCGACCAGGCGCCCGACTGCGAACGGCTGAGTCTCCACCCGCTGTTCGCCCCGGCGAACGAACCCGGGAACGTGGCTGCCGTCGTCGACGCCGCCGGCCCGACGACCGACACGATACGAGACGCGCTGACGGCCCGCGGAAACACCGTCTTCGAGACGACCGCCGCCGAACACGACCGCGCCATGGAAACCGTCCAGGCGAAAGCCCACGCTGCCGTTCTCGCGTTTGGGTTGGCCGCCGACGAGGTGCCCGACCAGTTCCAGACGCCCGTCTCCGCGGCGCTGTTCGACCTCCTCGAGCAGGTCACCAGCGGCGACGCGCGCGTATACGCAGACATCCAGCGCGCGTTCGACGGAGCCGCCGACGTGGCCGCAGCGGCCGACGAGTTCGCGGCTGCCGACGGTGACGCGCTCGAGACGCTCTACAGCGAGGCGGGTGACCGACGGTGAACGCCGACCAGCGCGAACAGGTCCGGAACAACGCACAGTACCTCCAGTCAGTTCGACCCGTCGACCCCGAGGAGATTCAGGAGTACGTCGAAGGCCGACCCCACCCGGCCGCCATCACACAGGTGTTGCGGGAGGATGCCTTCGACCTCGGACTGCTGGAGAACGACGACGGAACCTTCGAGCCGGTCGAAGACGGGCCGCTCACCGTCTCGTTCCACGATGTCGAGCGATTCCCGCCGGCGTACTCGATGGCGCTCGAAGAGCTGTTCGTCGAGGCATACGGCGCGGGTTGGCCCGACGGGGAATCCGGCGACGCGATTCGCGAGCGGATTCGCGACCTGAAGACCGACTACCTGTGGGGTAACGACGTCGACTACGACGCGGAAACCGCGCTGGCGTACGCACTGTATCACCTCCCGGGCTACTACGCTGCCGTCCAGTACGTCCTCTCGGACCTGGTCGCGGACGGTCTGTTCCCGCGGAAACTGCGTGTCCTCGACGTCGGTGCCGGCGTCGGTGGCCCGGCACTGGGGCTGGCAGACCTGGTACCCGACGACGCGCTGGTCGACTACCACGCCGTCGAACCGAGCGCGGCGACCGAGGTTCTCTCGGCCGTGCTCGACGAGACCGGTCGGAATTTCCTGACGAGAACCCACGAGACGACCGCCGAGGCGTTCGAGCCGGACGGGGAGTACGACCTGATTCTGTTCGCGAACGTCCTGAGCGAACTCGACGACCCGGTGGGTGTAGTTGACCGCTATCGTGACGCGCTCGCGGCCGACGGGTCACTCGTCGCGCTCGCGCCGGCCGACCGCGAGACCGCTATCGGACTGCGTGCGGTCGAACGTGCCGTCGAGGACGAACTGACTGTCTACGCGCCGACGGTGCGGCTCTGGCCGTCGGCGACACCGGCCGACGAGGGTTGGTCGTTCGACGTGCAACCGGCCCTCGAAACGCCTGCCTTCCAGCGCCGACTGGACGAGGCCGCCAGCGACCCGGCCCACGAGTCCGGCGAATTCGTCAACGTCGACGTCCAGTACGCCTACACCGTCCTCCGGCCGGACGGACGGTGCCGGGTCGAGTTCACGCCGTCGGTCAGCGAGTTCGCACGGATGGCCGACATGGACACCCACGTCTCGAACCGTATCGACGTGGCGGCGATCAAACTGAGCCACGACCTCGCCGGGGGGGACGCCAACCCGTTATTCAAAATCGGGGACGGGAGCGAGCAGGTCGCTCACTACGCCGTTCTCACGAAGGCGTCGCCATTGAACAGCGACCTGCGGACGGCCGAGTACGGCGACCTGCTAGTCTGTGAGAACGTGCTGGCGCTCTGGAACGACGACGAGAACGCGTACAATCTGGTCGTCGACGGTGAGAGCGTCGTCGATTGTGTGCCTGCCGACGCCTGAGTCAGTCTGCTCCAGTTCCCAGCCCGCTCCCCCCCTCGAACCACTCCGCGAACGAACCGAGCGCGAGCAACCAGACGAACGCGATGGTTCCCGCGCCGAGGACACCGAGGATCAGTGCGACCCACCAGAGTTCCCCGCTCCGAAGCAACGCAGACGTGGCCGCAACGAACGTCAAGAAACTTGTCGCCAGCCCGATGAGAATGAACGCACTCCGGAGACGGTCGGCCCGCGAATCGTCGAACTGGTCGAACAGTAGCCAACGGCAATTCCCGAGCACCGACATATCCTCCGGCGGCGTCCTCTCCTCTGCCATGCATAGCACGTACTAAAACGGCTCACATAAAAACTGGCTCCGGCTCAGTCTCCGAGTGTCGCGGGTTAGCGGTGGGCTTTTGCGACGGCCGTCCTCACGAACCGATATGGCCGAACCGGAGATTCTGTTGACGAACGACGACGGCATCGAGAGTACCGGGTTTCGCGCTCTTTATGAAGTGCTCTCGGCTGTCGGGAGTGTGACAGCCGTCGCTCCCGCCGCCGATCAAAGTGCTGTCGGCCGTGCACTCTCACACAACGTCGAGATCCGCGAACACGAGCTCGGCTACGCCATCGACGGCACACCTGCCGACTGCGTCATCGCCGGGCTGGGCACACTGGTCCCCGACGCCGACCTCGTCGTCGCAGGCTGCAATCAGGGTGCCAACCTCGGTGCGTACGTCCTGGGGCGGTCGGGTACGGTTAGTGCCGCCGTCGAGGCCACGTTTTTCGACGTGCCAGCCATCGCCGTCTCCCTGTACGTTCCCGTCAGCACCGACACGAGCTACACCGAAATGAACGTGGCCCAGTCCGCCTACGGGAACGCTGCTCGCGCGACCCGCTATCTCGCCGAACACGCCATCGACGCCGGCGTCTTCGAGCGCGCGGACTATCTCAACGTCAACGCACCCGTCCCGGAACAGAGCGGCGACGACCCCGCGGAGATGGCGGTCACCGAACCGTCCAAAGCGTACATGATGGACGCCGAGCGCGACGGCGGCGAAATCACGCTCCACGACCGCATCTGGCAGCTGATGGGCGAGGGCGACATCCCGGACCCCGAAGGAACTGACCGCCGTGCCGTCGTGGACGGGAAAGTCAGCGTGTCACCGCTGACGGCCCCTCACACGACCGAGCATCACGAGGCGCTCGACGCCCTCGCCGAGACGTTCCCCGGAACCGTCGACTGATCCGCACAGCTCACCGGTGAGCACGTTTCGAGCTCAGGTAGGAGACCCAAATCTTACCTGCCTGTTGTCCCGAGCGGGGGTATGGCCAAGATAGAAATGGAGCTGGCCGATCGCGTCGAGAACGACATCGAACGGATGGTCAGCCAGGGTGAGTTCGTCAACTGGGACGAGGCCGTCGAGAAACTGCTCACGCAGGGCCTGTCGGCCTACGGCCCCATAGAGGAGGAGAGCAAGGAACTCGGCGGCGACATGTTCCAGCAGTCCGTCGCTGACCAGCAAGACCCCGCCATGCGCGACGAACCCGGCGACGACGATTACACACTGTAACCCGGTTCGTTCTCCGCCGCCGTTCCCGGGCAACCGGTGTCTGCGGACCGATTACGTACGTCCAGTCTTCGCGTTAAAAAGAGTTACATCGGTGCCGTGTGCTCGTTTCGACTATGCAACAACTCTTCGTCGATCTGTTGGCACGAAACGCCGAACACGCCAGCACCGTTGGCTCGCGGTTCGACGAGGTGCAGGACGCACAGCACCCCGCTGTCGTCACCGTCTGTTGTTCGGACTCACGCGTCCTCCAGGACCGTATCTGGCGGAACGACGAACCCGGACACATTTTCACCTGTGGTAACATCGGGAACCGCGTCGTCCAGCGGACCGGCGTCGGCGACACCGTCTCCGGCGACGTCCTCTATCCCATCGAACACGCGGGTACCGAGGTCGCCGTCATCGTCGGTCACACGGGCTGTGGAGCCGTGACCGCAACCTACGACGCACTGACCGAGGGCATCGCAGAACCCGACGGCATCGCACACTGTCTCGACCTGTTGAAGCCGTACCTCGAACCGGGACTGGACCTGCTCCCACCGGACCTGCCACGTCCGGACGCGATCAACCACCTCGTCGAGTACAACGTCGACCGGCAGGTCGAGTTCCTCCGCGGGAGCCGCGACGTCCCCGATTCGGTCACCGTTATCGGTGTCGTGTACGACTTCCAGGACATCTACAGCGACCGCCGCGGGGAGATTCACGTTATCAACGTCGACGGCGAGGTCGCGGCGTCGGCCCTGCGGAACGCTCACCCCGAAATCGCGGACCGCATCGAGCGACTCTGGGAGTACTGACCCCTGCCGACTATAGAACCGCGTTGAGGACAAAGCGCGAGAGGCCGGTATCCCGGTCACGTACGTCCGCCCGGAGTACACCAGCCAGACGTGCCACGAGTGCGGCCACATCGGAAACAGAGCCGCACAAGCCTACGTTCCGGTGAACCAAGCATAAGTGCCACGTCACGGCGTTTCAGGGCGACATAAACGACGCAATCAACGTTGCACAACGCGTGGGGAGAGAGAAACCGGCAGGCAATGACTCGCCTCGGGATGGGAGTGCCTGTGACAGCACCACGACCTCGTTCGAGACGGGGGAGCCGTCTCGTGATCACGAAAGACGCGACGCGTCTTTCGAACGACACCGTGAGACGAGCGAGAAACACTCGCAGATGACTCTCTCAGCCTTCCACCGGTCGGAACCCTCTGCCAGCAACAGCGGAACTTAGCTGGCATTCCCCATGCGTGGGAAGCCGCGCCGTCGTCGGGCTACGCCCGACTGCCTGAGGGAACTCCGCTCTCTCTCCGTTCACGGCGCGGAGGATGTCACCCCCTGGAGTCGTACTCTTGATAGATGACGTGGCCGCAGGCCTTGCAGTGGGACGCGTCCCGGTCGTGGGACGCCAGCCCACACTCCGGACACGCGACGGTGACTTTCTCACGGGTGGTCCACTCCCTGACGATACGGCTGGCCTGACGCGGAATGACGATTATCGCCGCGAGGATGGAGGCGACGGTGATCCACCTGCCGGCCGTCGTCGCCGGGATGATATCACCGAACCCAACGGTCGAGAGCGCGACGACCGTGTAGTAGAAGGCGTCCCCGAAGGTGTCCACACCGGGATTGACCGCCTGCTCGGCGCTATAAAAGAGACCTGCCGACGCGGACAGGAGGACCAGAATCGTCAGGAGGAGTCGCATCGCCCGCAGCGTGTTGTCCTCGACCGTTCCGAAGAAAAACTCCGCGTCCTTCGTAAACCGGTAAAAGCGAAACACACGGACGATTCTGAGCACACGCAGGAAACCGACGTTGACCGCGAACATCGACGCCGGGAACGCGACCAGCAACAGCGTCGGCAGAATCGCGAACAGATCCACCATCGCGTAGCCGTTCAGAAATTCCGCAACCCTGTTTTGCGCGCCGTAGAGTCGGAGGACGTACTCGACGAGAAACACGGTGGCGATAAGCACCTCGAGCGCCCACAGCAGGTCCCGAAAGCCGTCTGCGACGGGATACGTCTCCACGATAAAAAGACAGACGAACAGGAGATTCAACAGGAGCAACGCGACGTCGATAGCCTTCCCCGGCAGCGTCTGGTGGTCCAGCAGGTAGAACTGGACCGTCCCTCGGAAGCCGTTCTGGGTCTCGGCCTCACCGTCCATACGCCGCCTTTGTACTCGGGTCGTTACAAATGACCCGCCTATCTGCTCTCGCGTTGTTCGACCTTGTTCAGCTCGATCAACAGTCGAAAAACCGCTTTCACGAGGTTCGAGTCCACGTCGAACCGCTTTGCGTTCTCGCCGGCCCGATTCATAACGGCCTTTTCCTGTGTTTCGTCCGTGGTCGGGAGTCCCTGCTCGTCCTTTACAGCCGCGATGGTCTCGGCCACGTAGGTTCGCTGTGCGATCAACTCTACGAGCTCCCGGTCGATCGACTGTATCTCCTCTCGGAGTTCGTCCAGGTTCATCTCCTCTGTGCGCCGTCGGTCTGTGTCGTTGTCAGCCATGTGTTACCGTCTCGCTCAGTCCAGACGTCTTCCACTTGTTGTAACGCGCTGTGCGTCCCGACCGCGGTGAAACTCGGCCCGGTCCCCGAGAGGGAGACGCCCTCGACCAGCGGCATGGCCTCTACGGCCGGCTCCGTGGGGAACCCCAGTGCCGCACAGTAGGCGAGGCCGTTGACCGTCATCGCTCGCGCGAACTCGCCGTCGAGGGCGAGGTCGGCTACCAGGTCGGCCATCGGTGCGACGTGTTCGCACCGACCCACGTCGGCGTCCGCGGAGAACGAGCGCTCCGGCGGCGTCCACACCAGCACCGACCAGTCGCGTTCCTCGCGGGCCAGCAACTCGTCCTCGGTGTTGTCGGTGACCGTCACGCCGCCGAGCATACTCGCGCTCGCGTCGTCGAACGCGCCCGTCACCGTGACGCCGGCGTCCCGGGCCGCCTGCACGCCGATTCGACAGGCCTCCTCGCGGCCGGGTTCGTCGGTCACGTCGAGCGCTGACAGCGTCGCCAGCACGGTCGCGTTCGCGGCCGCGCTGGAACTCTTCAGCCCGGATGCCATCGGTACCTCGCTCTCGGTACGGACCCGACCGCCCTGCCCGTCGCCGAACCGGTCGACGACCAGTTCGACACATCGCTCTATCAGCCGCGTATCGGCATCGGGTGCGCCGGCGATTTCGCCCTCGACGCTCCCCTCGGAACCCAAATCGACCGTCGCCGTCGTGTAGGCGTCGATGGCGAACGCGGACCCGGTTCCGGTTGCGAGGGCGTTCAACACCGTCCCTGCCGCGGGGGCTCGTGCCCGACCTTCCATCACCCGTTCCTCTCGTATCTCGGTACTTACCTGTGGTGGTTGCCGGTCGCGGGTCGGGC
>NZ_JAQCNH010000118.1 GCF_028275115.1 Halorientalis sp. | reverse complement strand
CTGACTGGCGTCGACACCCTCTGGTGTGGGGTGTTTGGCTGTCCCGAACCAGTTACCGCTGCACAGACAGATGTCGTCGTCGTCGAGGAAACGGTCCCGACAACCGACGGGAGTTCGAACGACTCCTCGCCAGCGGGAACCGAGAGCGGGGCGGGCCAGCAGACTGCGGTACCCGCTGCAGAGCCCCTGGACGCGAATGCGACGACGGCAGCGACGACTAACGAGTCAGCTGAGACAGCGACGACAGTTACAGCCAACGAAGGGGTTGAAACGGTATCAACGGCCAGTAGCGGGGCTGAGACAGACCCAACGCCACGGAGCACAGAAACGAGTACCCCGGAGTCGGTGGTGAGTGACAACGTGACGTTCATGAGCGGTGCGGGTTTCGGAACCCCATGGTTCATGCTCATACCACTGTTCGTCCTCATAACCCTGTTTCTCGTCGGCTTGATTCGATACCAGCGTCTCGGTTCTGACGATTCAGCAGCCACAGAGAGCAACCCCGAGCCTGCCGCGCGGGAACAGAGCACGTTGCAGACAGACGGTGGTGACACGGCGTTCGATTGCGGCGACCCGGCGGAGTCGGTGACACCGACCGGGGCCGCTGGCGGCCAGACTGACAGTCCCACGATGGACGCGATTCGACTCGACCGAGCCCGGGACCACCTCCAGGCGGGTGCGGCCGATGCAGCCGTGGTCGCGACCGTCGAGTCGGTGGCAGCCCACTGTGGCGACCCCATCGACGCCACCGATTACCGTGAGGCGCTCGAAGCATTGGAAGCGGACGGCGACGAGACAGGGTTAGATACTGTCCGTGACCAGTTCGAACAGGCGGCGTTTGGGCGGAGTGCCGTCACCGATGATGCCGCCGAAGAGTGCATCGAAACCATCGAGCAGTTACTGACTTCCAACTCGCTGTGAGAGGGTGACTGTCGGTCGTTACCTCAACGTTCTCCGCCGATAGTGTAGGCTCCCGTGTTGGTGTGGTGTATGAGCAAAAGTAGCGAAACGCAATCGGGCGGTCAACTTGACTCTCCAACCGGGACTGGCGGCCCGAGTACAGAGCCCCTCAGTGGGATACTCGATAGCGCCGACACACAGAGTGCATTCGACACGACTGCACCGGAGCACGTCGTTCTGGTGTCGGTCGACGCACTGCGTGCGGACCATCTCGGCTGTCACGGCTATCATCGGGATACGTCGCCGACGATCGACGCCTTCGCTGCTGCCGGAACTCGGTTCTCGCGCGCACACAGTCCGAGTTCGCATACCCGCGAAGCAGTCCCGTCGTTGCTCTCCGGGCAGTACCCAAGCGTCGCGACGACCGATGGGTTCCGGCGCGACACCCCGACAATCGGCAAGCTACTCCAGGGAACCACCGCTCGGTCAGCCGGCATCCATTCGAACCCGTTCGTCTCCGAGGGGTTCGGGTTCGCTGACGGATTCGACCATTTCGACGACGACATGTTCATCGGGTCACATTGGCTCACAGCACTCGCACAACGCGCACTCGACAAAGTTCGCAACCGACATTACGCCCGTGCGGAGACGATTACCGACCGTGGACTCTCGTTCCTGGAGTCACAGGCCGTCGACGGTAGCCGATCGACGTTCACTTGGTTGCATTACATGGACGTCCACGGGCCGTACGAGCCACCCGAGCAGTTCAGGAAACGGTACGGCGCGGACCCGATTTCCTCACGCGACGCCGCGAAACTGTACAAACAGGCGATCAAACGACCGGAGTCAATTACGGCAGACCAGAGGCAACAGCTCATAGACCTCTACGATGCTGAACTCCGATATTTCGATGCGAGCTTCCGCCAGCTACTCACCGGACTACAGCGACTCGGGATCGCCGACGAGACTCTCATCTTGCTTACTGCGGACCACGGTGAGGCGTTCGGCGAGCACGGGTACTACGAGCACCCGCGACAGCTTCCACACGAACTGACTCACGTTCCGCTCATCGCGGCGGGCGCGGGCGTCGGCAGCCAGCACGTCGTCGAGACGCCAGTGAGTACGATGGACGTCGTCCCGACAGTTGCGTCTGTCTTCGACGTCTCCTACGACGGTCCAGCGATATCACTCTCACAGACCGTCGACAACCCGAACGCAGACCGAGTCGTGTTCGCACAGGCCCGCGGCGAGGGCGAAGCCACCGGCACCCAGCGCTACGCTGCCTACCAGCTTGGCGGAACTGCACACGCGACGGTCGACAGCGAGACCGGCGACTGCACCATCGAATCAGGCGCTCGGCAGGCACTGGCTGGGAGTCTTCGCGAACACGTCGGCAGCCACGGCTATCGCAATCAGGGGTCTACCGATGAACAGCGAGCAGAATCCGGACACGGCAGCGAGGAGAACGATGTCGAACACCGCCTTCGTGCACTCGGATACGTAGAGGAGTGAGACGGATGGACATCGCATTCGTCTCGAACGTCGTCTATCCGGACGTCACCGGAGGTGCGGAGAAACGAATCTACGAAATCGCTCGTCGGCTCGCTGCCGACGGCCACCGGGTCACACAGTACAGTCGCCACTACTGGGACGGACCCGAAGAGATCGAACGTGACGGCATCCAGTACCGAGCGATTGCACCGGGGATGGAGTTGTACACCGACGACCGTCGGTCAATTACCGAAGCGCTCGGGTTCGGGGTCCGGACAGCCCCAGCCCTTCGCAAGGCATTTACCGAACACGATATCGTCCACGCATCGGTGTTCCCGTATTTCCCAGTCCTCGGGGCTGCTCTGTCACGCGGGCTCAGTGGAAAAAACGCGGCCCCGCTCGTAACCACCTGGCACGAGGTCTGGCTCGACTACTGGGAAGAGTACCTTGGCCGGCTCGCACCGTTTGGCAAACTGGCCGAGCGACTCACTGCCCGGGTCGGTCAGCATCCGATCGCTATCTCCGACCTGACCGCCAGGCGGCTCGACGATATCGGCGTCCCACGCGACGAAACGCGGATCGTTCCGAACGGTATCGATGTCGACGAAATCACCGCCATCTCGCCAGTCTCCGAGGGATACGACGTCCTCTACGCTGGTCGGCTGATATCCGAAAAGAACGTCCATGTCGCCATCGAAGCGTTCGCTCGGGCCGCACGCAACGACACCGATATTCGGTTCGGCATTATTGGGGACGGTCCGGAACGAGCCCGTCTCGAGCAGTTGGCCGATAAGATGATGTGTCGGGATCGAATTGACTTTCTCGGCTTCCTCTCAGAGTATGATGATGTACTTGCGCACATGCATGCAGCAGACGTGTTCTGTTCGCCATCGGAGCGTGAAGGGTTCGGGATAACGTACCTCGAAGCGCTCGCAACAGGGTGTACAGTCGTTGCCGCGGACCATCCCCGGAGTGCTGCGGCGGAGGTAATCGGTGATGCGGGTCTGGCCGTCCAACCGACGGTCGACTCGGTCTCACAGGCACTCTCGCGCACACTCTCCGGTGGGGCTGTTCCGGCCAACCCAGAAGCTCGTGCCGCCCGGTTCGACTGGGACAACATCGCTTCACAGACGCTTTCGGTCTACCAATCGGTACTCGGGGGCCACGGTATCGCGCCGCAGTCCGCGGAAATCCAGCCTGAGACAGCACCCCTATCGGACTGATGCCCACTGGCCAAATGTATAAAGTACCGACCACCCCTGTAACGAATCATTAACATCTCATGGAGTACAAGTATCTCCTCCCGGAGGAAGCGCCCGGTTCGGCCATCGACACACTGCTTGGGTCACCTACTGTAGAGAGTCTCGTAGTGCTTGGGACGGTCGCAGATCAGGCACAAAATACAGCGCTCGACGAACACCTCACGACGCTCTCGGTTCCGGTACTTGGTGGCATCTTTCCACAGATAATCGTCGATGGAACCGCCCGCGAGCGCGGGACACTCCTGCTCGGCCTCGGTGAGACGCCAGCGATTACGCGTGTTGACGGGCTGAGCGACCCGGACGAACAGTACACCGACCAACTCCCGAATTTGCTAACCAATGGCTACGAGACGGCGTTCGTGTTCACTGATGCGTTCGCGGAACGCACGAATGAGTTCGTTACCGCACTGTTCGACGCGTACGGGTCGGAGTTGACTGTACTCGGCGGCGGCGCGGGCGCACTTTCGATGGAACAACAGCCGTGTCTGTTCACGAACGACGGGTTGGTCGAAGATGCGGCACTCGTCGCTGCGCTGCAGACGGCGGGAACGGTCGGCGTGAACCACGGCTGGCAGGAGTTCGCCGGCCCGTTTCGCGTGACCGATGCGGACGGGCCAATTGTCAAGCGCCTCGGTGATGACACTGCGCTCGCAGTCTACCGCGATGTCGTTGAGCAGGACATCGAAGCCAGTCTGACAGCTGACAACTTCTTCGAGATAGCCAAGTCGTATCCACTGGCGATAAGCCGTTTCGAGACCGAGAAGATCGTCCGTGACCCGTTCGAGGTAACCGATGACGGTGCGCTCAGATGCTTCGGCGATATCCCGGAAGGGTCGTTCGTCCACATACTCAAGGGCGTCCCGGATTCGCTCGTCGATGCGGCCCGGACGGCAGCTACGGCAGCAAACGACGCTGCAAGCTCTCCTGAGGGGGACAGAGCGACGCTCTTTTTCGACTGTATTTCACGGGTGCTGTATCTCGAAGAAAAGTTCGGGCGCGAACTCGCTGCAGTCGAAGAGAGCAGCCCAACCCCAGTCGTTGGTGCCCTCACTATCGGCGAGATCGCTACCTCCGGTAGCGGACCTATGGAACTGTACAATAAAACCGCCGTGGTTGGTGTACTCGAGGAGCTATGAGCCAGCGGTCTTCGATATCGCCGGAGCAACTGCAGGTACTGTATGAACTCTCGTTATCGATTGGGCAAGGTAAAACACTGGCTGACGTCGCCCGGACCGCACTGAGCTCGTATCTGCGACGGTTGAACTGTTCGGCCGGCGCAATTTTCCGGCGCCAGGAAACAGCGGCCGGCCAGGTCAGCTACGAGCGGGTCGACAGCATCCCGAAGAACCCGACCCGAACCAACAGCTTCGACCTCGCACGCGACTGCATTCCCAGCGGGGAGACAGTCGCAGCCGACACTGCATTTCAGCAGGCACTTCCAAAAACAGGACAAAATGGGAGCAGCCACTATCATCTGTTCGACCTGCCCGGATTTGGTGTGTTGCTGCTGATCAGATCCGACGCACCACTGTCGCGGCCACTTCGCTCCGAACTCCGCCCGCTGAATCGTAAACTGGCTGCCGCCTGTCGTCACCGTCTTGCCAAACAGTCGGTTCAACAGGCAAGACAGACGCTTCGAAATATCATCGATCTGCTTCCCCAGCATGTGTTTGCCAAGGACACTGCTGGACGATTCCTGCTCGCGAACGAAAGCTTCGCTGACGCGTACGGCGTGACCGTCGAGGAGGTTGAAGGGAACACTGAACCCGATTTTTCCACGCTGACACGATCAACCACCCGTCACGACGCCGAAGATCGAGCGGTCATCGAAACCGGCAACTCGAAACACATCCCCGAAAAGTCATTTACGACGGCTGACGGACGTGAGCGCACCGTCGAGACGGTGAAGATTCCCTACGACCCGATTGACACGAACGGTGATGCCGTGTTAGGGGTTGCAACCGACATCACTAAGCAAAAAAAGCGCGAGCAGGAACTCGAAGAGACGAACACCTTGCTGCAGACAGTACTCGACAACCTCCCGGCGGGAATCCTGGTCGAGGGCCCAGAACGCAACATCCAGTCGGTGAATCAGCGGCTGCTGGACCTCTTTGAGCGGACGGGAGATCCCAAGACGCTCGTCGGGACAGACTGTGAAGCTGCGCTAGAAAGCTTCAAACACACGCTTGCGAATCCCGACGAGTTTCTCGAGCGGGTCAACGACGTCTTCGAAGCATCGGAGCGCGTCGAGAAGCAGGAACTAGCGCTGGCCGATGGACGCAAATTCGAGTGGGATTATGTCCCGTACAGCGTCCAGGCTGGGAATGCGAATCTCTGGATGTACCGAGACGTTACCGCACAGGCCAACCGTGAGGCCGAACTCCGGGAGACTCGCCGCGAGTTACGAGCATCGAATCAGGAACTAGAGCAGTTCGCATACGCCGCGTCCCACGATCTGAAGGAACCGCTACGGTCGGTGAGCAACTATCTGACACTGTTTTCAGACCTTTACGATGAAGGTGAGACGCTCGATGAGCAGGCGTACTCCCTCATCGGGAATGCCGTCGACGCAGCTGGCCGGATGCAGGCGATGATCAACGCCCTGTTACAGTACTCCCGAGTTGAGACTACCGACTCTGAAACTGAACAGATTTCACTCGATACAGTGTTCGAGAAGACGAAACTGAACCTGACCGTCCCCATCGATGACGCCGGTGCGACAGTCACCGCCGAGTCACTCCCGACGGTGGCGGGCGATCAGCAGTTGCTCGTACAACTGTTCCAGAACATCGTTCACAACGGTATCAAGTACAACGACTCGGCGCATCCTCGCGTACACGTGGGTCTCGAAACAGGAGACACGACAGTTCCGGGTGACCACTCTCTTGATGACGACACCGTGTGGCACCACCTCTATTGCGAAGACAACGGCGTCGGGATGGAGGCCAATCAGGCAGACCAAGCGTTTGACGTGTTCGAGCGACTCGGACGAGACGACGGGGATGGAACCGGCATGGGACTCACGCTGAGTCAGCGAATCGTCAGCGACCACGACGGCGCTATCTGGATCGAATCAACGCCGGGCGACGGGACCATCGTCCACCTCTGTCTCCCAGCATCTGTCTGAGCGACCGTGGTCTCGACCTCACCGTGTGGGGTGAGACAGAGGCTATCGGCCATCGTTATGGGTATGGCTCATTGATGCTAGTATGTCGCGACGACAGCCCGCACGGCACCAATCCGAGACGACGACCGACACGCTTGAAACGCCACCACAGCCAACCGCGGACACGCAGTCGGAATCGGCACCTGCCCAAGATCAGGCGACACTCTGTGGTCCTGACTCGGCAACCGATCCGACTATCTCCGTAGTCATCCCGACGCTAAACGAGCAAGAGGGAATCGCTATCTGTATCGAAGCTGTGCTGTCTGCGTTCCGGGAACTGGGTGTTCCCGGTGAGATTGTGGTCGCAGATTCGTCGACCGACGCAACCCCGGATATCGCCCGGAGCTACGGCGCAGTCGTGACCGAACCGGAGCGAAACGGTTACGGTGCAGCATACCTCGACGGTTTTGCGACCGCCCGAGGAGACATTATCGCGATGGGAGACGCGGACACGACGTATGACTTTACCGAGTTGCCAAAGCTAGTCAGCAGAATGCATGAGACCAACGCCGATCTTGTTATCGGCTCACGGCTAGACGGACAGATTCTCCCCGGCTCGATGCCGACGCTTCACCAGTACATCGGCAACCCACTGCTGACGAAGATGCTTAATTCCCTCTTTGGGTCCGACTTTTCGGACACCCACTCTGGATTCCGCGTGTTCACCCAGGACGCCCTGGCGGAGATGGACCCGTCGACGACCGGCATGGAGTTCGCCTCTGAGATGCTCATCGGTGCTGCTCGGGCCGAACTCCACGTCGAGGAAATCCCAATCACCTATCATCCCCGGGTCGGTGAAGCGAAACTCGATAGTTTCAAAGATGGGTGGCGCCACGTTCGCTACATGCTCGAAGAAGCGCGTGGCACGACGTCAGTGATGGGCTCTCTCGTCGGTGCTTTTCGGTAACGTCCCTATATGTCAGCTCGTGGTTGTATTACCTTGGTCGATTTATTCTCCAGCGGCGACTGCGGTAACGGCGGCTCGAATCTGTGTAACCTTCGGAAAACATCGGCACGTATGCTTGAGGTTACCACTCATCTGTATCAGTAGTAGTTGTGTGTGTATGTATGGCAGTCGCTCAGCAACAAACGAGCCGTCAAGGTGTCAAAGCCGTGATCGTCGACGACAATACTGTGCTTCTCACGCGTGAACGGCGGGCAGACGGCTCAGTCTACCACTCACTTCCGGGTGGCGGTGTCGAGGCCGGAGAGTCAGATGTCGGCGCACTCTCGCGGGAAATCGACGAAGAACTCGCATGTGGGGCCAACTTCGGATCGCAGATTGGTGTGTGTTCGTACACCCACCAGACGTGTCCACAGACTACCAACTACCGCGTGTTCAGGGCTCGACTCACTGGTGATCCGTCGCCGGTGCTCTCGGAAGATATCGTCGGAGTGACGTACGCCGACCCGTCGGCGCTTCC
>NZ_JAQCNH010000113.1 GCF_028275115.1 Halorientalis sp. | reverse complement strand
CGCTGGCGTAGTCGAAGCCGGTCAGCGCGACCGTCGTGGCACAGCCAAAGAGCGCGAGCGTGCCGAGTTTGCCGCCGACACCGTCGAATGCGTCACGGGCCGCGACGAACGCGAGGCCGGAGACGCCCGCCGCGAGCGCGAGGGGGGCGACGCCCGGGAACACCGCCGGCGAGGCCATTCCCACGAAGGAGCCGCAGTAGGCCGCAACGTCACCGTCCGTGGGGGCGAGGCCCGCCACGAGTCCGACAGCGGCCGAGCCGACGACCGGTCCGAGGCCGGCGTGGACGCTCAGGAGGTAGGCGGCGACAGCGCCGGCGACCACGGCGATGGCATCGCGGGCGTCGCGGCGGTCGAAGCCGGAGGCCGCCGAGGCGTCGAGAGCACGCTCGCGTTCGGTGACGGCGGCCAGCCCACCGACGAGGACGACGCCGCCGCCCAGCGTGACGCGCCCGGTCGTGAGCGCGGGTGGCGCGGCGACTGCGCCGGCGAGCAGCGCGAGCGGCGTCGCCACGAGCACGAGGTAACCGGCATACTGGGCCGTCCGGAACACAGCCTCCGCTCACCGGTGAGCCCCTGAGAGCATTGCGGTTCGCGCGCGGTCACAGCAGCGGGGACGCCGCCAGCACCAGCGCCAGCGCGAGGACCGGGGCGTCCCGCCACCCGACCGCGAGTCGAGGCAGGGTGGGATTCCACGCGACACAGCGGGCCTGGAGCGCGAGCGAGAGCGCGTCCGCACGGGCGTCGACCCGTCGGAGGCCGGCAGTGGTGACGATGCGGATCCGCTCGGCGAGCGAGCGTTCGGTGCCGAGTCGCGCCCGCATCGCCGCCCGGGCCCGTTGCAGGTCCGCGACCAGCACGGGCAGGAACCGGAAGACGACGGCGACGCCGAGGCCGAGAAAGCGGCCCGACCGGCCGGGGACGAGCCACTGGATCGCCGCCCGCGAGTCCCGGGCGGACGTGGTGTAGACGTACGCGGCGCTGACGAAGAGAAGGAGGACGACGCGATAGCTCGCCAGCGCCGGGAACCGTGCCTGGGCGAGCGAGAACCAGGGCGGCCCCACCACCAGCCCCTCAAACAGCGGTGCGGCCAGCAGGATGGGGAAGACAAACCTGAGATCCGAGGCCGCCGCGAGCGGGGAGCGCCGAGCCGCCGCGAGGGCGGCCAGTGCCAGGACCGACAGGGCTGCGAGGCCACGGGGTGTCGTGTACGCGAACGCGGCGACGGCGAACCCCGCCTGGAAGGCGAGTTTCGTCCGCGGGTCCAGCGCGTGGGCGAGCGTCGTCCCCGGCTCGTAGCTCAGCATGGGCGCACGTCGAACGCTTCGAGCCGGTCCCGGACGGCGTCGGGCTCGCCGTCCAGCGCCACCCTGCCGTCGGACAGCACGACGATCCGGTCGGCGAGGTCGCTCACGTCCCGGAGGTCGTGGGTAACGAGGACGACGCCGGTGCCGTCGTCGTGGAGCCGTTCGAGGTGGTCACAGACGGCCCGACGAGCCGGCAGGTCGAGACTGGCGAGCGGTTCGTCCAGCACGAGGTGGTCGGGGGCCATCGCGAGCGCGCCGGCGATGGCGACTCGGGCCTGCTCGCCGCCCGAGAGCCGGTCGAGCCGTTCCTCGTCGCGGCCACTCATCCCGACCGTCGCGAGAGCGTCGTCCACCCGGCGGTCGATTTCCGCGTGGGAGAGTCCGAGATTCTCGGGGCCGAAGGCCACGTCGGCGTAGACGGTTGCGGCCACGAACTGGTCACGTGGGTCTTGGAACACCATCCCTACGGCGGTCCGGGCGGCGACCAGGTCGTCTTGTACCGGGCGGCCGTCGACCAGCACTTCACCCGAGTCGGGGTCTTCGAGTCCGTTGAACTGCCGGACCAGCGTCGTCTTGCCGGCCCCGTTCGGGCCGACCAGCAGGACGAACTCGCCGTCGTCGATACCGAGGTCGAGGCCGTCAAGGACTGTGGTGTCCCCGCGGCTGACGGCCAGTTCGCGAGCCTCGATCATTTCGCGACGAACGCGTCGCTCCGGACGATACCGACGGCGGCGGCGATTTTGAACGCCTCGGCCGGGACGAACGCCGCCGCACCTGCGGTGAACGCCGCGACCGGCCCGAGTCCGAGAACGAGCATCAGCCCCGCGACACCCATCGCGTAGACGACGACCGTGCCGCCGACCATCGCCCCGACGAGGCGGACGACGCCGGCCTCGCGGGGATCGCCGACCGAGAGCCCGCCGTGAACGACCGCGCCGACGACGAACGCAGCAACGGGATACGACCAGAGGTAGCCCGCCGTCGAGCCGACGAGTGGAGCCAGGCCCGCACTGCCGCCGCTGAACACCGGCGCGCCGACCGCGCCGGCGGCGAGGTACAGCCCGATAGACACACTGCCCCAAACCGGTCCGAGGAACAGACCGGCGAGAAAGACTCCGAGCACCTGTAGCGTGACCGGCGCGGGTGAGAACGGGTTCGGGAAACTGACGTAGGCGAACGCGCCCATCAGCGCCGCGAACAGTGCGACACGCCCGAGATTCTCGACGATCGCCGCGCCGACGAGGTCCACGTCCTCCGTGTCGGCACTCACTGCAACCCCCCCGCCTGTGACTGCTGTCGTGTCATCCCATTTCACTCGCCCGTCTACCTCATTGAACACTTCGGTTACCGGAGCGGACGGCCGCCACGCGGACGACCGGGCCCACACCGGGTGTCACCGTTCGTCAACGTCTCTCGATGTACGGGTCATAGCAGTCGTTTTTCCCGTTCCGACCGTCGTTGACGACCCGCCAGTCCCCCACCATGGTTAGACGGACATCGCGGCGAGACGACGGGCGGCGAGACGGATCGAACACGTCCACCACTACACGTCGGCGACTGCTCGGTGCGGTCGGAACCGGCATCCTGGCCGGGTTGGGTGGCTGTGTCGATGGCGTCCTCGGCCGGTCGTCGATCGACACCGGTCGGGCGATTCGGGACTCGATCACGGTCTCGTTCGACGGCACGACGGCGACCGTCCAGTATGGCGTTCCGGCGGCGACCTACCAGGCCGCTCGTGACCGGGACGCCGTGGTGTCCAGTGCCGCCGCCGCGGCGCGGACGGCCGACTTTCTCGACGACCTCGCGGCCAGACTGCGTGAGCGGGCCGATTCGCCGGCCGCCGGCGTCCGAGCGGCCCAGTCGCTGACCGCGGCACTGACTTACGTCACGGACGCGGCCTCGACCGGCGAACGGGAGTACATTCGCCACCCCGCCGAGACGCTCGTCGACGGTGAGGGCGACTGCGACGACAAGGCGGTCCTCCTGTCGGCGCTGCTGTCTCGCCCGGCGTTTGGCTACCGGGCGGGGCTGGTGATGCCTCGCGATCACTGCGCGACGCTCGTCGCGCGGGACGACCTGCCGTCGGGACTGTGCGCCACACCGCTGGCGGTGAGGCTCCACGGCACGGAGTTCGTCTACGTCGAGGCCGTCCAGCGCGTTACACCCGGCGAGTCCGCGATGGACTACGGCGAGCGGTCGCTCCTCGCCGCCTACCGTGACCGGTGGTATATCCTCGACGAGAGTGCGGTTCTGAACGAGAGCATAAAAACAGTCAGTCGTGGCGCGACGAAGATTGTCTCGCGCCTGTTCTGAACCACAGCCTCCACGCCTCTCTGCCGCGGTGCACGAGAACGCCGGATATCGGCGGCTGTTCGACGGCGACGGGCGCATCTTCGGGACCGGGTTCCCGCTCACGGACAATCGGGAGTCCCGACCGCCCGTAGACCAGGAACTGGCGTTCGGGACTGCTAGCGTCGTCCTCCAGCATCGCCACCCGCTCCACGTGGTCACGGGCGTTGCGACCCTCGACCGTCTCTCGCGCGGACGACTCGCACTGGGCGTGGCCACCGGCGACCGCGACCGCGAGTCCCTCGACCTGTTGCGCACCGTCTGGCGGGTTGTGATGGGTGAGAAGCCATTCACGACGGCGGTCCGGACTGAGATGGTCGACGGTTCCGAAGCCGGCCCCGAACACGGCCACCAGGGGTATCGCACGGGGACGGCGTAGTTCCGGGGGTACGTTCGGCGGCTGGCGGACCTGAGCGTGGACCACGTTCTCGTCTCGCCGGCCGGCGAGAGGCCAGAGACGGACCTGACCCGGTTCACCGAGGCCGCCGGCTGTGATTACTCGGTCTCGACCTCGATGACGTCGTAGACGCCGGCGGTGTCGGTCTCCTCGACGGTCGCGGTGACGATGTCGCCCTCGGCGGCGTCGTCGTCGGCGATTAGCGTCACGGGTTCGAGCGTCGAGCGCGCGAGAATTAGTTTCAGACGCTGGAAGATGGAGGGTGAGCCGCCCTTCCAGCAGACCAGCAGATAGCGCGACTCGGCCAGGTTCCGAACGTCGGTGTCGAGGTCGTACTCGTCCAATTCCGTCGGGGCGACGACGTGGAGTACCTCCCCTCGGAGCCGTTCTCCCATACGTGGCGGAGGGGCTCGACAGAAATGTGCTTTCCTCTCGACGACCGGGGTGGTGTGGGAAACTGACTTCGCCCGGGAGTCGAAACAAACGGTATGGCCGAGGGCGACGCGGAGCTGACGACCGGAGAGTTCGTCGAGTACTGCGAGACCCAGGCACGTCTGCTGTGGGGACAGGTCGAGACCATCGAGGCGGAACTCGACGACCTGCTTGCAGAACTCGACGCGGAGATGGCGGACCTTCGGGCGCGCCTCGGCGAGCACACGGACACCGTCGAGGGCACCGTCACACCCGGCTCGGACGACGGAGCCGACCTCGACGCCATCGAAGAGATCGAAGCCGATCTCGAGGAGCGACAGACCGTCGCTGCCGCCAAACAGACCCGGATGTCCGCATTCCGCGACCTGGCGGTAGGCTACACGGAACTGGCAACCGACCTGAGCGACGCCGCGGACGGCCGCGCCGCGCTGAAACGCGTCCTCGAATTCGAGCAGGAACGTGACGCACCGGCGTACTTTCCGGACCGCCAGACCGTACTCGAGGCCGCCGCGAGCGAGGATTCAGGCTAACGACTGACGGGTCGCCGACCGCGTTCTGAGGAACCCGTGGAGTCACCACGAAGCCCGCGGGCGAGGCGACGATAATCCGTTCGTCGGGCGGGACGACGCCCACCAGTGTCGCCACCACCGGCAGTACGTAGGCTACCAGGCTCGACTCCGTGGCACCGCACCGGTTCAGTATTCTGAACTAAAAGAGGAGGGCGACGGTGGCTCAGTGAACTACCTCGGGGACGAGCCCCGATAGTTCACCGTTTTGGGGCCAACACCGCACTCACAGGCGAATTTAGTTCCCCTCGACCTTCCCGTAAGGGTCGGCGGCTTCACCCCGCCCGACACCTCCCCTCGCACCGCCAGTGGCGGACGTCGAGCGGAGTCGCATTCTCATACGTTTGCTCAGTCAGCGTTAGATGAGGGTCTCTACCCCGTCTTTTGGATCTCTGACTGTGCTCGCTACACGAAACGTGAGTAATTAACCGTTCGTGTCGGCCTCACCCTCGGGGTTACGCTCCGAGGCACTCGCCTTGTCCGCCTGTAGACTTCGGTGGGGACGGTGAACGGTTCGACGGGTCAGTCGGGCCACCAGTGCCACGTCGAGGAAACCGACGACGATGCCGACGGCCCCGACGACCGTCGCGCCCTTCGGGGAGCAGGGCCAGCGCCCACAGCATCGTAACGGTGGGGACCAGGCCCTGGATGACCGCCGCCACGCCACTGGGGACGGTTCGCTGGCCGAGAAAGAGGAAGGCGTTCCCCGCGAGGAGGAACAGACCGCCACCGGCGACGGCCACGGGGCCGGCGCTGGTCGCCGGCAGCCAGGACCACCCGACGGCGCGGACCAGCGGCCACGTCGCAGCGGGAGGCCGCGAACAGCACCGCCGGCGACGCTTCGAGACCGACCGAGATGGCAGAGGGCGAGAAGCCCCAAGCGGCGCCACAGGAGAAACAAGCCAACGGAACGAAGCGTAGACGCAGGCGTCGCTGTGTGGTCTCAAAACTGCACGGATTCGGTCACACATGAAACGGCAGTGAAATTCTATTTCTCTCAACGCGTTTGGGCGACTGCCGTGTCGTGTAACGTCTTACCCTGTCTCTAGTTAGCCAGATAGATATATATATTGTATTCACTCAAATATATAAAAATTATATAAAATTAATCAACGTCGATGCCATCAGTTAAGTGTGAGAAAATCACAACAATCTACAGAGCTCGGACGCCGGGCGTTCCTCGGCCTCTCCGGCAGCACAGCACTGGCATTACTCGCCACGTCGGCGGTCGGGGACACCGACTCGCGCTCGGAGCCCGGACGGTCGACCACCCAGATCGAAGGTGGTACGATCCAGCAGAGCGGCGCCGTCCGCCTCGAATCCATCGGACGTTACCAGTCGGGTCTGTTCGACGAGGGCGGGGCCGAGATCGTCGACTACCACCCACCCACACAGCGTGTCTTCGTCATCAACGCCGACCTCGGCGGCGTCGACGTGCTCGACATCGCCGACCCGACGAACCCGACGAAAGTCGACGCGATCGACGTGTCGGCCGACCTCGACGGCGTGAGCAGCGCTAACAGCGTCGCGGTCGCGACCGACACCGTCGCCGTCGCGATTCAGGACGAGAACGCACAGGAACCGGGCCAGGTCGGCTTCTACGACCCCAGTTCGCTCGACCTCCTCGGTACGGCCACGGTCGGGCCCCTCCCTGACAAAGTGACGTTCACCCCTGACGGCCGGAAAGCGCTCGTCGCCAACGAGGCAGAGCCCAACAGCGAGTACACCGTCGACCCACAGGGCTCGGTCAGCATCGTCGACATCTCCGCGGGTGCGGACGCGGCCACCGTTAGTACCGCGGACTTCACCCGGTTCAACGGTATGGAGGACGACCTCCGGGAACGAGGCATTAGGATCTTCGGGCCGGGCGCGAGTGCCGCCCAGGACTTCGAACCCGAATACGTCACCGTGAGCGACGACTCGACGACGGCGTGGGTCTCGCTCCAGGAGAACAACGCCATCGCCGAGATCGACATCGAGAGCGCGTCGGTGACGGAACTCCTGCCGCTGGGGTTCAAAGATCACAGCCTCCCGGGCAACGAACTCGACACCAGTAACGAGGACGGCGGTGTCAACATCCGGAACTGGCCGATCAACGGCATCCTCCAGCCCGACGCCATCGGCGCGTACAGCCCCGACGGCGAGACCTACATCGTCACGGCCAACGAGGGCGACGGCCGTGACTACGACGGGTTCAGCGAGGAGGCCGAGGTCTCCGAACTCGACCTCGATCCCGACGCGTTCGACGTCGACGAGATAGCGGGGATCGACAGCGTCGAGGAACTGCAGCAGCCGGAGAACCTCGGCGCGAAGGGCGTCACGACGACGCTCGGCGACACCGACGACGACGGCCTCTACGAAGAGATCTACGTCTTCGGTGGCCGCTCGTTCAGCATCTTCGACACGGACGGCGAGATGGTGTTCGACAGCGGGAGCGACTTCGAGCGCATCACCGCCGAACGGTTCCCCGAGAACTTCAACAACGACAACGCGGAGAGCGATCCCGACGGTCGCAGCGACAACAAGGGTCCAGAACCTGAAGGACTCTCTATCGGCCGCATCGGTGACCACTACTACGCGTTCGTCGGCCTCGAACGCGTCGGTGGTGTCATGGTCTACGACATTACCGACCCCGAATCGCCCGTGTTCGTGGACTACATCAACGAACGCGACTTCTCGGTGAACATCGACGAGCAGATTGCCGATGGCGACGCGCCATCGTTCGCCGCCGGCGACCTCGGCCCGGAAGGCTTGGCCTTCGCGAGTGTCGAGGAGAGCCCGACCGACGATCCGCTCGTTTTCGTCGGCCACGAGATCAGCGGGACGACGACGATCTTCCGCGCGGCCACGACCGTCCTCGGCGTCGGGTCGGTCGCCGTCGGCCCCGAGAAGTCCGCAACGGTCGACCTCGACCTCCGCTCCGCACGGGACGGCCTCTCGGGCGGTCGTCTAACCGTCTCCGTCGACCACCCCGAGGTCGCGCGGATTCAGGACGTCGAGTACGGTGACAGGCTCGGCCTCACCGCCGACCCCGCGGTCGCCGCGGACGGTTCGTCGGTCACGCTGGAGTTCTCCGACGTCGACCGGGCGGTCGAACCCGGAACTGACGGCGCCACGCTGGCGTCGCTCACGCTCGACGGAGACAGCACCGGCACGGCCGACCTCACCGTCGAGGTCGAGGCGCTCGACGACGATTCGGGCAACGAGATCGACCCGGTCGTCGACGAAGGCCTGGTCGTCACCGGCCCGCCCGCCATCGGTGGCGGCAGCGGCCCCGGTGGCGATGCCCCGACCGACCCCGACGGTGACGGCCTGTACGAGGACGTCAACGGCAACGGTCGGATGGATTACGCCGACATCGAACTCCTGTTCGAGAACCTCGACAGCGACGCGGTCCAGTTGAACAAGGAGGCGTACGACTTCAACGACAACGGCCAGATTGACTACGACGACGTCGTCGAACTGTACGACGAGCAGTAGCCGTCCGGCGACGTGGACGGCACTCCGTCGGGCCGTTCACCCGAGAAGCAGGGCGAGTGCAGCCCCCACGAAGAGCAACAGGAACACGAGCAACAGGCCGTAGAGCATAAACCGGTCTGCACCGTCCATACAATCCTCTATGGCTCGCTCGCATATCAAAGCGGCCGCGAGCGAGCGGGACCCGGCGCGACCGAAACCGCCAACCGGCAGTAGCCCTACCGATAGTTCATGACTGACCAGTACCCGACGGTCGGGTCGGACGCGCTGGCCGACGGTCCCTGGGAGTTGCGGAGTCGGAGTGAGGACACTGTTTTTCAGACTCCGACGGCGGCTGTCAGGGGCCACACACTGGTGTACGACGACGACAACCTCCGAGCGGCGCTGGAGCAGGCAGGTGTCGTCGAGCGACTCGACCCGGGCGGTGGGGGGACACTGGTCGACGTCGACGCCGACGATACGGGCGGTTTCTGGCGGTTCTTCTTCGCCACGGCCCTCTCCTTTCGCCCGCCGCTGGCGCCCGGAATCGGCCCGGCGTCGATGCGCGGGCCGGTCGTCCGCGAGTCCCGCGAGTCGTTTCTGGACGACCTCCGGACACGAGGGTTCGACAGCGTCGATTCCGGCCGCCGACAGCGGGTCCGGACTGACACCGGCGAGAAGGCGACACTAACGAAGGTGACAGCGACCTACCCGCTGGACGGCGACCCGCTCGACGTCGAGGGGTGGATCGCCGTCTGGTCACGAAGCGGGTCGTTCCGGATTGCCGGCGGTGCGTATCCAACCCGGGGGCTGGACGGACTGCTCACGGAGCTTCCCGAGGACGAGCGGCCCGGTATCGGTCCCGGCCGGTACCGAGACGAGCTCCTGACGCTGCTCCGATCCGTCGAGTAGCCGGTGTGTCGGGACAAGGAATATGACGAGTCCGTCCGTGTATCCCCTCGCGATGGACCACGTTTCACTGGACGATATGGAGAACCACCCGCGTGTCGCGGACGTACAGAAACACGTCACCGACCCGCTGAACCTCGCGGACATGGCGCTCAACTACTACGAACTCGAGCCCGGAGACTCCTTCTCGGGCGGCCTGCACACGCACATGAACCAGGAGGAAGTGTTCCTGGTGATCGAGGGCACGGCGACCTTCCAGACGAAAGACGACGCGGTCGAGGTGGGAGCGAACGAGATCGCCCGCTTCGCGCCCGGGGAGTACCAGGAAGGGCGCAACGACGGCGACGAACGGGTTCGAGCGGTCGCGATGGGCGCACCGCAGGAAGCCGGCGAGACACGCACTGCGATGCCCTGTCAAGAGTGTGGTGCGGAGTACCACATCGCAGAGGTTACGGCCGACGGCGTGGAGTTGACCTGTCCGGAGTGTGGGAACGTCCTCGAGATGTAGCGAGGCCGGCCGGAGAGTCCGCGGACGGACGAACGGCCGTGACCGGAAAGAACCAACAGGGGCCCACCACACGCCTCGGTATGGACCTGACGGCACTCGTCGGCGAGTATCTGGACTACTACGACCAGACACAGGGGGTCCCGCCGGAGCGACTGGCGGCGTTCGGCGACAGCTACCGCGAGCAGGGATATCTCACTCGTGACCAGCTGTACGACATCGCGTACGAGTCATCGACCCGCAGCGCCTACCACGTCGAGAAGAATCCGGGCGCGCGGTGTCGGGAGGTGACCGCGAACGTCCGCGCGGTGGTAGGCGACTTCTCGAAGGTACAGTTGCTCTGTGGGCTGTCGGGATTCAAAGCCGCGACGGCTTCCTGCGTGCTGGCCGCGCTCGACCCGGGCCGCCACGCGGTCGTCGACACTCGCGTCTGGGCGACGCTAAACCGGCTGGACTACCTCGACGGGCGCAAAGAGAGCTTCCACGCCGACGATTACGTGACGATGATCGAACCGATCCGCGAGTTCGCCGCCAAGACCGGGCACACCGCGGCCGAGGTCGGCTACGCGCTGTTCGCGTACGACGACGACGTTCGCGAGGGGACGTTACACTGACCGGGTGAGTCGGCGGGCTACGTCCAGTCGGTGACGGCCATCTCGACGGGGTCCTCGGGGACCATCGTGACGGCGGAGTCGACCGCGGGCGTGTCGTGGGTCGGCGAGCGGAGTGTCAGCCGAACGTCGGAGACGACGCGGGCGAGTATCAACTGTGCCTCCGCGAGTGCGAACAGTCGGCCGATACAGATGCGCTGACCGCCACCGAACGGGAAGAAACTGTAGGCCGGCTGGTCTTCGCGAGCCCCCGGCTCGAACCGGTCGGGCCGGTAGGCCAGCGGGTCCGCCCACAGGTCGGGGTCCCGGTGGACGACGAACTGGCTGAGGACGACCTCCGCCCCCGCTGGAATCTCGTACCCGGAGACCTCGTCGCGGTCGATGGCCGCCCGGGTGATGACGGGCACCGGCGGGTAGATCCGCATGGCCTCCTGCACGCACCGCTTGCAGAGCGACTCGTCGCCGGCCGCGCCAGCCGAAAATCCGACCACCTCCGTCGGGTCGGTGTCGGCGACGTGGTCGTGGAGGCGTTCGTGAACGCCGGGGTTGCAGGCCAGCAGGTACCAGGTCCAGGTCAGTGCCGCTGCCGTCGTCTCGTGGCCGGCCAGCAGGAAGGTCACGAGTTCGTCCCGGATCTGCTCGTCGTCCATCCGCGCGCCCCCGTCGGTGCGAGCGGTCAGCAGTTTCGACAGCAGGTCGTCGTACTCCTCGGCCCGGCCGCGGCGAGCGTCAATCAACTCGTGGACGACGGCGTCGATGTCGTCGATTGCACCCTGCATTCGCCGGTTGTGCGGCGACGGAACCCACTCCGGGAAGGTCGGGACGACGCCGACCTCCCGCTGGAAGCCCCGGCGCAGAACCTGCAGAGCCGCCCGGATGTCCTCGGCGTGGCGCTTCACGTCCGCGCTGAACATGGCCCTGCCAATGATCGACAGCGTGACGTGTTCCATCTCCTGCAGGAGGTCGATCTCGTCCCGTCCTGTCCACCGGTCGAGCATGGCGTCGGTCTCGTCGACGATCAGGTCGGTGAACGACTGGACGCTCCCCGACCCAAACATTGGGCGAATCAGACGGTGCTGGCGGTGCCAGAGGTCACCCTCGCTGGTGAGCAGGCCGTCGCCGAACAGTTCGGATAGTTCCTCGCGATAAACCGAGGCTCGCCGGTAGTTGTCGGGATTGCCCTCCAGTACGTGCTGAACCGCCGACGGCTCGGCCAGCAGGACTCCGGGGTCCCCGTTCGGCATCGTCAGGTCGACGACCGGACCGTACCGCTGGCGAGTCCGGGTCAACACGCCGGTCACGTCCTCGGTCAGCAGCCGCCGGGCCTGCCCCAGACGCTCGACCACGCCGGGTCCAGGCGGGGTCGATCCGGACCGCTGGTTCCGGGCCATCAGGCTGGCCCCTCCAGTTCTTCGCCGACGGCCGTCATCGCGTTGCCGCACAGCGCCGGTCCAAACCCGCTTCCGGGCGCATCGACGAGCTGGGTGGCGACCGCGTCGTGAATCGGTGGAGTCGAGTCTGACATATCTGAAGGCTCCCCCGAACGGAACGCGTCCGTCCGTGGTAACAATATACACACCGTGCCGGCGCACGAATCAGTTCACCGCAGTGCATCTGAGGGGGATTAAGTCAGCCGCGCTGTCGACCGAATCGTGTCGACCGACGTGTGTCGAACGGACTCGAAGTCGGTCGTCGGCGGGACAGACCACCGGAATCGGGGAGACACGTCGTTCCCCGGCGGCCTGTCTCCAGGTATCAGTGAGAGACGGAGCCCCAGGTCCAGCCGGGGTCGTGCTCAGTGGTCGCGATGAGGCCGGACCGGCAGGCCGGACAGTAATCGGGGGTCTCTGACGCTCCCTGTGGGACGTACACCGCGTCGCCACACTTCACGCACGCATCCGCAACGACGGTTACGCAGTCCGCACAGGCGTTGAGTTCGTCGACTGTGGGTCTCGCAGGGGGTCGAGCCATTTGTCGAGCACGTGTTCGTCGATGACCGCCTGGCAGCGTTGGCACGGTTTCATACCGAGACACCCAGTATCAGGAGATTGGCCTGTAAATACCTGCCTGCAGTATCGACAGTCGCCGGCGCGAGCCAGAGACACCCTCGGCCGGCACAAGGCGCGTGGTACCTCGACTCTCGGAAGTGTTATACGCAACTCGGCACTAACTCTGTTCGTAATGGCAAACGGTACGGTTGATTTCTTCAACGACACAGGCGGTTACGGTTTCATTTCGACCGACGACGACTCGGTAGACGACGACGAGGACGTGTTCTTCCACATGGAAGACGTCGGCGGACCCGACCTCGAGGAAGGGCAGGAAGTCGAATTCGACATCGAACAGGCCGACAAAGGCCCCCGCGCGACGAACCTCGTCCGACAGTAAGACGGGTTTTGCTGTCGCTCGCCCGAGAGCGACGACCCCAGTTTTTCACTCACGCGTAACAGTGGCCCTCGATCCACACCGTTCGGAACGGTGAGACGGCTCCGCTGTTGAGAACCGGTGAACGTGTTTCCTGTACGAGTCGTCCACCCGGCCCCGGCTCAGGGAGACAGTTTCGCTTCGAGTTCGTCGCGCTCGTGCAGTTGTTCTAGGATGTCGCTCCCGCCGACGAACTCCCCGTCGACGAACGTCTGCGGGATGGTCTCGCGGTCGCTGTGTCGTTCCAGTGCCTCGCGGTGTTCGTCCAGCGCGTCCAATACGTTCACCGTCGCCACGTCCTCGCGGTGTTGCTGGAGCAGATTCAGTGCTTTCCGAGAGTAGCCACACTGGGGCATGAGTTCTGTGCCTTTCATGAACAGGGCGACTTCGTTGTCCTCAATTGTCTCGTCGACGCGTTCGCGGACTTCCTCCGGCGACAGGTCGGGTTCCGGGTCGAAGCTCATAGGCGAACGCAGGTCGGCGAGGAGTAAATGGGTTATGCTAGTACTAGTCGAGGAGTAAACGAATTCTCCTAGCCGTCGTCCTGCTCGGGCGTGTACGTTTCCAGTTCGATAGCGTGGATGTCCCGGGTGAGGTGATCGCCGAGGGCGTCGTGGACCAGTTGGTGCTGGTCGACGAGCGTCTCGTCCTCGAAGTCCGGGGAGACGACGGTGACGGCGTAGTGTTTGTCGTCGTCGGGGTCGCGGGGCGTCGTGACCTCGGCGGTAGCGTCGGTCAGTTCCGACTCGATGCGCTCGGCAACGGTGGCTTCGTCCATAGGGGGACCGAACGTTCGCGGCGACAAAACCGCTTCGCCCCGAGACTCTACGGTTTTCCGTGTCCGCCCCGAAGCACGGTTATGTCGCCCGCTGCAACCGACCGACTCCGGACCCGTCTCGCGGCCCTGCTGCCGCGGGCGTCGGCGCTGGCCCGGGGCGGATTAGGAGCGATGCTCGTCGTCGCCGGCGTCCACAAACTCGTCGCCCCCGACGCGTGGGCAGTCTACGTCGTCGACTGGCTCGCGCCGTGGCTGGTCGTCTCGCCGCGGTTGTTCATGCTATTGAACGGGCCTCCCGAGATCGTGGTCGGACTCGGACTGCTGGCCGACCGATTCGTCGCAGTTGGCGCCGCTATCGCCGCCGTCTCTCTGACGGTCACGACCGCGTACCTCGCGGTCGTCGCGCTGACCCGGAGCGGCCTGTTCGCGGACGTGATGATTCGCGACATCGCACTCGCCGGCCTGGCCTGGGCAGTACTGGCGGACGCGGTGCGGACCTGACAGGGGTGGGACGGAGTGAGAGCGGAACGGGCGAACGCTCAGTAGCCGAGGTGGTCGCGGACCAGGACAACCGTCGTGCGCCCTTCTTCGAGTTCACGGCGGAAGATTAGCTGTTTGGCGATGTCGCTCTCGACGCCGTAGGCGTCCTTGGCGCGTTCGTTTTCCAGCGGATAGGCGACGGCTTCCAGCCGGTCGAGCGCGGCGTCGAGGTCCTCGACGATTTTGTTGACACCGCTGACGATTGTGACGGTGGCGGCGGCGAATGGGTAGGCGCCGATACGGCTCCCGGAGCGGTCCGCCGCGACGAGTGCACCCGTCTTGGCGATGGCGTTGACACTCCCGAGGAAGTGGTCTGCAGTCTGCGCCTCGCGACGGGCGGCCTGTCGTTCGGCGTCGTCGTCGATGCCCCGGATTTCGTTCGGCAGGGCCACCCAGTCGTGGTCGCCCGCCGTCAGGTAATCGTCGAAGCCGATCTCCTCTAGCGTCGTGGAATGGCCGTTCATCACCGACGCGTCGTCGGGGATACGCGACGTGAGCGTCGAGAGTGCGTCCTCGGCGGAATCGACCACGATGACCTCGAAACCGTGCGCTTCAAGATTCGTGACCGCCTCGTCAATAGTCTCGTCGTCCGGCAGCTGGTCGAGCGATTCGTCGATCTCGGTCTTCGCGGCGTAGTCGGCTTTCTCAGACATCGGTCTCGATTACGTCTTGCCGCGCCAGACGAATAAAGAATCGCGGACGCCGGTGTTAGCGGGTGACACCGGTGTTACCGGCTAATTAGGGTCAGTCGTTCCGGCGAGTATCGGGACCGGTCACATCCGGTGGCTGGCCGGTGACCCAGTTGGTCTCGTCGAGGACGACCGTCGAGACGACCGCCGCGACTTCGCGGGCGCTCTCCTCGCGGCTGAAAAACGAGACGTTGCCCAGCGAGTCACCGACCGTGCGACTCACTTCCGCCGTAGGCCGGTCGGTGTCGGCGACGACCGCTTCGACGGCGCTGGTGAGCCGTTCGTCCAGTTCCTGTCGGGCCGGTTCGGCGAGTTGAAATCCCGCCGGGAGGAGGTCGTAGGTGATGGCGTATCCCTCCTCGTACTGCTCGACCGCGAAGAACGGTTCGGCGCTCTCCTGCGCTCGCTCGTACTGCTCGTCCCGGGTGTCCAGGTCCCGGTACAGCGGAACTTCTTCCGGCGTGTATCCCTCTGACACGGGCAACGATACGTGGTCGAGCGTCATGTACTTTTTTGAGCGCCGTCGGGGATCGACACCTACTTTCCGACGAGCGCGGGAGAACGGAGTATGTACGTCGGTAGATTCGTCGTCGTCGCACCGGACCGAGCGGCGTATCGGGTCTCCTCCCGATCGTTCCCGAACCGCCGGATCGTCGCCCGCGAGGGCGGGG
>NZ_JAQCNH010000111.1 GCF_028275115.1 Halorientalis sp. | reverse complement strand
GATTCGTCCATTCCGGCACCGATGAAGACGAGTTTCGTTTCGCGGTCGCCCCACTCGTCGTCCCACTGGATATCGGACCGCGATTCGCGGTAGGAGGCCTGTCGAGGCTCCGGGAGCGTCGCTGCCCATCGGCCGTTGACGTCGACGTGAATCTCCGTCCCGGCCTGGCTCATGTCCAGTGCGAACCGCTCGCGACCGGCGACCCACATGTGGCCTTTCGAACGGATGACGGTCTCGGGGAACGAGTTGAGCCACGTGCGAAACCGCTCGGGATGGAACGGTCGCCGGCGCTCGTAGATGAACGAATCGACACCGAACTCCTCGGGCGGGTGCAGATGGTCGTGTTCGTCGTCGTGGTCGTGTCCCTCATCGTGGTCGTGGCCGTGTTCGTCGTGGCCGTGACCGTGACTGCCGTCATCCGTGTCGGCGTCATGCTGATGTGATTCGTGGTCCCCACCGGCCTCGTGGTCGGGCGAGAGGGCCTGCTTCCATCGGGAGGCGTAGCTCGCCTCGTTCCGGTCGAACCGACCGGTTCCGAGGACCCGCTCCGGGTCGACGGCGCTGTTGACAGTGCCGACGATGTCGATGTCGGGGTGCAGCGTCCGGAGGACGCGTTCGACGGCCCGTCGTTCGTCATCGGAGACGAGGTCACACTTGTTGAGCACGAGCACGTCACAGAACTCGACCTGTTCGGCCAGGAGATCGGAGAGCGGCTTTGCTTCGTCGTCAGTCGACTTTATCGGGTCGCCGCGGACGAACGCCCGGTGGAACTGCGCGGCGTCAACGACAGTGACGGTCGTGTCGAGGTCGTACAGCGTGGAGGCGCGCGCCGGTTCGAGGAACCGCTGTGCGATAGGAACGGGGTCGCTGATACCCGACGCTTCGATGACTAGGTGGTCGAACTCAGCGTCGAAGGCGAGCCGGCGCAGCTCCTGGTCAAGCTCGTTCTGGAGGCCACAACAGATACAGCCGTTCGAGAGCTCGGTGATGCCGTCGTCGTCCATCGAGAGCTCGGAGCCGTTCTCGATGAGCTCGGCGTCGACGTTCATCTCGCCGACGTCGTTGACCAGCACCGCGATGTCGTATCTCTCGCCACCCACAGTCAACAGGTGGTTAAGCAGCGTCGTTTTGCCGGCTCCGAGCCCACCACTCAGGATGGTGACCGGCGGCTGTTCGTCGATGCTCATCAGTCGTCGGCCAAGGCAAGTTCGCGCTGGTCGTCCGGGCTGAACGGGTCGGGATACGCATCCCAGTCCTCGTCCATCTCAGCATCTGAGAGGACACAGTCGTCGAGGCGCTCGGTCAGCGTCGCCTGGTCGAACTCGCGGCCGATGAAGACGAGTTCGGTCCCGCGGTCGCCCCACTGGTCGTCCCAGTCCTCCTTGATTCCGGGTCGAGCAGCGAAGTACCGCTCCTGCTCGGCTTCCGGAAGCGTCGCGATCCACGTCCCTTTCGGCCCGGCACGGACGGACTGGCCCGCTTTGTCCAGCCCCATCGCGACATCTTCACGACCGGCCGCCCAGAAGAAGCCCTTTGCGCGGATGACACCGTCCGGGAGGTCGGCGAACAGCTGAGCGATTCGCTCCGGATGGAACGGTCGGTCGGCGTCGAAGATGAACGACGTGACGCCGTGTTCGTCGGCGGCCGATTCGTGGTGGTGACCGTGCTGGAGTTCTCGCTTCCAGCCGGCCGACTGACTGGCCTCGTCGAAGTCGAATCGTCCCGTATCCAGTATCTCCGTCGGGTCGATTGCGCCGTGTTCGGTCCGGATTATTTTCGCCCGGGGCTGGAGCGCCTGCAGGACTGCCTCCATCTCGTCCAGTTCCTCCTCGGGAACGAGGTCACATTTGTTGAGCAGGAGGACGTCACAGAACTCGATCTGGTCCATCAACGCCTCCTCGGGGACGCGGTTGCCCTGCGGTTCGATTTCGTCGTCGGTGAGCGCCTGGCCCGAGTCGAAGCCCTGCCAGAAACTGTGAGCGTCGACGACGCTGACCATTGTATCGAGTTCGTAGACGCCCGTGGGGTCGAACTCCGCGTCCTCGAACCCGCGAGCGAACGTCTGGGCCACCGGGATGGGTTCGCTGATACCGGAGGACTCGACGAGGAGGTAGTCGAAGTCCCGCTGGTCGGCCAGCCGACCGACCTCGTCCAGCATGTCGCCCCGCAGACGACAGCAGATGCAGCCGTTCGACATCTCGACGATCTCCTCGTCGCTCTGTGAGAGTTCGGACTCGCGCTCGACGAACTCCGCGTCGACGTTCACCTCCCCCATGTCGTTGACCAAGACGGCGGCGTTCAGTTCCTGTTCGGTGGTGAGTACGTGGTTGAGCGTCGTCGTCTTGCCAGCACCGAGACTACCGCTCAGAATCGTCACCGGAATCGGGGTGTTGTTCGAAGCCATACCCGAGTTATGAATCTGCTAGACTAAAATACTAATTATTATGCTAAGCTGGGTCCAGTCATAATAGCAATTATCAAAATAGAGTTCTATTTTAGTGTATGAGCATTGTGAGCATCTCGATGCCCGAGGCGCTACTCGACCGCCTCGACACGTTCGCCGACGAGCACGGATACAGCGGTCGCAGTGAGGTCGTCCGTGAAGGGACACGGACGCTCCTCGAAGAGTTTCAGCAGGGAGCTACCGACGGCAGTACCCACTCCTGCACGGTGACAGCAGTGTTCGACTACGGCCAGTCAGGAGTGCAACAGCAGCTGACTGGGATACGACACGAGAACGACGACATCGTCTCTGGAACGACGCACGCGCACATGAGTGACGAGTACTGTGTCGAATTGTTCGTGCTCAGGGGAACTACTGAGGAGCTAGCCGGGTTCGTCAATACGGTTCGCGCGATTCCCGACGTTCGGACGGTCGAGTATTCGATACTCCCGCTCGGTGTCGAGCTCTCCGAGCAAGCCCTTCAGTAGCGTACGGTCAGCGTGCCATAGAGAGGTTCCGAATCCTGAACCTTACGGCCAAACGGGTCAATACCGGCGTGCCCGATACAGACGGGTGGAGTCAGCACCGTAGATTTATATCTCATATGACGGGTGATTTAAACTTCTGTCATGTACCGGCCACACGATGAGAATCCGCGAGACAGTGCTCGGATATATTCCCATAGTACTCATGCTTGCTGGGACGATACTGTACTTCGTTCCAGCCACCTGGGTCGAACTACCCATAGAAACAAGCACCCTCGGAATGGCCCTGTTTGCACTCGGTGGGGTCCTGTTGTACGCCGGTTGGTACGACAGGTTCGACACCGAATCAGACACGAGTGCGGATGAAACCACATATAGGTTCGACGCCGAGTCAGACACGATTGGGGATGACACCACATCTCCTGCTCAAACGACTGGATATCTAGCTACGGTAGGCAATTACGGCTCTTGGATACTCATCGCGATCGGCGCTGTGCTAAGTTGGGGGCAAATACGTAACCCAGATAGAGTGGGTCTGGTGGACAGGGTCCCGCTCGAACTACCCTGGGGGGAACAACCGGTAGTTGGGTTTGGATTTATACTAGCCGGATTAGCACTGTTCGTTCTCATCCATATAGCAATCCCATTCTTCCAGGGCGATTAGTACGCGATACCGCGTTGACTGTTCAGACTGGCTGTAGTAGAGCGTACGAACGGCGCGGTCGAGGAAAGAATCTCGTGATTTTATGGTACGATGTACGGCGTCAGTGTTCGGCGAGCAACATCAGTTTGACCCGACTCACGGCATCGAAATCGCGGAGACGATAGGTGAGCTGCCGAACACGCTCGGCTGGACCACGACAGAACACCGTCTCGAGGCACCACTCGCCCTCGTGAATGTGGTTCGTCGTCGTGATGACGTCCTGGAACTGGTGCTGCACGTCGTGGACGTCTTCGATGACGGCCTCGTGGGTGTAATCGAACGCGATGACGACCACGACGTCGCCCTCGATATCTTCGAGTCGTGTGTGGGCCTCGATGTATTCCTGCATCGCTTCACGAACGCCACGTGAACGAGAGTCGAGGCCTTCGGACTGCAACGTGTCGTCGAATTCGTCGAGAAGCTCATCGGGGATGTTGAGACTAGTGCGCACGAATATTAATATACACTCTGGATATATGAATTGTTAGCAACTGTTTTCTCAGAGTTGTTTCACTGGACTCGGCGACCGTCTGTCCCGTCCGAACCACAGCGTCGCCAGCGAGCGGGTACCATAGCCGGTCA
>NZ_JAQCNH010000104.1 GCF_028275115.1 Halorientalis sp. | reverse complement strand
CAGGAGTGAGGACGGAGCAGGAGTATGTACCGGTACATCGCGGCGTTGCTTCTGGTGCCGTTACTGGACTCTCTCTTCCTGGTCTTCGTCGCCACGCAGATCGGCGCGCCGCTGACGATTCTCATCGTCGTCCTGACGGCGCTGCTGGGCATGTTGCTCGTCCGCGCCGAGGGGCGCCACACCCTCCGGACGATCCAGCAGAAGTTCGCACAGGGAGAGCTCCCGACGAACGAACTGCTCGACGGCGGTCTCTTGCTCATTGCCGGCGCGCTGACGCTCACCCCGGGTCTCGTGACGGACGCGCTCGGTATCCTGCTCGTCTTTCCGCTGACGCGCATCCCGATCCGCGCTGTCGTCCGGGACTACGTCGTGGTTCCATACGTCGACAGAAAGACTGGCGGCTTCGCGACGGGTACCGTCTACGTCGGCGGGTTCCCCTTCGAGAACGAGGAGAGTGGCGCCGCGGGCGTCGGCCCCGGCGGGCCGGGGTCGGAGGGGTTCGGCAGTGGCGGGGACGGAGACGTCGCGGGTGACCTGGACGAGGACGCCTACGACGTCGAGTGGGTCGACGAGGACGACGACGAGGAGTGACGGAATCGCCCGGCCCCGTCGGTGCGAGCGAAAGGTAATTCTTTTACCCTCCCGTCGGGAACCTGTGGGTGCGTCGGGCCAATAGCTCAGTCAGGTTGAGCGCTCGGCTGATAACCGGGAGGTCCGCGGTTCAAATCCGTGTTGGCCCACTCAGTTTCTGAACGGTTCTTAGACGCCGTGAATCGACGGATCTGGCGCTCGAACGCGCCGATTTCGGTATTCGAGGTTCTTGCTGCCCCCTCGAACACACGCGTTATCCGAGTCACTTTTTGCATGGGGGTCGCCTCCGTCCGGGATTCTGATTAGCCGAAACGGCCGCCCCATCCAAGTGAAGTGTGATTGCGCATAGCTCGCCGTCATTCCTCTCAAGATACGACAACAATACGGAGTCAGTTCCGGCCACGTGACAGAATCAATTTGATACTCTACGAGACTGAGATTTATTCTGATAGTCAGTGTATAGAATATATACGGGATGGCAGCGCTGCCGCTCCAGCAGGGCGGCCAGCGCTGTCGCTTTCGTGCTAGCCCACGTCACAATCACGCCAGGAGAGATAGCGCTCTTTTGCGTCAGTAAACAGTGGTTCGAGTTGCTCCAGTGACAGCGACGGGAACAACTCTCGCCCCAGCGAGAGTGATCGGTCCCGAGAGATGAGTCCTTGCTTGATCGTACGAACGCGCATTTGGCGCTTCAGAAACGCCTGTGCGTGCTGAAGGGATCGAAACCGACGCTTGATCCGCGTCGGTTTCGTGTGCCCGTAGTAGCGTTCGAGGTTGTTTGTCGTACTCGGGACTGCTTCATGACGGAGGTGAATGGCGAATCTGTCGAAGTTTTCCATGACCTGCTCGACGTAGGTTCGGAGTTCACTCGGCAGGTGCTCGATCTTGTCGAGCACCGCCTCGAACCGACGGAGGCCAGCCTCGTACGACGGCGCATCGAACACGCTCTTGAATTCACTCCAGACGATTGCACCGTGTAGCTTCTCTGTGTTCGAATACCGGAGACTCTGGAAAACGTTCGTATGGAGTTTCTTTTCGCCGTTTTTGATGAAGTGGAAGCGACACCGATGGTGGAACGCGTCGAGATCGTCCTCGATGATCTCTGGGTAATCTGAGCGTCCGTCAGTCGTGATGACAGCGGTCGGTTTCTCCGCAAGCGCGGTTGTAAGAAACTCACGAACGGTCTCTTTGGTGCACTCACCGACGACTGCCTCGGCAACCGGCGCACGCATCAACTCATCGTAGACGGTGAGGCGATACGCGCGGTTGCCGTTGACTGTGAGATACTGCTCGTCATAGGTGTAGACACCGGAATAGACGGGGAGATCGTTCTCGACGATCTCCGCCGTCGGCTCGGTCAAGCAGTCGTGGATGTGCTGGTCAGTGGGACGAACACCGTAGTGAACGGTGAGAATGTCTTGGATTCCCTCCAGTGAGACATCAGCGAAGGCATCGACAGCGTCAGCGAGCTGTGTAACCGCTCGTGGATAGCGGTGATCGTCTTCAACTGCCGGGTGGCTTGGTGAGAACGACCCACAGCGTTCACAGTGATATCGCTGCACCCGCACGGACTGACGACCGTGCGGGTGGCGCTCATAGGTCCCATCCTTGACGGCTGCTGTGCCACATTCGGGACATTCTGGTTCGCGGAAGAACAGAACCGAAAGCTCATCATCGGTTGGCGCAATACATCCAGTCGGTGCGGTGTTTGTG
>NZ_JAQCNH010000087.1 GCF_028275115.1 Halorientalis sp. | reverse complement strand
GTCGTCAGTCACCTCGTTCCTGATCCTGTCGACATACTCCTCGAGGAGGTCGGCCAGCTCGGACGTGATCGCGACGGGTCGCTGTCCACCTTTGCCGTTCTTGAGGGTGGTGTCCTGATCTGGCCGATGCACCAGCTGGATGTACTCGTCGTCGAAATCCACGTCCTCGACGTCGATCGAATTCGCCGCGCCGATACGGATTCCTGTCTCCCACAGGAGGGCGAGTAGCACGTGTTCGTTCGACGCGTACTCGTACTTCGACAGGTACTCCAGAATGTCCTGTGCTTCCTCAGCCTCGAGAATCTCGTCGTTCTGCCGCTCGTGAGCGCCCACGCGCGGAACCATCACCTTGCTGTAGAGGTTCCCCGGCACGGCTTCGATGGAGCCGGCCCACTTGAGCAACACCCGAAGCGAACTCATCTGCATCCGGAGCGAGAGATCGTTGAGGTCGCCGTCCTCCTGGCGCCAGAGACGGTACCGCTGGAGGTCTCGCCCCGAGAGATCGTTGAGATTGTCGATACCCTGCTCGTCGCACCACCGAATGAAGTGATTCGTCCGGTAGCGATGATTTCTGACGGTCGCGTCCGCGCAACTGGTCGCCTTGTGATCGAGAAACAGATCCTGGGCCGTTTGCGGGTCGATCGGTTCTAAATCGTCTTTGTCCGTGTTCATAGTTGTCACGGACTCCCGACAGCGGACCGCTCGCGCGCGAAATCGTGGGCGAACGATTCACACGAGGTACGTAGCTTGTCCGCCCCGACCCACTGAACTTTTTAACTATTCACCTACGAGTTCCAGATGTGAAGCGGTGAGCGGTTCGAGCACAGAAAACAAGCCGAGTGAACCCCTCGCAGTTCAACTCCGCCCCGACGCGTCTCTGTCGGTGACTGCGACGACAACGGCGTTCGCCGTCGGACCCGCCTCGAGCGCACTCCGGCGGGACTGTTCCGAGACCCAGAGCCACAGTGGCCGGACAGCGGCGATATCGTTCGCTCGAGGTGCTCTGGAAGCTCGGTAAGCCGTTCCCCTTCGGCCCGAGTCCGTAGTCGGCACCCCGCTTTGAAGGCTCTCTAGCCCCGATAGCTACGAGTAGTAATCGAGTCTTATCAAAATTAAAAATTGAGTCGGTTAGATGTGTGTTATACTAGTACGTCGGCGTCGTCGGGCGAGGCATGCCACACGGGCGAGATACGGACCGGCAGAACGAGGGCAGAGCCAATGGACGGTCTGACGAGTACGACAGGCGATCGGATTCGATCTGCTCGGGATTCTCACCGAGTTGCTCGGGTCGCCGACGGACAGTGGCTCGCCGTTGCAGCCTTCGCGTTCGCACTCATTCTCATCGCGTTGAGCGGTTGGCAGTACACGAGCGAGACGTACTGGAAGCCAGCCCTCGTCGCGAGTTCACACGGACTGACCGCCGTCGGCAAGGAGTCGCCTTCTGGCAGTCTGGTGTCGAGAGGACTCTCAGTTCACACCCGGCGCAAAGTGTCACGGCGCGGGACGACCGCAGTTCGGGCCCGTCCCACCCTGCTTTCTTATGCTAGAGACGACGAGCGGCGCCACCACCGCCCGGGCGTGTTACCGTGACGCGACCACAGAAGTACCGAGGGGTGCCCGGGGTGAGTCGGCCGGTGACCGTCGACCGCCGGTCTGGGATTATTGTGATTGCGATGACGAGGATGCCTACTACTCGTGACCTCCGAGTGCCGATTCCGCGGCGTCCCGCCGAGTCCCACCGCAGTAATAACTCTTTCTACGAACGCCGACGAGGGTCGGAAATCGGTGAGGAACGCGACCAGCAGCCGTTCGCTACCCCGGCGGCCGACGGTCGAGGGGTGTGGCGGCGCCGACACGACAGATGACAGCTGGATTCAGGCGACGTCCGCGAGTACGTCGTCGTAGACCTCCAGGTACAGTGTCTCGATCTCGTCGGTGGACGGTTTCCGTGGGTTGTTGTCGGGCGACCCGGACGCCACCGCGTCGGCGGCCATCTCCGGGACGAAACTGGCGTAGGTCTCCCTGTCCGGGATGGTCGCGAACTCGTCGAGGTAGCCGTGGAGTTGGATCTGCTCACAGAGGTCCGCGACCGCGTCGACGCCTGCCTGAGCAGCGTCTCTGTCGGGCGTGTCCTCGTCGGCCGCGTTGAGCAGACGAGCGATGTCGGCGTACCGACCGGGGCGGCCCACCGTGGAAAACGCCATGACGTACGGAAGCAGGATGCCGTTGGCGAGGCCATGGGGGACGTGCAGTTGCGCCCCGAACGGGCGCGCCATGCCGTGGACGAGCGCGACCGAAGCGTTGGTGAACGCCTGTCCGGCCTGGAACTGGCCGATCAGCATCTCCTCGCGAGCCTCGAGGTCGTCACCGTTGGCCCACGCCACTGGCAGCCAGCGGGCGACCCGTTCGATGGCCGCCCGCGCGAGCGTGTCGGACATCGACCAAGCGTGAACAGAGACGTACGCCTCGATGGCGTGGGTCAGCGCGTCGATGCCGGTGAACGCCGTGTGACTCGGCGGGAGCGTCGTCGTCAGCGTCGGGTCCTCGACGGCGACCGCCGGGACGGCCTCGGTCGAGACGACGAGGAACTTCGTCGCGGTCGATTCGTCCGTGACGACGATGGACCGAGTTGCTTCGCTCCCCGTCCCGGCGGTCGTGTTGACCGCACACATCGGTGGAATCGGCTCGGGAACACCCTCGTAGCCCGCCCGGTCGACCGCGTACTCGCGTATCTCGCCACCGTTGGCCGCGAGTACGCCGGTCGCCTTCCCGGTATCGATAGGTGACCCACCGCCGACCGTGACGATACAGTCACAGTCCGCTTCACGGTAGCGTTCGTGGGCGGCGTCGACGTTAGCGACCGTCGGGTCCGGGTCGACCTCGTCGTATACGGTCGTCTCGAGGCCGGCTTCCTGCAGGTGTCCGACGATGCGGTCGCCGTAGCGGTCGAAGACACCGGACGTGGCGACGACGAGCGCGCTCGTCCCACGGGCCATCATCAGGTCACCGATCTGGTCGGCACTCCCGGACCCCATCCGTACCTCGTTCGGGGAGACGAAGCGGTGTGAGTCACTCATAGTCCGTGTCGGCGCGCGAGTGATGGATGTCGTCGGTCATGCCCTGTGGGACACAGAGCGAGTCGACGAGGAGCACGTGGGCGGTCGCCTCGCCGCCGTCGGGGGCCATCTGGTGGGTGTCGGCCGACTCCAGTTCGAGTCCGGACGGGAGCGGTGCGAGCCGTGTCGGAACGTCGTGTCTGTGGTACTCGGTCCCAATCTCGCGGACGGTCTCCATCGGACCGACGAACCGGACCTCCCAGTGCGGATCGAGACCCAGGGTTGCGCGTATCCGCTCCGGGTCGGTCATGATTCCTCCATGAACTCGGCGAACAGCGAGTCCGGGTCCGGTGGGGTGGCGTCTTCGATCGGTCGCGTGACCGTCGTGGTCTGGTAGAACTGCTCGTAGGTTACGTTCTCGTCGAGCTGGTTGCCGCCCCAGGTACCGCCGCCCTCGGAGAGCGTCGACCCGAGTCCGTTCTGGTAGTGGCCGCCGTTGCTGTAGCAGTGGACCTGATTGACGAGGAGACGGGCCACCTCGATCTCCTCGCCTGCCCGGACGGCGCGTCCCTCGCTCCGGGTGTGCAGGCCGACCGAGTGGCCGGCCCCCTCGTAGTCGAGGATGTCAGTCGTCAGGTCGAGCCCTGCCTGGAAGTCCGACACCTCGAACACGTTGAGTACGGGTGTGATCTTCTCACCCGAGAGCGGGTACTGCGGCCCGACGCCTCGCCCCTCTGTCAGTAGCAGGTCGGCCTCGCGGGCGTCGGCGTCGTTGATGCCGGCCATCTCACACAGTTTCGCCGGCGTGACGGCGAGTGCCTCGCGGTTCAGCGACCCGGCCCCGTCGGGGAACAGCAGGTCCTTTATTCGTCCGCGTTGCTCGTCGTCGAGCATGTACCCACCGCGACGTTCGAGCGCCGCGAGCGTCTCCTCGTGGACGTCAGAGACGATGACGGCGTTCCCTTCGCTGGAGCAACTCGTCGAGTTGTCGAAGGTTTTGCTGGCGACGATCCGGTCGGCTGCTGCCTCGGTGTCGGCCGTCTCGTCGACGAAGGCGACGGGGTTGCCTTTGCCGACACAGTAGTTGGGCGTACCGGACTCCTGTCCTGCTTGGACGTTGTTCGCGGACCCGGTCACCTGGAGCAGGTCGACCCGGTCCATCAGTTCGTATGTCTTGTCCTTGCTGACCGGCGGTGGGACCATCTGGACGAGATCGGTCGGAGCCCCGAAGGACTCGAGCCGCTCGTGAACGGCATCGACGACGAGTTCACAGACAGATTGCCCCCGTGGTGACGGTGAGAGGATGATCGCGTTCCGGCCTTTCAGGGCCATCATGGTGAGCAAGATTGAGGTCGCGCCTGGGTTGGTCGACGGGACGACAGCACCCACGACGCCGACCGGCTTCGCGATCTCGACGAGGTTCCGCTCCTCGTCGACGTCCACGACCCCGACGGTTTCGGCACCGAGCATTCCGTCGAGGGCGCCGGCAATCTTCCGGCGCTTTTTCTGATACTTGTCCCCCACGTCCCCGAGGCCCGTTTCCCCCACTGCGACCTCCGAGATTTCCCGACAACGCTCCTCCTCGTAGACGCCCCACGCGACCGACCGAACGAGGTCGTCGACTGCCGACTGGTCGTAGTCGGCAATCCGCCCCATCGCAGCCTCGGCGGTGGTCACGAGTTCCGAAATCAATCGTTCTGGCTCGTCTGAGTCCGTCTCTGTGGTGCTTGAACTCATCCGCGATTCACTGTTCAGTATCGGGGTAAATATAATTATCGATTTCCATAATTAACGTCCATTATAAATATAGAACATGATAAACTTTATATCGAAAAGATACCACCGTAACCATACCGCCGCTCTACGGAGGGACTCATAATGTCAGAGCAGACCACACTCGTGCAGTTGCCGGACTCGATTCGGACCAATCCGATCAGGACACGCGAAGACTGGGAGGCGATGCGTGAGGCGGCACGGACTGATCCGGGTTCGTTCCACGGACGAATCGCGAAGGAGATGCTTCACTGGTACCATCCGGACGAGGAGACCTGGGCGTCGGTCGAGGACGGCAGCTGGACCGGGTTCGACATGTCGGGTAATCCGGCGACGCTGAACCGGTCGCCCGACGCGGACCCCTGGGATGTCGCGTTCGACGACTCCGACCCGCCGCTGTATCGCTGGTTCGTCGGCGGGCAGACCAACGCCTGTTTCAACGAAGTCGACCGACACGTACTGGCCGGTCACGGCGACGAGGTCGCGTACCACTTCGAGGGTGACCGCTGGGACCAGTCGAAAAACGACGGTCGCGGTGGTCCCGTCGTCACCGAGGACGTCACCCGCCGAGACCTGCTCTACAACGTCGTCCTCGCTGCCCAGGTGCTCAGAGACCTCGGCCTCGAGGCCGGCGACCGGGTCGCACTGAATATGCCCAACGTGATGGAGCAGGTCTACTACACGGAGGCGTGCAAGCGATTGGGCATCATTTACACCCCGGTGTTCGGTGGGTTCAGCGACAAGACACTCTCGGACCGCATCGCGGAACTCGACGCGGAAGTCCTCGTCACCGCCGACGGTGGCTACCGGAACGCCGAGGTCGTCCCATACAAGGAGCAGTACGGCGACCCCGCACTCGACGACTTTCTCCCCGTCGAGCGGGTCCGAAACGTCGTCGAGGACACGCTCGCAGCTCTCGACGTCTCGGCCGACCGGGCCGCCGCCATTCGTGAGGGTGTCGAACAGGCCACTCGGGGCGAAATCACGGTCGGCCGTGCGGACGCCATGCGGGGCGTCGGTCACGCACTCACCGACCTGGACGTGGCCCCCGACCGAGCCACCGAACTTCGCACCGAACTCGCGCGGGCACTGGTTCGCACAACCCACATCGTCGACGACGTCATCGTGGTCGAACACACTGGTCAGGAGACACAGATGCACGACCGGGACCACTGGGCCAGCGACCTCGAAGACCGGGCCAGGGAGACGGTCCTCGAGAACGCCGCCGCGGCCGGTTTCGACGTCGAGACCGAGGCCGACCTGTTCGAGTTACCGGACCGGGCATTCGTCCAGGCGTTGTGGGCGAGTTCGACACCGGAACCGGTCGACGCCGAGTACCCGCTGTTCGTCATCTTCACCAGCGGTTCGACCGGGAAACCGAAGGGTGTCGTCCACGTTCACGGCGGGTACACCGCGGGCATCGCCTACACCATGCGGACCTCCTTCGACGTCGTGCCAGGTGAGGACACGGCCTTCGTCGTCGCCGACCCGGGCTGGATTACTGGCCAGTCGTATCTCATCAGCGCGTGCCTGACGACACGGACCACGGGTGTCGTCGCCGAGGGGTCACCACTCTACCCCGACGCTGGACGGTTCTCGTCGATCATCGAGCGCTACGACGCGACCGTATTCAAGGCCGGTGTCACGTTCCTAAAGACGGTGATGGAAGACGAGGCCAACGTCGCGGACATGACAGAGTGGTCGACAGACAGCCTCCGTGTGGCCACGTTCTGTGCGGAGCCGGTCAGCCCTGCTGTCCAGGAGTTCGGCATGGAGCACGTCTGCCCCTGGTATATCAATTCCTACTGGGCGACCGAACACGGCGGCATCGTCTGGACGCACTTCTACGGCAACGACGACCTCGAACTCAGTCCGGACGCTCGAACGCACCCGTGCCCGTGGGTGTTCGGCGACGTTTGGCAGAAAACCGACAGCCCGGACGGAACCGTCACCTGGGAACGAGCCGACGATGGAGAACGCGGCGAAATCATCGTCCGGGAGCCGTATCCATACCTGATGCGGACGGTCTGGGGTGACTCCGAAGGATTCGACCCCGAGAGCCCGACCGACTGGACGGGCGACCGCGAGCGGTTCGAGGACACCTACTGGGTCGAAACGGACGGCGAGTACGCGTACCGCCAGGGCGACGTGGCGATGCAGTACGCGGACGGCGCCTTCTCGCTCCACGGCCGCTCGGACGAGGTCATCAACGTCTCGGGGCACCGGATGGGCACCGAGGAACTGGAGGGCGCGATGCTGCGGGACAAACAGCTCAACCCGGACACGCCGGTGGCGAACGTCCTCGTCGTCGGCGCCCCACATCACGAGAAGGGGCTGGTTCCGGTCGCGTTCGTCCAGACCCGGCCCGGCGAGACGCTCACGACCGAGGTCGAACGCCGCCTCGCGCGACTGGTCCGCGAGGAGAAAGGCAGCGTCGCGGTTCCGGACTCGTTCATCGAGGTCGACGCGTTCCCCGAGACGCGGTCCGGAAAGTACATGCGCCGGATGCTGGCAGCGATGCTGGCCGGTGACGACGTCGGCGACACCACGACGCTAAAGAACCCGGGTGCCATCGACGACGTCAGGCCGAAGACGAGGCAGTGGCGACGCCGCCAGCGGGTCGCCCGTGAACAGGACGTCCTCGACGAGTACCGCTTTTTCAGCGTCCAGTACAATACCGTTCCGGCCACCGAGCGGGAAGTCGCGACCGTGCTGATGGACAATCCACCGGTCAACGCGCTGACTGAACGGGCGCTGGACGAACTCAACACCGTCGCCGAGCACTTAGACCGCCGAGACGACCTCGGCGCGGTCGTCCTCGCAAGCGAGAACGAACCGTTCGTCGCCGGCGCGGATATCGAGCAGTTCCTCGAGGAGGTCCACGAGTCCGAAGAGGCGCGTTCGCTCGCCCGGAAGGCACACGAGGCGTTCCGAAAGCTCGAGACGCTCCCGGTGCCGCTCGTCGCCGCCGTCGACGGAGCGGCGCTGGGCGGCGGCAACGAACTCCAGCTCGCCACTCACTACACTGTCGCCGAGCGCCACGCCGAGTTCGGGCAGCCGGAACTGCGCCTGAACCTCATCCCAGGCTACGGCGGCACCCAGCGGTTCCCCCACGTCTGCCGTGACGCAAACGACGAGGATGGACTGGCGGCCGCGGTCACAGCCATCACCAACGGTCGTGCGATCGATGCCGAGGAGGCCCTCGAGATGGGGCTCGTCGACGAGATCAGCGACCAGCCTGCCCGGGTGCGAGCCGCGGCTCTGGCCAGGGCACACGTCCGGGGCGAAGACACGACGCTCCGAGAGGCCCGCGAAGACCGGCTGACGGCCCGCGAACGCTGGCAGCGAGGAACCGGTTTCGACGAGAGCGTTCTCGGCGACGAACGTGTCTCGCGTAACCGCCGCCAGTGTGAGCACGTCGGTGTCGGCCGCGAGAGCGCTTTCGACCGCGCAGTCGAGGCCATCAGAACCGGCATGGAGGAGGGTATCGCCGCTGGCTTCGAGACCGAGGCCAACCGCTTCGCCGAAGCCGTCGTGGACCCCGACGGCGGCAAGGCGGGTATCGAACGGTTCCTCGAGGGCCGAGCAGAACCGCTGCCGACCCGTCCCCGAGACGCGCCGCCGGTCGACCGTGCGGCGGAACTCGAGTCGCAGGGCGACCTCCTGCCGGTCGGCGAGCCGTTCTACCCGGGCGTCGACGACGTGCCGGACTGGCAGTACGGGTTCGCCGTCGAAAAAGACCCCGAGACGGGTCGTCCGGACCACGGCGACCCCGCGGAGGCGGAGGTCGAGGGGCTCTATCCGGTCGAGGAGCCAGGGCCGAACGAAGTTCTGTTGTACGTTCTGGCCAGCGAGGTGAACTTCAACGACGTGTGGGCTATCACCGGCATCCCGGTCTCGCAGTTCGAAAACCACGACCGCGACCAGCACATCACCGGTAGCGGCGGGGTCGCTCTCGTCGTCGATTCGGGCGGCGCCGTCCAGGAGGAGGGCCGCGTCTCCGTCGGCGACCTCGTGACGGTGTACTCCGGACAGAGCGACCTCCTCTCGCCGCGTATGGGGCTGGACCCGATGTACGCCGGCTTCTCGATCCAGGGGTACGAGGAACCGGACGGCAGCCACCAGCAGTTCATGATCGCCCAGGCGCCGCAGGTGTTCCCGGTTCCCGAGGAGACGACTCTTGAGGAGGCGGGGTCGTACGTCCTCGCGAAGGGGACCGTCTATCGAGCGTTGTTCACGACACTCGAGATCGAGTCCGGCGGCACCATGTTCGTCGAAGGCGGCGCTACCGGCACCGGGTGGGAGTCGGTCCGGACCGCGCTCCGAAATGGGCTCTCGGTGACCGGGATGTGTTCGACCGACGACCGCGTCGAGCGCATCGAGAGTGCCGGCCACGATGCCGCGGCCATCGATCGAACGGACGACGACATCGACGACATCTGGGGCCCCATCCCCGCCGACGAGGACGAGTGGGAACGCTGGAAGGCGGACGGGGAACCGCTCCTCGACCGTATCCGCGAGGCACACGGCGGCCTGGCCGACTACGCGGTGAGCCACGCCGGCGAGCAGTCGTTCCCGCGGACCTTCCAGACGCTGGCAGCGGGCGGGGCAGTCACATTCTGGGGTGCCTCGACCGGTTACCAGATGACGTTCCTCGGCAAACCCGGCGAGAGCACGCCCGAAGCAACGTTCGACAGCGCCGGCCTCGGCGCCGGCGACGGCGTGCTCGTGTTTTACGGCACCGACACCGGGCCGGAGGACACCCTCGACGAGACCGGACTCCGAGCGGTCGAGGCTGCCCGCGAAACCGATGCCGACGTCGTCGTGGTCGCCTACACCGACGAGCAGGCCGAGTTCGTCGAATCGCTCGGGTTCAGCGACGCGGTCAGAGCGGTGCTGTCCATCGAGGGGCTCGAACGCCGCGAGGACGAGTTCGAGTGGCCCGAGACGATGCCGGAGTTCCCCCACCCACAGGCCGACCCCGACGCGTTCAAGCGGGCCGTCCAGGAGTACACAGACACGGCGTTCAAGCCCCTCGGGAAAGCCGTCGGCGAGCACCTCCGCACCCCCGAGAACCCCCGCGGGTATCCGGACGTGGTGTTCGACCGTGCCGGCCACGACGCACTGGGCGTCTCGACGATGCTCGTCCGGCCCCACACCGGCCAGGTCGTCTTCAGCGAAGACATGGGCGACCGCCGGTACTCGTTTTACGCCCCGCAGGTGTGGATGCGCCAGCGTGAGATACACATGCCGACCGCGAGTATCCTCGGGAGCCACCTCTCGAACGGCTACGAGATCCAGCAGCTCAACGCCGAAATCGACGCTGGCGCTCTCGACGTGACCACCCCCGAGGTCGTCGACTGGGAGCGACTACCCGGGGCCCACCAGCGGATGTGGGACAACGAACTCGAAGCCGAATCCTACGTCGCCGACCACGCACTCCCCGACGAGGGCCTTCGGACCCGAACTGAACTGTACAAGGCGTGGGGTAAACGCAACGGGGGAACCGACGACGCGTGATTCGGTTACGACCCCGGTATCGAAATGACGACCGACACTGGCAGTGGCGGCTTGCTCGACTCGGCAAAGCGGTCGGTGCTGGGTGGAGAATCGGTGTTCGTGAACACGTTCACCGCCCAGCAACCAGGGAGCGTCAATCTCGCACCGCCCACGCCGGGCGACGTGCGGGCGCGGTTTCTGGACGATATACCCCGACTCGGGGTCGTATCTCGCCTCGAAGCCAAGCGTCGAGGTCAGCACGGAGCTTCGGGGTGCGTCGACGTTCTTCACGAGCGGCGACGTGTTCCTGATTGAGTTGACCGGAACCGGAACCGTCTTGCTCGACAGCTACGGGGATGGAGACGACCGAGCTGGCCCGAGGCGAACAGTTCAACGTCGACACCGACCACACCGTCGCGGTCGACGCGTCGGTACAGTACGCGACGTTTCGCCCGGGTGGCGTCAAGAACCGTGCCTTCGGCGGTGAGGGGAACGTCGCGAAGTCCTCGGGGCCGGGGAATGTCCGGGTCCGGAACCGTGACTTCGAGAGCCTCGCCGAGAACGTCGCCGGGGGGATTCCTGGCGGTGGTGGGGGCAGCGACGACGGAATCGGTGTCAGCGGCTTCCCTTAAACCGGACACGTGACGGTGTTTGAACGGTTCGAGCGAGCCCAGATATTTATTCGTACAGCCCGTAGTACGGTCGATGTCCCAGACGCCACCTGGTCCCAAAGGGCAGCCACTCTTCGGAAGTAGCCGCCAGTACGCCCGCGACCCGTTCACGTTCGTGACGACGCTGGAACGGGCCTACGGCGGCGTCTCACAGTTCGACATGGGGCCGCTGGAGACGTACATGGTCACCGACCCGGACGCAATTCAGCGAATTCTCGTCTCCGACGCGGCCGACTTCCAGAAACCCGCGTTCCAGGACGACGCGCTCGGCGACCTGCTCGGTGACGGGTTGTTGCTCAGCGACGGCGAAACCTGGCAGAAACAGCGCGAACTGGCCAATCCGGCGTTCAACATGTCACGACTGTCGGGGATGGCCGACCGCATCGTCGGCCACGCCGAGTCGATGGTCGACGGCTGGGCAGCTGGCGACGTAATCGACGCCGAGATGGCGATGACCGGCGTCACGCTGGACGTCATCCTCGACCTGATGATGGGTGTCGAACTCGATGCGGACCGCGTCTCCCACATCCGCGAGCAACTGGAGCCGCTGGGCAGGCGGTTCGAACCCGACCCGATCCGCTTCGCGCTGCCGGACTGGGTGCCCATGCCCGACGACGCCGAATTCAACTCGGCGGTTGCGGAACTGGAAGGTGTAATCGAAGAAATCGTCCGCCGGCGACGGTCGGACGTGGGTCACGAGGGCGACGAGGACGCGCCGATGGACTTCCTGTCTATCCTGCTGCGCGCACGGGGGCGCGGCGAGCAGACCGACGAGCAACTGCGAGACGAGATGATGACGATGTTGCTGGCCGGCCACGACACGACCGCGCTGACGCTGACGTACACTTGGTACCTGCTCTCGGAACACCCCGACGTCGAGCAGCGGGTCCACGCCGAACTCGACGAGGTCGTCGACGGCGGCCAACCCACGATGGCCGACGTGCGCGACCTCGAGTACACGACCTGGACCATCAAGGAAGCGATGCGGCTCTACCCGCCGGTGTACACTATCTTCCGGTCGCCGAAACGGCCCGTCGAAATCAACGGCTACACCCTGCCCGAGGAGGTGACTATCATGCTCCCGCAGTGGGCTGTCCACCGGTCGGACGAGTACTGGGAGGACCCCGAGACGTTCGACCCCGAACGGTTCAGCCCCGAACGTCGGAACGACCGACCGCGGTTCGCGTACTTCCCGTTCGGTGGTGGGCCGCGTCACTGCATCGGCAAACATCTGGCGATGCTGGAGGCCCGGATGATTGTCGCCACCGTCGCGGACCAGTATCGACTCGAATTTCTGGGTGAGTCGCCGCTCGAACTTCTGCCGACACTGACCGCCCACCCGCGCCAGGAGATGTCGATGCGGGTCGTGCCACGCGAGGACCGCGCGTAGGGATGCCCGCAGTTTGATTACCGTCGGTCACCTGTTAGAACTGTGTCGCAACGCACAGCGGCTGAACTGGGGTTTCGGACGCTGACCGAAGAACGAACCGGGACGTCGCTCCCGGTCACGGGAACCGTCCCAGCGTGGCTCTCGGGAACGCTCATCCGCAACGGTCCGGGACGATTCGACGCCGGCGGCGGAGTCAACCACTGGTTCGACGGCCTCGCCATGTTACGTCGTTACGCCTTCGACGACGGCGAAGTCGAGTACACGAACCGGTTTCTCCGGACCGAGGCTTATAAACGGGCCGAGGCGGGCGAGTCGACCCGTCAGTTCGCCACCGGTGCGAGCGGGCTGTCGGAACTCCGGCGGTGGGTTCGGGCGCTCGGACCGCCCGAACCGACCGACAACGCCAACGTCCACCTCGCCCGTATCGGCGACCGCTTCGTCGCCCAGACGGAGGTCCCTCGCTGGATCGAGTTCGACCCTCACACCCTGGAAACCGTCGGCGAGTTCACCTTCGACGACGGCGTCTCGACGCAGATGGCGACGGCCCATTTCGTCGTCGACGACCACCACGGCGAGTCCATCGGGTACGGACTCTCGTTCGGCCGGCAGACCGAATACCACGTCTATCGGGTTCCACACGGGAGCGACCGACGCGAGGACATCGGGCGTGTCACGGCCGAGGGACCGGGCTACGTCCACAGCGTCGCCGTCACGCCGAACCACGTCGTCCTGCTCGAACCGCCCCTGCACATCGACGTGCTTCGCGGGTTGTCGCCTTGGACCGAAGGGTTCGCCGGCATGCTCTCGTACGACGCCGATGCGGGGACACGAATCGTCGTGTTGGACCGGACGACGGGCGAAATCGTCGCCGATCCCACTGCCGATCCGTTCTTCGTCTTTCACCACGTGAACGCCTTCGAGCGTGACGGCGAGGTCGTGCTGGACCTGGTGGCGTTCGAAGACGCCGGTATCGTGGACGCCTTGGCACTCGACGAACTCCGGTCGGGCGGGTTCGCTGACTCGCCGGACGGTCACCTCGTCCGCTACCGAGTCGACCCCCGGACGGGCGAAACGGACCACGAGCGCCGGTCTCCAGGCGGCATCGAACTACCGACGGTTCCACCGGCCGTCCGGACCCGTCCGTACCGGTACGCCTACGGGCAGGCTACAGACCGCTCGGGTGCCAACGGCCTCGTAAAAGTCGACGTGGAGGCGGGCACCGCGACCGAGTGGTGGGAGGAGGGTGTCTACGTCGAGGAACCGCGGATGGTCCAGCATCCCGACGGTGACGCGGAGGACGAGGGTGTCGTCCTCGCACCGGCACTCGACACCGATGCCAGGCGGACGTATCTGCTCGTCTTCGATGCCGAGACGCTGACGCTCCGGGCGCGTGCCCGAGTCCCGCACGCGGTCCCTTTCGGCTTCCACGGGCGCTTTTTTTCGGGCCTGTAATTCAGGGGCGCTCAGCCGACGATTTCAGCGATTTCGGCGTGGCCGAAACAGACGGAACTCCCGGTCATCGCGACGCGCTCACAGTCGTCCTCTGCGCAGGACTGCAGGGTGGGAAGGCACATTCCGTCTCGGGCTTTGGCCCTGGATTATTAGCGCTGTCGCTCGGACCGACGGTCGAAATCACCGGACCCGCTGGCGGTCGGTCGCCCGGGCGCGTTCGCGGAGGCGCTCGATGCGCTCGTTGACGGCGGGGTGGGTCGAAAAGACCTGTCCGAGCGTTCCGTCCTCGTCGCCAGGGTGTACAGCGGTGAGAGCAGACTCCAGTCCGGGTCGCGAACGCGGTCGATCTTCGTCAGTGCGCGGGCCAGCGCCAGCGGGTCGTCGGTCACCGACGCCGCGCGGTCGTCGGCGGCTAGTTCCCGCCGGCGCGAGTGGGCACGGAGCACGAGCGTGAGCAGAAAAAAGAGGACGACGATGCCGTTCCCGACCAGCAGACGGAGCTGCCCGAGCGACCCTTCGGCCCACCGGGTCGGCCGGCCGCGGATCCAGGCCACACCCTGGGCCAGTCCGGTCAGAAAGAGCGTGACGGGCAACAGTAGAACCGTCACGATACCGACCAGCGTCCGCAGACCGCTGTAGGCGAGCGTCTGGACCAGGCTGTCGCGGCTCTCCAGGTGGGCGAACTCGTGAGCGAGGAGTCCCTCTAGCTCCGCAGGCGAGAGTAGCCGAAACAGCGACCGGTCGAGTACCACTGCGCCGTCGGTGCGACTGCCAAGCGACAGCGCGTTGGGAACCGACAGGTCGGCCACGAGGAGGCGTGGCGTCTCGATACGCATGTTCCCCGCCAGTCGGTCGGCACGGCGGTACAACTCCGGGGCGCGCTCTCGCTGGATGTCGACGGCGTCGACGCTCGCGAGTAACCGGTTGGTTCCGTACTGGTAGCTGAGGTAGGCGAACACCAGTATCGCGACGCCGACGACGACGATGGTCGTCCCCAGTGGCGGCCGACTCTTCCAGAACCACAGCAACAACGAGTACACGAACCAGGCGGCCAGTCCGTACCCGACCAGCAGGGAGAGGCCGACGCCAGCCATGAGCGCTCGCAGTCCCAACCGGTCCATAGCGGCGGTAGCCGTCTCCGGCGCAAAGGCGTGTCGGCTCGAACCTGTCACCGAAGCCCAGAATATTGCAGCCGGACGATAGGATAGTACCGAGTGTGCCGACTGTCGAAGTCTCGCTTCCACAGGACGTACACGCGCAGTTCGAACGGCTAGTCGACGAGGAGTTCGTCACCGAAGAGGCGGCGGTCGAGGAGTTGCTCTCGGCAGGGTTGGACGCGTACACACGGGACGTGTCCGGCGACGACCGGGACGCGACGGACGTGGCGGACGAGTTCGCCGACGACATGTGGAACACCGCCGGAGACCCGGCTACCGGCGGTTCGGAGGACGATTACATCTGAGTCGACGGGCGTCGTCCTCCCGCCCGGGCTCTCAGTCCGCGGCGGTGGCCGACGCCTCTTCCAGATACTCCCAGCCATCCAGCCGTGCGGCCGTCAGGAGGTCATCGATCAACTCCGCGCCCGTGCCGGCTGCGCTCGCCTCGTCGTCACTCTCGACGGCCACCGTCACCTCCCCCTGGACCGTGATTCGGTATGGGTCGAACGGTCCAGCCGGGAACTCGAACACGTCGATGGCCTCGGCGGCCACCGACTCGAAGGGCTCGCCACCCGCCTCGCGAATATCCGCCCTGATAGAGTCGCCGGCGTCGCTCTTGGCCGTGCCCGTCGTGCCCGCACTCTCTGTTGCGACCGTCTCGAACGTCCGCCGAACGTGGTAGGTACGCATGGTCGGTGGTTGACAGTCCGACGTATTTAGATGGCCGGTCTGGCACGCGCCGTGACCCACGTGGGGGCAGCGTGGCCGGGTCGAACCACCCTATTCTCGCTCGGCAGCCTCCTCCAGTGTGACAGCGGTGTCCAACCGAATCCAGGCGCGGGCGTCGTCCGGACTGCAGACGATGTAGTCGCCACTCCCGACCTCGAACCCGGTCCAGCGTTCTTCGGTGTCCTCGTTCGTACTCACTCGGGAGTTACACACGGCAGCCGAAGAACGGGCCAGGCGGTTCCCAGAGCGTGTAAACGGCCCCTCAGGTACGAGGGTCGGCCGTTTTGCCGTCGACGTTCTCGGGGAGACTGTCGAGGGCGCGCTCGAACCGCCCGGGGTCACACGACCGGAACTCTGCTGCGACCTGTCGGGCGGACTCGTAGTGGTCGCGGGCGCGGTCGTACGCCTCGACGGCCGTCGCCGCGTCGCCGGCCTCGCGAGCCGCCTGGCCGCGGTCCCGGGCCTCGTCCGCCACCGTCCGATGTGCCTCGACCAGTTTCTGCGCGGCCCACTCCACCTGGAAGCGAAGCGAGTCCGGGTCGCCGTCGAACACGTCCTCACGACGCAGGACGAGCGTAAGCGCCTCGTGGCAGGTGTCCAGCGCCGTCGTCCAGCGATCGACGGCCGTCCGGGCCTCGGCCCCAGTCGCGGCTTCACAGGCCTCGGTGGCTTCTCTGAGGGGGGCTGCGCCGACCTCGGTCACGGCCTTCTCGACGCCGGCCATCTCGTTTGGCAGATCGTCGGCGGCCTGGTACTCGACATCGTCCGATAGGTCCGTGGCGCGTTCGTACTCCGACAGTGAGCGGCTGTACGCTTCGTAGGCCTCGAGGTAGTCGCCGTCGGTCCGGGCGGACTCGGCGGCACCGGCGAGGTGGCGCGCCTGGGTCCAGTGGGTGCGAATCCGCGCCAGCGACAGCCGCGACTCCAGTTGAGCGACCCGCCGATGCATGGCGTGGTCGCCGTCACGGAAGTTCGTGGCCACCTGCTCGGCCTCCCCGAGTAACTCCTCTGTCCGGTCGATGGCGGTCCGCGCCATCATCGGATCCCCGTCGTCGAGCGTATCTTCGACCTCTGTGAGGTGTTCCCGGGCCTTTTCGAGGCGGCGGTCGAGAGCCACCCAGTACGAGATTGCCGTTTCGATGTGCTCTTCGACGTGCCCGTAGTCCTCCCGGCCGCCGAGCCAGAAGGTGTACCGGTCGCTGGTCCGCGCCGTCAGTGTCAGACGGCTCTTGAGCATCCCGCTCTTGCTTTCGACGGACCTGATCTCCGTATACGGCAGCGACACCCTCCGGTTCTGGCCGCTTTTCTCCTCGTTGCCGCCCACGAGCAACAGGACCCGCTCGTCGGTTACCGCCAGAACGGCGTTGTACGCCGACCCGGGCCTGACGACCTGTTCGCCGTTGCTGTCCTCGTGTTTGATTCCTCTCTTTTCGTTCGTCAGGACGTACGCCGGTTCCTCGGTGCCCTCGAAGACGTCGTCGAGGCGCACCCCTTTGAGGTAGCCGTTCCCACTGCCGTCCCTCAACACTGTGTGTTCAACGTTCCTGCTGCCCCCCATCGTGACCTCGTAGTTACCAAGCGTTCTCACTCCTCCTTAATCAATTACTCGCCCGTACTCTCAGACGAGGCGACGTCCCTGCCACCGGCCAGCCATTGCTCGACGAGACGGTCGATTTCGGTCTCGATAGCCGACAGCGAGGGGTTATCGTCCGCCATCCCGTCGGCCGCCGCGACCCGCTCGTGTGCGTCGACGGACAGGTCCGCCAGCCGGTCGCTGAGCGGACAGTCGGCCGGTACGGGAAGGTCGAGCTCGGAGACGACGGACTTCGAGAGGCTCGCCTTCCCGTTCGAGGACAGGTCCCGGAGCGTTCGCTGGTATGGTGCGGCGTTGAGCAGCGCACAGAGAAAGTGTGCCTCCCGTCGGTCGTCGGTCGCGATGAACATGTAGTGGTCCCCGGGGATCGCCTGTTTCTCGCCCAGGTCCGAATCGTCGCGGGTCGAGACCACGGTAAAATCCGGTTTGAACCCCAGCCGACACCACGCCACCTTGTAGTCGGCCCAGGTGTACGCCCCCAGACCGAACACCGAGTAGAACGGGCCCCGGTCCAGCCAGGACGAGGACCGGTCGGCCAACCGCTCGCGGTTGCCAGTTAGGTAGTCGTACGTCTTCGGGTACCGCTCGCGGAGCCACGCCTCGTTGTCCTCGCCGGCCTGCTCCTGTGGAATCAGCCGCAGGTCGTGACCGGTCAGTCCCCACTTTCTGACGTGTCGAGACTTGAGATACGGAAACACTGGACCGGGTTCGAGCCGGTTCAACTCCGTCCGGTCCAGCCCGAACACCGCGTTCGCATCGTCTTTCAAACCGTGTCTGATTTCGTGGGAACACGTCCCCAGCGCCGCCCGCTCGGCGTCGGCCCGGAGCCACGCTGTCGTCGGGTCGTCTGGGTCGAGCGGCACGACCTCGGTCGCCGTCGACGCGACACTAGTCCGGAGTGTGGCCCCGGAGTCAAAGTCAGCCTCCCCGTCGCCAGGCGTCCAGACCGTCGCCGGCACCGGAAAGGACGGCTCGGCGTCGGCCTTCAGCGCGTAGACCGCGGCGTTCGCTCCGACCGCTGGAAACGGGTCGAGTGCAGAGAGGTCCTGAACGTCCCGGAGGGCGAGCGAGCGGTCGCCGACACGCAACCGCCTGAGGACCGCTCCTGCCGGCCCCCGCATCAGGTCGCGTTTGAGGACGAACGCCGCCGCCCCACCCGCACGGAGGTATCGGTGGACGCAGGTCCAGGCGAACGGCACCGACACGTCGTCGTTACTGTGACCCAACCGGGCGGCGACGCCCTCGTGTGGCTGCAGGTCGAGTGGCTGGACGTACCGTTCACGCCACCGGTTTTTGAGCCGCTCTGCGAGCCGCTCCCACGGTATCCACGGCGGGTTTCCGACGAGGGCATCGAACTGCGGGTCGAGGGAGTCACCACGGAAATCGATGCCGTCGTCCCGGGTCAGTCCGAGCGCGTCTGTCAGGAACACCGGAACCGCAAACCGGTCTCGGTTCGTCGCCTCGAGTTCGTCGAACAGCGCGACACAGTACGCGAGCGTCGCCGATTTAATTGCGACCGGACTCACGTCGATACCGACGACCGACGCGACCGCGGCGTCGAGGAACTCCTCCCGGGACCCGGTCCAGGCCGCCCGCTTCCGGTCCAGTGTGGCGGTCAGGAACACTCCCAGTCCACAACCCGGGTCAAGAACGCTCGTGTCGGTCACCGGCGCCGGAAGGGCGTCGAGCGCGAGGTCCGCCACTCCGCGGGGCGTGTAGTACTCACCGAGCGCGAGTCGGACTTCCCGAGAGACCACGTCGGTGTAGATGTCCCGGAGCGTGTCCGGTGTTAGCCGCCTCAGGGCCGCGTCGTCGATGGCCGCCGTGACCTGCGCCCGGCCCTGGTCGGGTGGGCACACGTGGTCGTGGAGGCCGCCGAGCGCGACGCCGGTCGCCCCCGTGTTCGTCCCTGGTTCCCGGTTCGTGACTGTTACACCCGTTCTGTCTTCGACGGCATCGAGCAGACAGTCGAGCAGGAAGTCGACGTAACACGTCTCGACGAACGCGCGGTCGACGGGGTCGTCGGTGTCGAGGTGCGCGAACACGTCTCCGTGGCTGGCGCGGACGAACGACGCCCAGCGGTCCCGGGCGGCGGCGAGTGGTCCGTCCTCGTCGAGCCGGTCCCGGGCGACGGTGCGATAGGCTGTATGCTGGGCGTCGGCGTCGAACTCCCGGAACGGGACCATTCGCTCCCGGGTTCGAGCGGCCCTCTCAAATAACCCCTGTCCGCGGCTGGGACCGTCCCGAGAGCGGGAGTGTGTCAGTCCTGCGAGAACCGCTGGATCCGCGGGTCGCTGTCGGACATCTCCCCGACGAACTCGAAACCGTCGTCGGTCGGTGCCTCGACGGCGTCGACGAGTTCCGCGAACGTTTCGGCGGACGACTCGAGTATCGGGGCCAACTGGGGCTTCAGTTCCTTGGCGACACCGAGGGCCCGGTCGATTTCGGCGTGCCCAGTCCCGTAGGCGGCCCGGGCTGCATCCCGTCTGCCTGCCACCCGGAGCCGGTGCCCGGCCGCCAGGTGATACGCAGCCAGTAACCGGCGTCCGTGTACTAGTTCACCGACGACCCGCTCGACGGCTTCGCGCATCTCGTCCCTGTCGCCGGCGAACCGCTGTTCGTCGCTGCCCCAATCGAGGACGAGCGCGGTCTGGTACCGTTCCAGAGCGACTTCGAGCTGCGAAACCGTCGCAGTCGGCGTCTCCGCGTTACGCGCGCGGTCGAAAGCAGTCTCGGCGCGCCGAAGCGGTGATTTCGAGAGGTGGTCGAGACGCTGTGTCACCGTGTCGGCGCTCTCGCGAATCTCGCGCTCCTCCGGAAACTCGTGGCCCCGCGCGATGTCGAGCGCGCGCTCGTACTGTGCCTGTGCTTCCAAGAAGGCGCTGTAGGCGTTGTTGTACTGTTCCCGCCGCCACTCGTCGTTGGCCACCGTCGCGCGCTCCTCGGCTCGTGAGACGTGGATGGACATGACACTAGCCTCGAGCCGACGTTCGACTTCGCGGACGCGCTCCCAGATGGTGTCGTCCCGGCTCTCGGTCAGTTCTGGGGCCTTTCGCTGTGCCTCCTCGATGTGGTCTCTAGCCGCACTCGCGGCCGCGCGAGCGCCGTCGTGGTCCGCCTCGGCGAGCCTGTCGTCTACGTCTACGAGGCGCTTGCGGGCGTGTCCGAGTTGGCCCTCGACGCGTGACCAGACCACTGCGGCCCGTTCGAGATACTCGACCGCCGGTTCGATGTCGACGGTACTCCGGACCGCGAACTGCCACTTGACGCCGTCGGTCGTCCAGATGTCGACACCTTTCGTGAGCATCCCCCGACGGGTCTTCACGTCCTCGACTTCCACATACGGAATGGTAAAAGAAATGTCGCCCGTGCCGTTGCTGTCACCGACGACGAAGAGGACGCGCGTGTCGGTGACCGCCGCGATGGCCTGATACCCATCACCCGGCGTATACGCCGCCGCGTCCTCGTCCGTCTCACGCCTGACTCCCTTTTTCTTGTTTGATAATAGAAATGCCACACGCTCGGCGGCTCCCAGGTGCTCGATGAGCGGCTCGTCGGCGAGATAGCCACTGACGAATACACCGCCGCTGCCCGTCCCCGTGAGCAACTCCTCGTCGGAAATCGCGTTCTCGTCCTGGGAAGCTAACATGAGTTCGCACGACTACAATGATTCTCGTTGATAATGAGTCGTACGCTCGATAAAGTGGGCGTCAGACGTTATACTTACCCGACCACTTGCAAAACAAAGCCGTGGTGCCGCCGAGCGAGCCTCGCGTGTGTCACAGCGCCGACGCGTGTCTGACTGGGGTTTAGGTGAGTTGATTGTCTCTGTGTGGTATGCCACGGTTGGCGCTGGATCTGCCCGACGAACTCGGACGAGTCGAGAACAGTCGCGAGAACGGTGAGAGCCGGGGCGAGGAGACTCCCGTCGGGACCCCGGTGGCCGTGCGCGGGAGGGGTGCCGACGACACGAGAGTCGCTCGGTGGCACCGGTGCTGGGCCGGGTTCGAGGGTCAGTAACTGTCGCCGTCGATCAACTGTGCAGCGATGCGCTGGGCGCCGACGGTCGCCGAGAGGTCCGGCCGGTCGGGTGCGGTGGCCGTAACCTCCCGATTCAGTTCCTCGCTTAGACGTTCCTCGAACTCGTCGACGATGCCCGGCACGCAGGCCATCCCGCCCGTCAGAACGACCGGCTGGTCGAGTGCCAACTGGTAGACTTTCATGTAGTCGTTGGCCAGATCCGGCAGGAAGCTGTTGGCAATCTCCTCGACTACCTCGTCGAGATAATCGTTGCAGGCGTCCATCACGCTGCGTTCGATAGTGAACTCGTGAGCCCCGCCACCGGGTTGCTGGATCACGTCGGTGAAAGGCTCGAAGTCGACGAAATCGGCGTGGTTTTCCTTGTACTCCCGGGCAGTGGTCTTGTCGATGTTGACACGACCTTGAGTCTCTTCTTCGACGTTGTTCGCGATCATCCGGTCGATCTCGTTGCCCGTCACCGCGCCGGTCGCGAACGGCGTGAGTTGTTCGCCGCGCCGGTAGGCCGCGGCCTCGAGATTGGTCGACCCCATGTTGACTGCGGTGAAAATCTCGCTGACGGCCTCCAACTCCTCACCGATGGCGGGGATCGAACCACACAGTGACTCCGGATAGCTCTGGACGCCGGCCTCGCCGATTGCACTGTCCTCGATCACAGACTCGAGATTGGCCAGCCCCTTCTCGTTGTCTATGGTCGGGATGGCGTAGACGACGACGCTCGCTTCGGGCACGTCGTGTTCCTCGATCAGGGCGTCGAAGAACTTCTTGGTCAACTCCGCCCGGTCGTCGTCCTCGGGTAGGCCAGAGCGCAACATGAACTGCGCACGGTCGGCGTACTCCGTCGCCGCCTCGCCGCCGTACAGCACCCGTTCTTCGCCGGTGAGTTGATCCTCGTAGGTAGCCAGACAGGTCAGCGTCCGAATCGTGTCCAGTCCACCCTCGCCGTCCGGGAGGGCGATTACGGTCCGGGT
>NZ_JAQCNH010000138.1 GCF_028275115.1 Halorientalis sp. | reverse complement strand
AACAGTGACGGCGTGGCGACCTACGATTACACTGTCCCGACCGACGCCTCAGACGGGGAGTACGTCCTGCAGACGGCGCTCAGCGACAGTTCGTCGATCCAGTCCTACACGGGCTTTACCGTCCGGAGCCTCGACGTGTCCGTCTCGGCCGAGGACGGTCCGTTCGTCCCCGGTGACGACGTGAATCTCACCATCACCGCCACCGACAGCACGACCGGTGCACCCGTTACCGCGACTGGCGGCTCGATACGGCTCGCGCTGCCCGGCAGTAGCGTCGAAACGTCGCTGTCACCCTCGGGACAGTCGCCGTACACCAAATCGATAACGCTACCTTCCGACAGCTCGATCACCGGAACCCGGAGCATCAGCGTAAGTGTCCAGAACGGCAGCGCGACCGACACGGACTCGACGCTGGTTGAGGTCCGTAACGCCTCCGAGAGCGTGAACCTGAGCATCGCCGAGCCGGTCGTGGCGGGCCAGGCGACGACTGTCACGGTCAACGGGACGGTCGATACGACCGGCGTCCTGACGGCGTACTCACCCGGAGCCCAGACGGTCGCAAACAACACCAGTGCCGCGCTCTCCTCGTCCGGTGACACCCGTGTGCAACTGACCATCGACTCGCCGGGCACGCACATCGTCCGGCTCTCCGTCCCCGGCGTTGGGAGCGTGACCAAGGTGGTCGACGTGCAGTCGGCCAGCGATGAGCCGACTGTCTGGACCGGGACGGTCGTCAGCGCGAACGCGACCGAGTTCTCGGCCGGTGAGGACATCTACCTCAAGACCAACGACCCCGGCATGACGGCCACGGTCGTCAGTCAGAACGCGACCTACACCGTCGCACTCGACAGGAAAAGCGGTGGCACCTACTACGGTGTCCTCTCGGAGAGTCCGCCCGACGGCGTCTATCTCGTCCGGCTGGACTCTGCCTCGGCAACGAGTGTTACCGACACCGTCATCGAGGTGGGCGCATGAACGGCCGCCGCTCGCTGCTCGCGCTCGCGCTCTCGCTCGTGGTCCTGGCAAGCATCGCGACACCGGTCGCGGCCGACCCATCGCTGTCGATAACCGACGTGAGCGTGCCAGACAGCGTGACCCAGGGCGATGACTTCGACCTGACAGTGTCGCTTTCGGGTGACGAACTCCAGAACAGTGAGGCCGACGTGTCGCTGACGCTCCCGGACGGACTCTCGTGTTCGCCATCGGGGGCACAGACCGCGACCCTCTCGGGTGGGACTGGATCGGCGTCGTTCGACTGTAGCGCCGATGTCGAGGGCGATTACAGCGGCGAGATCACCGTCAGTGCCTCGGGGACGAACACGAACGACGGCAGCGACCTCAGCGACTCGGCACAGTCCGGACTGGAGGTTATCAGCCCGGCCAGCCTGACGCTGTCGACCACTCTGGACAACAGTACCGTCGATGAGGGCTCGTCGACGGCACTGACAGTCGTCGTCCAGAACTCCGGAGACACCTCGACGAGCTACCAGCTCTCGCCAAGCACCGCCAGCGGCTACTCGACGAGCGTGGCGAGTGGCTCCGATAACGGGACCATCAGCGGCGGCCAGACCCGGACCGTCGAGTACACCGTCACCGGCGACAGCAGCGGGGACTACACCCTGAACACGACGCTCACTGCCGGGAACGGCCAGAACGTGCTGGAAGGCGAGGCTCTGACCGTCGAATCCACTGGTGGCAGTACAGGTGGCAGTACTGGTGGCAGTACAGGTGGCAACAGTGGTGGGAGCGGCGGCGACGGGGATACGCCGACGCCGACGGAAACCGCTACCCCGACTGCGACACCGACCCCATCCGCTGAGGAGTCCCCGTCCACCGCGACGACGGCCACGCCGGTCTCAGCGGACGACCCGACCACCGACACACCGGTGACCACGGCCAGCGACACCGTGACGCCAACTGCGTCGAGCGGCCCAGGGTTCACCGTCCTGGCGGCACTTCTCGTCGCCCTCGGAACCGTGTTCCTTGTCCGGCGGCGCTAACTCGGCAGGGGTAGGGGCCGTCTCTTCCGCGTACGTACAGCCAACAGTATCACTCGACCGCCTCGCGAAGCGCCCTCGTCGCCGCTTCGGGGTCGTCGGCCCGCGTGATTGCGGTAATCACGGCCACCCCGTCAGCGCCTGCTCGTGCCACCTCTCCTGCGTTCGCCGCCGTGATGCCGCCGATACCGACGAGCGGGATATCGACCGCGGCGGCGATATCTGCCACTCGCTCGGGGCCGATACCGTGTTCATCGTCGGGGATATCGTCTTTTGATCCCGTGTGGAAGACGGTCCCGACCCCGAGATAGTCCACACCGCCGGCTTCGGCGGCGTCGGCGGCTTCGACTGTCGACACCGAGCGACCGATGATCGCGTCCTCGCCCAGCAGTTCTCGCGCGACCGGGACAGGCAGGTCGTCGTCACCCAGATGGACGCCGTCAGCCTCGAGTGCCCGTGCTAGGTCAACACGGTCGTTGACGACGAAGGTGACGCCGGCCTCGCGACACTGCTCCCGTATCTCGCGCCCCATCTCGTAGCGCTCGCGAACGGTGCACTCCTTCTCGCGTAACTGCACGACGCCGACGCCACCCTCGATAGCGTGAGCGACGATGTCGCGGGTAGTCCGCCCCGCCGACAGCGACTCGCCGGTCACCAGATAGACGCTCCAGTCGGGCATGCGAGTGGCTGCGGGCGGTGTGATCCTGACTCTTGCGCTTACTCATGCAGGTGGTATCGTCAGCCCGGGCTCACCACACCCCGCTCCGGAGTGATATATAATGGTCTATATCAGTATTTGGACTCCGTATCTAGCCTGACCACTCATACCAACATATACCCCTATTATAAACGAGTTTAATACTCCTTGCACCTCTTTCTGGTGATGACGCAGGACCCACAGCGGCTCTCAGACGGCATTTCACGACGGAAATTCATCGCGGCGACAGGTGTCGCGGGCGCCGGCGCGGTGGCAGGTTGCTCGTCCGGCGGGAACTCCGAAGAGAGTTCGGGCGAGAGCGACACTCCGTCAGGTTCTTCGGGCGAGAGCGACGCTCCGTCAGGTAGTATCGCCCCGCTCCAGTCGGGTGGTTCCTCGACGGTCTACCCCATCATGAACACGGGGGCCTCCTACTGGAGCGCCAACCGACCCGCCAGCGACTCCGAGTACTGGCCACACGGCGAGTACGACATCGACACGGAGAAGAACCTCGCCAATTACTGGGGCGGCCTCTACGGTTTCGAGGCAAAGGACGGCGGCGACCCGCCGTTCGAGTTCACCGTCGGCCTCTCCCATTCGGGCACCGGCGTCGAGAAGGTGATGAACGGCCAGCACGACGTCGGCAACTCCAGCGGGAACGTCGAGGACGAGCTCCCCGACCGGGACTCCTACGAGAAGTTCGTCGACCACGTCGTCGGTGTTGACGGCCAGCCGCTGGTTGTCTCCCAGGAGATCGCCGACGCCGGCGTCTCCAAGATCACCGGCCAGCAGCTCAAGGATCTCTACAAAGGCCGCATCACCAACTGGAGCGAACTCGGCGGGCCGAACCGCGAGATTCAGGTGCTGGGCCGTGTGAAAGGCTCGGGTACGCGAACCTCCTTCGTCTCGAACGTCTTCGACGATCCCGAGGCGAACACAGAGGTCGCCAACCGCTACGGACAGAACCAGCGTCTCGCCGAAGCCATCGGACAGGCCGACAACGCCATTAGCTACCTCGCG
>NZ_JAQCNH010000058.1 GCF_028275115.1 Halorientalis sp. | reverse complement strand
AAGCCTAGGCCGGAATTTGAATCCGGGGTCTCGTCCTTACCAAGGACGCGCTTTACCGCTAAGCTACCCAGGCACGTGTTGCACTCCTGGGTAGCGGGAGATTGTCTTTATACGTTTCGATTTAATGGTCGGCAGACGTTCGTGCACCGCCGGCGGGCGAGGGGTCGGTCCCGACCAGTCCACCGAGTCGTTCGCGGACCTCGGCGGTGAGGACTGCCTCGGCCTGTGGGAGTTCGCCCTCGGCGGTCGCGAGGTCGGTCACGAACTCTCGGCAACCAACGGGCGCACTCCCGCCCGCGGCGGTCGTACCGGCGACGACGGCCAGTTCGAATACGTCGGCTTCGAGGTTGCCGTCGAGCGTGGAATCGTCGGTCTCTCTGCGCACGGTCTGGTCCTGGCCGAACGAACGGACGACCGCGACGGCAGCGTCTGCGGCTTCCGTCCGTGCGAGGAGGAAGAACCCGCGTGCGACGAGGATATCCGCGACCAGCACGTCGAGATCGGCCGCGGCAGCCGCCCGGGCTTTCTCGTCCCCGTCGCCGGACCGTGCCGCCGCGGCTGTCGTGGTCGACCAGTCGTCAAGCCGGCCTTGTTCGGCCCAGGGTTCGGCGTGGGACAGCGAGCGAGTGAGACGGAGCCCTTCGTAGATGAGCTGGACGCCAGCGGCGCGGTCGTCGATGCCATCGGTACCGAGCATCTCGTCGGTCCCTGCCGAGGTACCCTCGGTGACGGCCGCCGCACTGCACAGCGTCAGCGCGCCAGGCGCCGTCGAACCGCCATCGACGCGCTGTTCGATGCGCTCGAAGAGACGGTCTGGATCGACATCGTCGACAGCCTCCAGCGCCGCTCGCCGAACCGCAGCGGCTTCGTCCATTACGCAAGCTTAGCAAGGGGAAAGGCAAAGACCTTTGGAAACGACCACCCACGGACATCGCATGATAACGACCGAACGGGCCGACGACGTGCTGGTCGTCACGCTCGACCGGCCCGAGCAACGCAACGCCCTCACTCCCTCGGGGCTGGATGCCCTCGAAGCGGCCGTCACCGGCACCGACGCTCCCGTCGTCTACCTGCAGGGCGCTGGCGACGCGTTTTGTGCCGGCGCCGACCTCGACGTGGTCGCCGCGCTGGACAATCCCCGCGAGTTCGCCGCCCACGGGCAGGTGGTCGCCCAAGCCATCGAAAAAAGCGAGAGCATCGTGGTCGCAGGGGTCGACGGGGCCGCTCGGGGTGGCGGCGTTGAACTCGCGCTCGCGTGCGACCTCCGAGTCGGTACCACGGAGGCAACCTTCGCCGAGACCGGCGTCGAGTTGGGCCTGTTCGGCGCCTGGGGCGGCACCGCGCGTCTCCCCCGTGTGGTCGGGGACGGTGAGGCCATGGACATCGCGCTCTCCGGCCGAGTCGTCGACGCCGAGGCGGCGCTTCGGATGGGGCTGCTCTCTCGGGTCACCGCCGACCCCCGAAGCGTGGCGACAGAAGTCGCGGCCAACGACCACGGCGCGCTGGCCGTCCTCAAGCGTCGGTTGCGCGACGACGACGGCCGGGTCGAGCAGGAGCGTCGGGAAGCGGACGCGTTCGCGACGTTACACGCGGCGGCCGAGTTCGACCGGGGGTAACCGAGTTGGCTACGGGGTGCGGAAGACCCAAAAAGTTGAAACGGGGAGTCACCGAGTATTTGCGTACGACACGGGGAGTCTCATGCCGGAATGTAACTACTGCGACGCGTCGTTCGAGGGGGAGGGGGTGTATCTCGAACACCTGCACGCCGAGCACGACGAATCGGAACTGAGTCGTATCGACCGTCGCCGAGTGGCCGACCACACCGGCGACGAGGACGACGGGGAGTTCCCGACCGGACCCGCCATCATCGGCGGTGTCCTCCTGTTAGCTGTGGGCGTCCTCGTCTACATCGTGTTCTTCCTCAACGTCGGTGGTGGGGGCAGTTCCGGGGCTGCCGCTGGAAGCGTCGGGGACGTCGAACAGACGCCTTACGCCGTACAGAGCGTCCACCAGCACGGGTCCATCGACGTAGTCATCGACGGGAACGCGATCGACTTCAGCCAGCAGCAGTACCAGTTGCAGGCCGACGGGTTCCACTTCGAGAACAGCAACGGCCAGCGCTGGCACAAACACGCTCAGGGCGTGACTCTGGAGTACGCTATGTCGACGCTGGGCATCGGCGTCACCGACTCGTCGGTTACGTTCCAGGGGACGACCTACGACGACAGCGACGCGGACACGAACGTGACCGTCACCGTCAACGGGGACGACGTCGACCCCTCGTCGTACGTCCTCCAGGGTGGTGACTCGGTCCGGGTCGTCGCCAGTACTGCTTAGAACATCGGCTCCGGCCCCGGCGGCATCCGCCGCTTGTGTGCGCTCCGCTCGTGGAGCCCGCGGACCCGGTCGATGACCGACGGGTCGACGCCAATCTCGTGGGCGGTCGCGGACTTCGAGAGCGGGCCGTCGACGTGGAGCGCCAGCACCGAATCGAGCGTCTCGTAGGTCAGCCCGAGCTCCTGTTCGTCGGTCTGGCCCGACCACATCTCGGCGCTGGCGGTCTTCTCCGCGAGGTCGTCCTCGACACCGAGGTGTGTAGCCAACTGGCGCACCTGTCCCTTATATAGGTTGGCGATAGGGTGACAGTCGACCGCGCCGTCACCGTACTTGGTGTAGTACCCGACCATCGCTTCACTGCGGTTGCCCGTCCCAAGGACCAGCGCGTCTTCCTGGTTCGCGAAAAAGTAGTTCACGACCGCACGTGCCCGAACCCGGAGGTTCCCGACGGCCGTCCGGACAGGGTCGGTTTCCACGTCGGTCTCGGGGTCGATGCCCGGTACCACGTCGAGGACCGTGTCGACGATGGGTTCGACCGGCACCACGTCGTAGGAGATACCGAGCGTCTCGGCCACACGTTCGGCGTCGCTCATGTTCTCCTCGCGGTTGACTTCACTCGGCATCACCAGCCCGTGAACGCTGTCGGTCCCGAGCGCCTCGACAGCCAGATACGCGGTCAGCGTGCTGTCGATCCCGCCAGAGAGCCCGATAATCGCGTCGTCGACCCCCGCCGTGTCCAGTTGATCCGCGATGAACGACGTGATATGGTCTCGACGAGCGTCCAGTTCCTCTGTCGACAGCGAGAGGTCGAGCGGCTGTTCTGCACGCACGATTTTTTCCGTCTGCAGCATGAACTACTGTTCGACCCCGATGAACTAATACGTCCCGCCGTGCCAGTTTTTCCGGACGCATGTCCGGTTCGAGCGGTGAAAAGAGAACGATGCGGAGACGGCTACCGGTCGGGCCGGACGATTACTCGTCGGGTTCCTCCGGTTCGCCGGTAGCCGGCGTCTCCTGGGCGGTTTCGATCCGAATGTCGGGTGTCACGCCGGTTTCGTTCTCGACGGTCGGTTCGGTGAGCTGGTCGGGTTCGAGAAGCACGTCGAGCGGTTCGTCACCGGGTGCCGTCGCCGGGTCGAGGTAGCCGACGGCGGAGGCGGTGTACGCGGTGGCGTTGTCGAGGGTGGCGTTCACCGTCGCGACCGGGTCAGCGGCCTCGTCGTCGGCCGGCCGCAGTTCGAGGGTGTAGTTGCCGGCCGAGACGTTCCGGTAGTCGGAGCTGTTGGCGAAGCTGACGTTCTCGAACAGCGTCGCACCCGTCTCGGCGACGGTCACGTCGACGGCCGGTGCGTCGGGTGCGAGGTGGGCGAGTCGGACCAGCGCCTCGTCCGCGTCGGGTCCGGTTCCTTCGTCAAGGAGGATGACGGGCGTGAACGGCACCGCGGCGTCGTCACCGACCTCACCCGCCACCGCGACGGTGTAGGTGCCGGGCTGGATCGGCAGCGTCTCGTCGTAGTAGACGGCCTCGGAGTCGTTCGCGGCCGTGACGGCCACCTGTCGGAGACCGGCGTCGACCGACAGGTAGTCGCTGGCGGCCCCAAACGTGACGTTCTCGAGGACCGTCTCACCGTCGACCGCGACGTCGACGGCCGGCGCGTTCGGGACTGCGTGGACGATCCGGACCTGGGCCGTCCCGTCCTGGGTCTCGTTCGCTGGCGTCCCATCCTGCGCGACGCCCGTTGTCGCCCCGGCGGCCAGAAGCGCCCCGAGGAGTGCGACCACCAGAACGACACCGGCGGCGCGACGTGGGTCGTTGGCTGGCATGCACCGATCCCAGGGGCGACGACGGCTTGGTTATTCGCGGGATAGCAACGGTCTGCAACTGTTGTCCGGCGGTCGATCTGGTGGTCGGCGGATTTGGCTCGGCTTAGGTGGCACGCAACGGTTGCCAGCGCCAGTCGGGCGAAACGCTACGTTCAAGTGCAGGGATGTGGTACGCTGGAACGTGAGCGCCGGTGTCCTGTGGCGCACAGCGCCGCAGGGCCCGGGGCGCGAATGAAACGAGCGCGCCGGTGGTGAGCAAATCCGCCGGATTTGCGATCCTCGGTGCGAACGGATGTGAGCGCCGGTGTACCATCGAGCGAAGTGAGATGGTGCTCGGCGTGAGTGAGCGAAGCGAACGAGCGCCGGTGGTCTAGTGGTAGGACATGAGCTTCCCAAGCTCATAGCCCGGGTTCGATTCCCGGTCGGCGCATGACTATCCCTCTCCCGTCCTGTAGTTTTCTCGCTTTACGCTGGAGAAATGAACATGACGATATTAGCTCATACGCCGGGTTGGCTTTTCCATCCCTGCGCCGTCCCGCGGTTCCGAGTAGCGTCGGACAGATAAACGCAGGACCGGGCACAGATGGATGTCCACGGGTGAAGGCCCCGAGCGTGCCGGTGCCGAGTCGAGCGGAGCGAGACGAGAGCTGTGAAACACGGACCTACCGATTCCGTCCGAACCGGGAGAACAGGCCGACACCGACGGCGATGCCTGCGGCGACGCCGGCGGCGGCGACGGGACCGGTCGCGGACGGGACCGTCAGGCCGTCGTTCGCATCGATCGGCCCGGTCGCACCAGGGTCGTCGGCGGCCGGGACCGGGGTCACGGGCGCCGGTGTCGTCGCGTTGTGGGCGGCCACACCGGAGACGAACAGCGTCCCCAGCAGCGCGAGCGCGAACGCCAGTCGCGCCGCTCGGCCGACTGCACTGTACACGGGTCGGTCGTCGCGTCTCTGTTCCATCCGTTGGCCCCCGGAAGCGTCAATCACGCCGTCC
>NZ_JAQCNH010000052.1 GCF_028275115.1 Halorientalis sp. | reverse complement strand
GTCGCCGGACTGCGTCCGACTGTCGGCGGCGCCTCGCGCCTCGCTGTCCTCGACGACGACGGAGCCGATACCCTCGCCGTGAAGCAACCCGGCGACCGCAACAGCGTCGAACCCGGGGCTGACCGTCTCGACTGTCAGGTGCATTACTTCGCGGATGGTGACGGGGACGAGTACTGTTTATACGATGCAGGGCCGGTGCGCCTCTGCCTTGTGGTCGACTCACAGACGAGTCGCCCTCGTCGCTCAAGTGGCTGGCCCGCTCAACGGAGAGTATGGACCGCGCCGTCGTCGTCGCCGTCGTCGTCGCTCTCACCGTCACGAGCGGCTGTCTGGGCCTCTCACCGGGCGGTTCGCCGACGCCGGGGACGCCCGCGCCCCCCACCGACGCCGACCTCGCGAACAGTTACGCGGTCACCGTCACGGGGGTAGTCGACGGCGACACTGTGAAGATTCGGTACCGGAACGGCACGGAAGACACCGTCCGTCTGCTCGGCGTCGACACGCCCGAGACCAGTGGCGAGAACGACCCCGCGGAGTTCGGGGGTGTCCCCGAAACCGCGGCCGGTCGCGCCTGTCTCCAGGCAGCCGGACACGACGCCACTCGCGCGATGACGCAGCGACTGCTCGGGGAGACCGTCACAATCGGGATCGACGCCGAGAGCGATCGCCGGGGCTACTACGGCCGTCTGCTGGGCTACGTCTATCAGGACGGGGAAAACGTCAACGGCTGGCTACTCGCTGCGGGCCACGCTCGCGTCTACGACAGCCAGTTCACCGAGCGTGGAGCCTTCGACACGGCCGAACGGCGGGCCCGTGGAAACAGTACTGGGGTGTGGACCTGCGCGGCCGACGACCCGACGACGCCAGTGGTAACGACCGGAACCCCCGTCGCCGACGGTGGAACGGCCGACGGCGGACCGTTCTGGGTCGTCACGGTCCACGCGGACGCCGCCGGAGACGACCGCGAGAACCTGAACGACGAGTTCGTCGTCTTCGGAAACCGCGGCGAGACGGCGCTCGACCTCTCTGGGTGGACGGTGACCGACGACGCCGACCACACGTACACGCTCCCGCCCGGAACGGCCCTCGAACCGGGAACGCAACTCACTCTCCGGACCGGCGACGGGACCGATTCGGCGACCACGCTGTACTGGTGGCGAGGGGCACCAGTCTGGAACAACGGCGGTGACACGGTGACTGTCACCGACCGGCGTGGCCGCCTGCGCGGCCAGCGGACGTACGACTGAGCTCTGAATATCGACAGTGATAATTGAAGCGGGAAGCGTTTCAGTGAGGCTACACCCACTTGGTAGCGACTGCCGTGTTCTTCGAGTCCTCGCCGTACACGTTGCCCCTGTTGCTCTCGGCGGCGTGCACTGGGATCGCCGCCTACTTCGCCTGGCGGCGCTACCCGAAAGCGGGAGCGCTGTCGTTCGTGGTCGTGATGGGGACGAACACGGTAATCGCGTCGGTCATGCTGCTGTTTCTCTCCACCCGGCAGTACGCACTCGGCGTCGTCTGCATCTCGGTCGTGGTGGTCGGGTTGCTCGTGACCGCGGTCGGTTGGGCCTCGTTCGGGTACACCTACACTGGCCAGGCGGCGTCGGTCTCGGCCGAGCAACGGTACCTGGTCGCTGGGTCGCTCGTCGCCGCAGTCGCGCTCGTCGCGACCAACCCGTGGCACGAACTGGTTTATTCTACAACTCGCATGGCGGACGGGGGCCTCGCCTACGAACTCGGTCCGGCGTTCTGGGCGTTGGAGGTTGAGGTGGTCTTCCTGGTCACGGCGGGGTCGGTACAACTCTTCCGGCAGGCGGTCCGGTCGCGCAACATCTACCGTCGACTCAACTTCCTGAACGGCCTCGGTGGGTTCTCGCTGCTGTTGATACACGAGGCGGACGTGTTGGGGCTGACGCCGACGCCGTACTTCGTCGACGGGATGTTGCTGTTCGCACTCTGGGGGGTGGTGTCCGTCGTGAGTTTACTCAGCGTGCGGTTCGTCCAGTTCCTGCCGCTCGATGCCATCGTGGCACGTCTCGAGCCCGGCTCGGACACGCTCGTCCCGCTGGGCCGTGACTACGTGCTCGAAGACATCGACGACGGGGTGCTCATCCTCAACGCCGACGGGACCGCCGTCGACATGAACTCGACGGCCAAGACGCTCCTGGGTCGGGGGAGCATCGGTGACAGCGTCCACGACCTGCCCGAGGTCGGCGCGGCTCTGCGTACCGACGGGTCGGTCGACACTCTCGCGGACACACACGAGGAGTGCTGGGTCGACGCACCTGGCGGTGAACGCTACTTCAAGATCAGCGTCTCGACCATCGAGTCCGGAACGGGCTCGGCCGCCGGCTACGTCTGTCTGCTCCAAGACATGACCGACCTGAAGCGGCGCGAGGAGACCGTCGGCCTCCTCAAGGACACGATGAGCCGGTTCCTGCGCCACAACATTCGCAACGAGATGAACGTCGCCAGATCGCGGGTCAACATGCTCGGCACGTCGGTACACGAGAGGGACGACGAGTTCGAGGAGACCCGCCGGTTGGCCCTTGAACGCATGGACAAGCTCGTCGAACAGAGCGAGAAGGCACGGCACGTCGAGGAGATCGTCGAGGCCGGCCGGACGGTCACCGACATCGACATCGCACCGGTGATCGACGGACTGCTCGAACAGCTCCAGCGTCGCTATCCCGCGGTCGAGTTCGAGGTCGATATCGACCGGCCGCTCTGTGTCGTGTCGTCCGAACAGATCGGGACGGCAATCGAGAATCTCGTCGTCAACGCTATCGAACACAACGACACCGAGCAGAGACGGGTGCAGATCGCATCCCGAGACCGTGGCGACCGCGTCGAGATCGTCGTCGTCGACAATGGCCCTGGCATCCCGGACGACGAGATCGCCGTTCTTCGTGAGCGCGAAGAGACCGACCTGCGACACGGCAGTGGCTTCGGGCTGTGGCTGGTCAACTGGATACTCGACCACTCCGACGGGACGGTGACCTTCGAGAGCGACGACAGCGGCACGACCGTCTGTCTGAGCCTGCAGCGCGGGATTCCCGGTGCCGCGACGGACGACCGAGACGACGTGTCGTCCGACCAGGCCGACGCCGGTACCGGGTCCGTCACCCGGTCACAGGACTGAGCCGGCGGGTCACGCTCCTGGATTCGTCCGAGGACGCGACCCCGCATGGCGTCGCGGTTCGACACAGGACCCAAGCCGATTCAGCCCTACGACGACGTATGGGCGTTCTCGCTCGTCTGGCACCGCCGCCGCGGCTGGTCGACTGGTCGATCCTCGCGTTAGTCACCTTCGAGGTCAGCTCCGGACTGGTGAGTCTCACCGTCGGCCAGCCCGACGGGGCGTGGTTGTTCACCCTCCACGCGCTGGCCGGCTTTACCCTCGTGGCCCTGCTCGGCTGGAAGTTCCGCCGTGTCCGTCGCCGGATTACCGACCGGAACCTGTGGGACGGCGGCACCCCCGTCTCGATTCTGCTCGGGACGCTCGCGCTCACGACCCTCGGCACCGGCATCTACTGGGCGCTGTCCGGCCCCGTCCGGATCGCCGGGTGGCCACTGCTGTTCGCTCACATGGTACTCGGCACGCTCGTCGCCCCCGTCCTGCTGTGGCATCTACGCCACCGGTTCCGGCTGCCCTCGACAGCCGGTATGGACCGCCGGCGAACCACCCTCCAGTACGGCGCACTACTGGGGTTCGGTGCGCTCTCCTGGAAGGCGCAGCAGGCCGCCGGCGACGCCCTCTCGCTGCCGGGTCGGAACCGCCGGTTCACCGGCTCCAAAGAGGACGGAAGCGGCGACGGTAACGCGTTCCCGGTCACCAGCTGGGTCGCAGACGACCCCGACCCGGTCGACCCCGAAACCTGGACCCTGACCGTCGCCGGGGCGGTCGCTACACCTCTCGAACTCGACCACGACGCCCTCCCGCCGGATTCCGGGTCGGCACCGCGCCGATACGGGGAGCCGTCGACCGACGCGCCCGTCGGCGCGACCAGCGAGCGGGCCGTGCTGGACTGTACCAGCGGCTGGTACTCCGAACACGACTGGGCTGGCGTCCGCGTCGGTGACCTGCTGGACCGGGCGGCGCCGGCCGGCGACGCCGCGTGGGTCCGCTTTCGCTCGGTCACAGGCTACTACTGGAGCCTCCCCATAGAGGAGGCCCAGGACGCACTGCTGGCGACCCGTGTCGACGACGAGCCCCTCTCGCACGGCCACGGCTTCCCTCTCCGCCTCGTCGCCCCCGGTCGCCGTGGCTTCCAGTGGGTCAAGTGGGTCGATGCGGTCGAGGTGACCCACCGACGGGACCTCGGACAGTGGGTGGCCATCTTCGTCAGCAGTCTAAACTAACGCGTCCAGCGCCCGCCAGAAACTGGGTTCCTCGTCTTCGTAGTGTATCGGGACGAATCCGGCCGCTCGCGCGGCTTCCACGTCGTTCTCGTAGTCGGCACCGACCATCACGTACTCGTCGGCGTCGACCTGCTCACGGGCGTACTGGTAGATGCCCGGGTCGGGTTTGGCCGCGCTGGCTTCCGGGCCTGTGACGACCGTCTCGAAGAGACTGGCGAGGTCGTGGGCCGCCAGTTTGGCCATCTGTCGTGCGTGGCTCCCGTTGGTGAGGACTCCGAGGTGGTCGGTCTCGGCGAGCCCCGACAGTGCCGACCGCGCGGCCTCGGGTACCGTCGTCGCCTCGGCCTCGGCCTCGTGGAGCGCCGCGACCAGCGCGTCCGGGTCGACGTCCTCGTCCGCGGTCGTAGCGACGGCCTCGGCGCCCGCCAGTTCCGCCTTGGGGTCGAGCGCCGCTCGCCGTTCCGCGGCCGTTTCGAGGTATGCCTCGGCCAGCACCGGGTCGGCGTCCCCGAGTACCGTTTCGAGTGTTCGTTCGACGACGGTCTTGTGAGTGTCGGTCCGTTCGAGGAGCGTCCCGTCGACTGCGAAAAAGAGGGCCGCCGTCATCGGTCGTCGGGTTGGACCGGCCGCCCCTCCTCTGTCGGCGGCGCGACCTGATTGACGTACTCCTCGACGGTCGGCTCTTCGACCCGCACCCGGGCGTGGATGTCGCCGAGTTCGCTCGGGTTTCCGACGGCGAACGTGACCACGCCCTCGAAGGCCGGCTGTTTCTTCAGGTCGAAACGAAACGTGTCGCCCTGCCGGTTCTCGAAGAAAACCGTCCGGGCGGCGTCGAGAATCTCCTGCCGATGGAGCGACTCCGAAAGCGTCTGGAGGTCGTGGGCCGTCGCCAGCAACTCACCCGGTCGCTCCTCGATTTCGGCGCTCGGGAAGACGTTCTGAATCGCGTCCGCCACCCTGTCCGTGACTTCCGTGTCGTTGACCGGTGCGGTGATCCGGACGTCGACGCTGTAAATCATCGAACCGCCTCCGGTCCCTCGTCGAAGACCGCTCGAATCCGCCCACGGAACCGGTCGAGGGTGTCGGTGTTCTCGATGGTCACGTCGGCCCGCTCCATGGCCGTCTCCATCCCGAAGCCGAGTTCACGCTCGTCGCGCTTCCGGAGGCTCTCGCCGTCCGTCGTGTCGTCGCGCCCGCGGTCGGTAACCCGCTCGCGGCGGACCTCGAACGGCGCTTCGATACTGACGAGATGGAAGTCGTCGCCGAACCGGTCGCGGAAGGCGTCGAGTTCCACGTCCGACCGCAGGCCGTCGACGAGGACGGTGTCCGCGTCGTCCAGTCGCTCCTCGATAAGGGGGAGCGACCGCTCGGCGATGGCCGCTGGGCCGTTCTCCTCACGGAGCGTCGTGGCGATATCGCCGTGGTGACTGGCCGGGTCCAGCCCGCGGTTCCGACACTCCCGACGGATCACGTCGCCCATCGTCACGACCGGCACGCCCATTTCGCGGGCGACCGCCGCCGCCTCGCCTTTCCCACTGCCCGGGAGGCCGACTGTCCCGATAACGGTCATTGGAATCGGTAGTCCCGAGGCGCGCTTAAGCGCTGTGACTGGCAGGTGTCGTCACTGGCACGCTGGTGAGTCCGCACGGCCCGATCCGACAGCACCCGATCCGTTTCAGTCCCACCCCGTAGCCTGTCACGCGTGGCTGTGTCTTCGGGGTGTTCCAGTGGACACTCGTCCCCGAAACCGGGGTTCTTTTTATCTATCGCGGCAGAACCAGGAACGAGGGCACGTAGCTCAGTCCGGACCAGAGCGTCGGACTTCTAACGACGGCAGCACTCGTTGCCGACGGAAGATATCCGACGGTCGTGGGTTCAAATCCCACCGTGCCCGTCATCTGCGAACGGCAGTGAGCAGTGACGGCTGCGTGGGATTTGTGGTAGACCAGACGCGCGCAGCGGAGCGAGCACATCTGGGCGTGGTTCAAATCCCACCGTGCCCGTTCCCGTGCAGGGAGGAACGCAGCGACGACCGAACCGGCACGCAGGGGATTTGAACCCTGGAAGTCACAGCGGTCGAGCGGAGCGAAACCGACCGTCTTCCTCCGGTTCGAATCCCACCGTGCCCGTCCGCTTTTCAGTTCGTCGGATGACGGCGAAGCCGTCACCACCCCTCAAGAAAACGTGGGGAGAAACTCGCTGGCGGTGGCCGTCAGGAGTTGGTGCACGAATCGGCCACATTCACCGTCGGAACTGCACGGTGGTGGTCATAGCTCGTCGAGCGATGTCGGGTCTCACCGTCCGCCTCGCGGACGTCCGTCGCTCGTTCGGCGAGTTGCCGCCGCTGGTGTTCCTGCCTCGACTCCCCGAGCAGGTCGTCGTCCTCGCCCGCCTCTTTCAGTTCGCTCAGTTCCTGTCCGTACGGTTCTGTCTGTGATTCCGGCGGTGACACCGTGACCACGACAGCGACCTCGTCGAGGGTCTCGACCCGCTTTAGGCCAACGTCGTTTACGTCCTGTGTGACCGCCTGGTGGTTGGCACGCCGTTCGGCGAGTTCGTCGGGGTGAAACTGAGACACACCTCGTCGCACTCGTGCCGGTGAGTTGAACTGACCTGTTGGTCGACCGTTATAAAACGAAGTCGGGGGCCGTAGCCACAACCCAATCGGCCTCGGTGTCGCGGGATTGGCTGCGCGGCGTCTGCAGTGGCACACGGCCCCGTGTGTTTTTGTCCCACCGACCGTTCAGACGGCATATGCATCCGCGCGCCGAGGAGTTCAGGGCGGAAGCCGCAGACCGCTACGGTATCGAGATCGACGTCCACGAGTTCGACGAGGGGACGAAGACGGCCGCCGACGCGGCCGACGCGGTCGGGTGTGACCTAGCGCAGATTGCCAGCGGACTCGTGTTCGCTACGGAGGATGAACCGGTCATTGTCGTCACCAGTGGTGCCAACCGCGTGGACGAGGCACATCTCGCGGCCGAGGTCGATGTCACGGAAGTAGAGATGGCCGACCCCGACCGCGTCCGGGCGGCGACAGGCTACGGGATTGGCGGCGTCCCGCCGTTCTGTCACGACTCGGACCTCCCGGCGTACGTCGACGAGACGCTGCTCGACCACGGGAAAGTGTGGGCGGCCGCAGGCACGCCACAGACGGTGTTTCCTATCGACCCCGACCGACTGGTCGAGTTGGCCGACGCGAAACCGGTCCCAGTGACGGACTGACCGGCAGCGGTGACGGGTGTGAGCACCATTGACAACACAACAGTATATATATCAAGAGAGGTAATATCACCCACGTATGAGAAATCGGCTACGCAGACGGGAGGTGCTCGGCGGAATCACTGCAGCCGGTGTCGCTGGCCTGGCTGGGTGCACAGGCGGCGGCGGTGGAAGCGGCCGCACGATCAGAATGGGGCTGTTGATGGGCGTCACGGGCGGGCTGGAAGACCTGGGGCCGCCGATCCGTAACGCGGCGCAGGTGGTCCCGCAGCAGGTCAACGACGCCGACACGGATTTCGAGGTCGACGTGCAGTTCGAGGACACGGCGACGGCTGCGAGCCAAGGCGTCAGCGGTGGCAACGCGCTAGTCAACGGGGGGTATCCGATGATCTGCGGGGCGCTCAGTTCCGAGGTCAGCCTACAGGTGGCGAACCAGGTCGCGATTCCCAACGGAGTCACGATGTGTTCGCCGGCTAGCACCGCACCCGACTTCACGACACTCGAGGACGACGACTACTTCTTCCGGACACCGCCGACGGACGCGCTTCAGGGACAGGTGCTGGCCCAGATTGCCGCGGAGCGGCAGGGCCACAGCACCGCGGCGACGCTGTACCTCAACAACGCGTACGGAAACGGGCTTTCGGCCGGGTTCGCCGATGCCTTCGAGAGCGAGTACGGCGGGAGCGTCAGCGCGTCGGTGTCGTTCTCGGAGGCGCAGAACTCCTACAGTTCACAGTTGAGCCAAGCGCTAGGCGACGACCCCGACGTGCTGGTGGTGGTCGGGTATCCCGCCAGCGGCGTCACCATCTTCCGGGACTACTACACCGATTACAGCGCCGACCGGGACATCCTCGTCTCCGATGGCCTCCAGTCGGGCGACCTCCCGGACAATGTCGGGCGCAGCATGAGCAACGTCACCGGGACCGCGCCGCTGGGAGAAGGGCCCGGCGTGGATTTCTTCTCCGAGCAGTATCAGAACACCTACGATTCGGACCCGGCGGGGAAGCCGTTCACCCGGCAGTCCTACGACGCGGCAGCCGTCCTGGTACTGGCGAACGCCGCCGCCGGCGAGAACACCGGGTCGGCGGTCCGGGACAACATGCGTGCGGTCGCACAGGGCGACGGCTCCGAGGTCACCCCGTCGAACCTCGTCGAGGGGATCGAGATGGCCGCCAACGGCGACGCAATCAACTATCAGGGCGTCTCCGGGCCGGTCGCGTTCGACGACGCCGGCGACCTGGCGGCGGCGAGTTACGAGTACTTCGAGTTCACCGATTCGGGCGTCGAGACGGTCGAGACTATCACGCCCTGAAACGGGTTACCCGCCGAGGAAGTCCGCCCGGACCTGCTCGTCGTTCAGCAGGGCGCGACCGGTGTCCTCGTGGCGGTTCTCGCCCTGGACTAGCACGTAGCCGCGGTCACACCGACGGAGCGCCTCTTTCGCGTTTTGTTCGACGATTAGCACGGCCGTGCCCGCGCCGTTGATTCCGTCGATGCGGTCGAACATGTCGTCGACCAGGTCCGGCGCGAGCCCCGCGCTTGGTTCGTCGAGCAAGAGGAGGGCGGGGTCGAGCATCAGCGCCCGGCCCATCGCGAGCATCTGCTGTTGGCCACCCGACAGCGACCCCGCCCGCTGGCTCTGGCGTTCTTCGAGAATCGGGAATCGCTCGAACACCGCTTCGACCCGTGACTCGGGGACGCCGTCGAGGGTGTAGGCCCCCATCTGCAGATTCTCCCGGACCGTCAGCCCGGCGAAGACGTTCTCGTTCTGGGGCACGTAACTGAGTCCGCGAGTGATGATTTCGGACGGGCCGAGTCGGCTTATTTCCTGGCCGTCGAACCGGACCGTGCCCCCCATGTAGGTCGTCAGTCCAAAAACCGACTTCATCACGGTGGATTTGCCGGCTCCGTTGGGCCCGACGATGGAGACGTACTCCTCGTCCCCGACGTCCATGTCGACCCCGTCGAGAATCTGCAGGTCGCCGTAGCCGGCGTCCAGGTCGCGGATTTCGAGGAGCGCCATCTCAGACGTCCTCCCCGAGGTACGCCTCCAGCACGCGGTCGTCGCTTTTGACCTGCTCCGGCGGTCCCTCGACCAGGACCGACCCCTGGTGGAGGACGATTACCGGTTCACAGTGGTTCATGATGACGTCCATGTCGTGTTCGACGAGCAGGAAGGTGTAGCCGTCGTCCCGCAGGGCGTGGAGGCGTTCGAGCAGTTTCGTCTCGAGGGTCGGGTTGACGCCGGCCAGTGGCTCGTCGAGCAGAATCATCTCCGGTTCGAGCATCAGGACTCGAGCCAGTTCCAGGAGTTTGCGCTGGCCGCCCGAGAGCCCGCCGGCGTACTCCTCGGCGAGGTGGTCGAGTTCGAGGAACTCCAGCGTCTCCCAGGCCTGCTCGCGCAGCCGCTCTTCCTGCTTGACCACCTCGTCACGGACCCCGGGGAGCACTGCTCGCCAGAGTTGCTCGCCGAGCTGGCCTCGCGGAGCGAGCATCGCGTTCTCCAGTACGGTCATCTCGTCGAGTTCGCGGGCAATCTGGAAGGTCCGGACGAGCCCACGGTTGGCCGATCGGTGGGGTCGCCAACCGGTGGTGTCGGTGCCGTCGAAAATCACCTGCCCGCTGTCGGGCGTCTGCACCCCCGTGACGAGGTCGAAGGTGGTCGATTTGCCCGCACCGTTGGGTCCGATGAGGCCGGTAATCGTGCCGCGGTCGACGTCGAACGTCGCGCCGTCGACGGCCGTGATTCCGCCGAAAGACTTCCGAAGGTTCCGGACCTGTAACAGCGGCGCGCCAGTGGTGCCGTCCTCTGTGGCCGCGGCCGGCCGACTGGTGGCCGCTTCGTCGGTGTCCGTGGAGGGGGTCGTCATCGCTCCTCACCTCCCGGGCGCTCCCCGAGGTCGACGCTCGCGGCGGTTTCCGTCCGGTGGCCCAGCAGGCCCTCTGGGCGGTTCTGGATGAGGTAGACGAGGACGACGCCGAGCAGGACGAGTCGCAGGGCCGAGACGTTCACGTCCGAGAGCGTGTACGCGAGCAGGGGCGTCAGGTCCAGCGAAGCCAGCGGGCCGACGGCCTCGAAGATAGTGTTCGGTGTCTGGCCGAACCCGACGTCGAAGTACTGCGTGGCGACCCGACGGACGAAGTTCGGTCCCTCGAACAGCAGGCTGGCGAACACCGCACCGCCCATGACGCTCCCGGTGTTGGACCCGGCACCACCGATGATGAGCGCGACGAAGACGTAGAAGGTCGTAATTGGTCGGAAGTCCTCCGTCGAGGCCAGCCCGCCGATTCGCCAGAGGATAGCCGCCAGCCCCATCAGCCCACAGCCGAGCGCGAACACTTTTATTTTGAACAGTCGGGTGTCTTTCCCCAGGGCGCTCGCGACGGTCTCGTCTTCGCGGATGGCCTTCAGCACACGTCCGAACGGCGAGTTGCCGACGCGGCGCAGGAGTCCGTACACGCCCGCGACGAACACCAGGAGGACGATGGCGTACGCCGTCCCCTCGACGACCGGGGCGCGAACGCCAATGGCCTCGAAGGTCCCGAACACCGCCTCGCCGAAGGCCGAGGGCGGCGACGTGACCTCCTGTGGGTTCTCGTAGAACAGCATCCGGATCGGGTTGGTGGGGAGGGACATCCCCGTCGAGCCGCCGGTACCGAGCGAGACGCCGCCGACCGAGAACGTCTCGAACACGGGTGAGCGGTAGGTCAGTCGGACGATCTCGGAGAACGCGAGCGTGACGATGGCCAGGTAGTCGCCGCGCAGGCGCAGGGCCGGTAACGACGCGACAGTCCCCACCAGCGCGGCGGCGAGGACGCCGCCGGCGATCCCGACCGGCAGGGGGAGGCCCAGCCCCGGCGGACTGGTAGTGGGAGCAGTGCTGAGCATCCCCATCGTGTAGACACCGATGGCCATGAACCCGGCGACACCGAGGTTGAACAGGCCGGTGTACCCCCACTGGAGGTTCAGCGCCAGCACGAGCATCGCGTAGATGGCCGAGAGGAACGTGATACGTCGGAGTGTGTTGACGATTCCACCGAGGTCGTACCCCAGCACGAGCGAAACGAGCGTGAACAGCGCGTACAGTCCGGCGGCCAGCATCAGCAGGAGCGCAGCGTCGCTCCGGCCGTCGAACCACTCGGTGGCCGCGGCCAGGGGGCCGTCGAGTCGGGCGCTCATACGGTCGTCACACCTCCGAGCAGTCCCTCCGGGCGCACCAGTAGGATGACGATCATCACGACGAACGCCGCCACGATGATGAAGCTCTCGGGGAGCCACACGAGCGAGAGCCGACTCGCGAGCCCGATCACGAGTCCGCCGACCATCGCGCCGTAGACAGAGCCGATGCCACCGAGGATGACCGCCGCGAACACGAGCAGGAGCAGTTGCCACCCGAAACTGGTCGTGAGCGCGCCGCGTTCCAGCGCGATTAGGAATCCGGCCGCGCCGGTCAGGCCGGCCCCGAGCAGCCAGGTGGTCCGGATGACCCGCTCTGTCGGAATCCCACTGACCTGCGCGAGGTCCTCGTTGTCGGCCATGGCACGCATGGCAGTGCCGAATGTCGTGTATCGCAGGAGGACATGCGTCCCGAGCATCAGTGCCACCGCCAGCGCGGCCAGCGTGAGTTCGTGTGCGGTGACCGTCACCGTCCCGCTACCGACCGCGAGGTCCCACGAGGGCGTCGCCGGACCGGCGGTCAGCCCGCGAGGTCCGCTTTGGAGCGTGAACACCAGCAGGTATCGCACCGCGAGCGCGACCCCGACGCTGGCGATGAGGAGAGAGATTCCGCGCTGGCCGCGCATCGGCCGGAACACCAGCCGGTCGATCAAAAGCGCCATCGCGGCGGTCAGAACCACCGCGACGAGTAGTCCGACGACGATGGCGACCGGCGCCGTCGCGACACTGACCCCGAGGGTCCGCGACGACGCCGTCAACAGCGCGAGCGATTCCAACTCGGCCGAGCCGAGTCCGCTGACGAGGAACGTAGCGATCCAGCCAGCCACGCCGCCGATAGTGATGTAGTCGCCGTGTGCGAAGTTGGCGAAGTTGAGGATACTGTACGTCATCGCCAAGCCGATTCCCGCGAGGCCGAGCGACAGTCCCAGCACGGTGCCGTCTTTGAGGAACCCGGCGAGGTCGGCAACGGTGATCCCACCGGCCCCAAGTTTGCGGAACAGGTCGACAAAGAGGACGGCGACGAGGACGGCGAGAGCGATACCGAACGGCCGCTCACGGACGAACGCGGCGAGTGAACTTGTATCTGTACCTGTGGCCATACTGTCGCATATACCGCGAGATATAAAACGTTCACAGAGTCGTGCGAGCGTTCGGGTTGCGTCGTCTGCCCCGTCGGCCGCTGGCGAACGTACCAGAACGGCGATAGACGCTGGCGGGGCTATCGCGGATGATAATTGATGCCACACGCACAACAGCCTGAGACCCAAATATACGCCGCTCCATTTATTTTAAGTGACAGGTGACAGCGGTTTTCGGTCGTGGCGAGCGATCGGGGGCCACAGACGAGGCGGTGACGGCAGCGTTCGAGGGCCTCAGGGACGAGAAAGGCGACGAGGCGGCCGTCGACCGTGCGGAGGCGGCGCTTTCGGCGACGCTCGACGAACCGTTCGGCCCGATGGCGGCGGGCGTCGAGCGGGCCGACGAAATCCGCGAGACCGTCGAGAAACAACGGTTCTGAGACAGGTCCAGGGAGCGACCGCCGTCAGATGTAGCCCAGGGCGTCCTCGATCCGGCCCAGTTCAGGCCCCGTGGTGTCTTCGCCCACCACGTAACCGTTCTCGTTGGCGAGCAGGCCCGAACCCACCAACGGTCCGCCGTAGTTGATGGTGCCGATGTCGGCAGGCACGTCGAGCAGGTCTTCGAGGAAATCCAGTTCCTCGTCGGTGGTCTTTGGGTGACAGAGGACGCCCCGGTTCGTGGCGACAGCGGCGGTGCCGACGGTCCGAACGCCGGCCAGTGTGCCGCGTTCGACGGGGACGTCGAGGGCTGTTTTGACCGTCTGGACGGCCTCGCGGGAGAGGTCCGGGTGGAGGTACGCTCCGGTGTCGTTAGCCAGGACGACGTTCCCGGCAGCGGTAATCCGGCCCGGGAGTGCGGTGACCGGTAGGGCGACGGCGTCTTCGATGGTCTCGCGTTCGCGGTCGGTAGCGCGGCCGCTGACCAGCAGACCGTTTTCGTTGCCGGTCGCCAGCGCGCCGACGGTCCCCGAACCACCGACCGTCGTCGGGACGGCCGGGACCTCGAGTTCGTCGGCGAGACTCTCACAGCGGTCGTCGTCGGCGTCGGGGCGGACGAGCAGACAGTCGTCGGTGGCCCGAGCGAAGACGCCGACGTATGCCGAGCCGGCAAAGGCCGCGCGAAGCAAAGCTATGCCGTCTCTGCTTCGACTACGGCTTCGCCCTCCTCCTCGAAGCGGGCGGCCCGTACTCGAAGCTTACTCGGGGGCTTTTTTTGACCGCGCTCCCAGATCGCTTCGTTGATCGAGGGGTCCAGCCGAACGGCGTCACCCTCGACGCTGAAGTGCTGAGCGAGGTGTTCACGGATCAGCGTCATGGCCTTGCCGGCGCGTTCGTGTTTCGGTTCCGCGTTCAGGTCGCGAAGCGGAACGGTGACGACCCGCTCCTCGAAGTCACTCGCGCTCATTATTCGTCGGTGTCGCTGCTACGCCAACTGCGACGCTGCGGGTTGCGCTGGACCTCGCGGTCCGTTTTGAGCATGACCCACGCCGGAATTCGGCTATTCTGTCGGTCCTTCTTTGCGAGACGCTTTTTCTTGGCTTTCGACTTCTTACCCATAGTGCACTTCTCTACCTCGTCGGCGCTTAAATTTGTGTTCTTTCGCACCGCGCTCAGCTTTTTTTGTGTCGGGTTCGCGCCAGCGGCGCGAACCGTTTCTTGAAAAACGTGGGCGAAAAAGCTCGAGCGCTCACTGCGTTGTGCTCGGTACAACGTACTCGAGGCCGGCCGCACAGCGACCGCTCCGGCGCCCCCTACAGAAACGCCAAGGGCACCATCACCGCGAACCCAACGGCGAGGCCAGTAGCCAGTTCCCGGTAGCCACGGCCCGGGAGCCCACTGCCCATCTCCAGGGCCTCGGGCACGAACTCCGAAAGAACGAGATAGATCATCGCGCCCGCGGCGAAGCCGAACCCGGCCGGCAGGAACTCCCGAGCGATCCGCACGAAGTAGAAGGCCAACACTGCGCCGATGGGCTGGGGGAGACTGGAGAACACCGCCCACCAGACCATCTTCCAATTGGGCACGTCCATCGACCGGAGCGGGATGGAGATCGCCAGCCCCTCCGGAACGTTGTGGATTGAGATGGCGACGGTCATGAACACCGCCAGAAGCGGCACGACGAACGGGCCGAGCGCGAACCCGCCTTCGAGGTTCAATTCGGCAAAAGAGACGCCGACAGCGACACCTTCCGGGAAACTGTGGACCGTCAGGATACCTAAAATCAGGACCAGTTTCTGGAAGTCGGCCTCCTCGTACTCCCTGGCGTCGAATTGGTGATCGGAGATGGCCCTGTCGGCGACGACGACGAGCGCGACGCCCGCCGCCAACCCGACAGCGATCAGCAGGTAGTCACCGCGGCCGTCGGCTTCGGCCATCCCCTCCAGGATGAGTCCGAACGTCGACGCCGAGATCATGATTCCCGAGGCCAGTCCCCAAAGCCCGACCTGCAGTCGGTCGCTCACCTCCGAGATGAGGAAAAACGGGAGTGCGCCCAGCCCCGTAGCCAGTGCCGTAACCAGCCCCGCGGCGAACACCAGGGTCAGGTTCGCGAGCGGCCCCATGTCCGAACTTCGGACGTCGACGGCTTAAGAATTGTCACTGAGTTGATTTTTTGGACGACCTAAACGGACGACAGCAGGCGTCTCGGGGTGACCCTTATACACTCGTAGGAACTTTCGAGAGTTCCGTAGACATCCACGCATTTCTATCGCCTAGTACCCAACGTTTATATTCTAATTTCGCATTTTGCTATTTGATGTCAACGACGAAGTCGACTGAGAGTGGAGAAACGGTCACTATCGTATCGCCGATGGACGAGCGCGGCAGGATGACGGTCACGAAGCCGGCGACCGGCGAGACGGTGGAAGTGGTCGACTACGCGGACGAACTGCTCCGTGAGCGTGCGAAAACGCTCTCGCCAGGTGCGACGGCCCGACTGGAGCTGACGCCGACCGAGGACGGGACGTGTTCGCTCACGCGACTCCTCCCCGGTGGTCCGACCATCGGGTTCGGCGCAGACTGAACAGCTCACCGGCGCGTTCGCGTCACGGCGGTTGCCACGCCGGGGGTGGCACACTGGCGTTCCTGCGTCTTCTCTCGTTCCGAACTCGCGAGCGGCGGGACTGCGACTCGCGCCGCTGCCGTACAGAGGGGACACTGCGTCCGACTCGCTCTCGCTGCTCGTAGAGCGTACCGTCGCCGGCGGGGTCCGCGCCCGCGCCCACCGCGGACACGGTCGGATCAGTCGCCGCCGATGCCCGTACGGTACCGGCAATGCCACGCTCGGCTGGCGCGGCCGCCAGTCCGCCGGCCGTCGTGTCGTGTCGGCCCGTCGTAGGAAGCAACGCCCGTCGGCACCGTCGCCTCTCCCTATAGAACGCCACAGACACTACTGCTGTTCGAGCAGTTACGAGAGACACTGTGTTTTGAGTCCGTTCGGCAGTGGCACTGTCGGGCGGCCGAGGACGGTCGGGAGCGACCGGCAGCGGTCAGGCGTTAGACCGTGCCGCCGTAGCCGTATTCCCCGTAGTCCTGTGTCCCGTACGATTCGGACGTCGTGGTGGTCGTCTGCGTCGCGGTCGTAGTGGTCGGCGTTTCGGTCGTCGTCTGCGTCGCGGTCGTAGTGGTCGGCATTTCGGTCGTCGTCTGTGTCTCGGTCGTGGTGGTCGGCGTTTCGGTCGTCGTCTGTGTCTCGGTCGTCCCGGACCGAACGGTCACGGTGTAGTCGCCGCTACCGTCTTCGACGTCGACGACTTGGATGTAGTACTGGCCGTCGGTCGTGGTCGTTTCCGTCAGTTCGACCGGTGCCGTCGCGCTGGCGTACACCTGGTCCTCGAAGTCACCGCCGTCGCTGTAGATCGCGACGACCGCGACGCCCGCGTGGTCCTGTGTCGTGTACTCGACAGTCAACTGTTCGCCAGTGGTTACGTCGACCGCGTACCAGTCAACCTCCCCGATGTCCAGCGTTCCGCTGATCGCCGTGTCCTTCTGGACCACCGTCGCATCTGCTCGTGCGTCGTTTGGCTCCTGCTCTGCGGTCGCGGCGCTCGCTGCGGCGACCGAACCGGCCCCTGCAGCCCCGACCGGTACACCGCCGTACCCGAACTGCCGCTCGACCGGCTGCTCGGGGTCGTCGTCACTGCCGAGGCAACCGGCCACGACGGTTGCTCCGACCGCGGCCAGTCCAGTGCCCTTGAGCAGGGTCCGACGAGCGAGTTCCGTCTCGTCGTCAGTCTGCTGGCCGTCCGTCATCGCGTTGCCTCTCTGGCCCCGACGGGACTCCGGGTCGCTACTCCGAAAGTACTAGAATATAAACTATTGCTGCTGTCTGATGTTTCGGCCGCCCCAAAGTGGTCGGGCTGTGCTCTGTCGCCACAGTGCGTATATTTGATATCTCCGGCGACATCGTCTATTTTTCGCTTTTCGCGCATTGTGGACGGCTCTCATCGGCCACCTCTTAATACCCTTCGCCGCAGGTTATCTAGTATGATATCTGCTTGCATGAGGTGAGACATTAGATAACAGAAATATAATAAGTATCTAATTATATATTTCTTTTACTTATCGGAGCGGGAACGATTCGACCGTCGTGTACGCCGGTCCATCGTCGATGAGGCGGCTCTCGGTGAGGCGGATTTCGTCGACACGGAGTCGGCCCGCTACCGGTTCCCGGTTCCGGACGGCGTTCTGGACCGGGGCTTTCCCGCCGGCGTGTTCCATCCGCGCGACGGTGACGTGTGGTGTGAACTCGTGGTCCGGCGGTTCGAAGCCCAGTTCGACCAGCGGTGGCGCGACCGCCTCGTGGAGGGCGGTTAGACGGTCACCGCCGGATTCGACGTCGAGCCAGACGACGCTGATGTACTCGAGAGACGGGAACACGCCGAGGCCACCGAACTCGGCGGTGAAGGGGTCGACGCCCGATTCGGCGATAGCGGCGTCGAGCGTGGCCGTGACCTCGTCGAGACGGTCGGAATCGGTGTCACCGAGGAAGAAGAGCGTCACGTGTGCCTGCTCCGGGTCGGTGGCGTTCAGCCCGGATGCGTCCGCAAACAGGTCCTGTACCGCCGCGACGGCGTCGCCGAAGCCGTCGAGGTCGACGCTGACGAACAGTCGCTTGCCCATACCGGTCGCAGTGTCGACGGCGAATTGAACGTTGGGACCCGACTCGACGTGTGATACGAGCGAAATTGTCCTAAGTGCCGCGGGCCAAGACCCGACGAGGACGACTGCGTGGTGGCGATTACCCCTATCAGATGTGTGACGATCCCGCGGGCTTTCGTTCGTGCTGTCGAAGAACACGTCGCGGCCGAACATCCCCGAGAAGCAGGCGGTTTTTTATCCTGTGAGCGGCGCAGCGGGCGCCTCCACGCGACTGAACACGTCCCTCTACCGAACGAAGCGGCCACACCCGAGCGTCGGTTCGTCGCCACTGTCGACGAGCGCGCTCCTCCGGAGCCTCGGGTCTGCTATCACTCCCACACGTCGGCGTCGGCCCCGTCGGGGCTGACGGACCTTGACCGGCGGAAGATTCCGGAGCGGTACGCCCTCGTCGTGTTCGCACCCCGCGGTGAGTCCCACAGTTACCGGCTGTTCCGGCGTGGGCTGCTCCGCTGGCGAGAGCTGCCCGTCGGCCACACTGTGTCCAGCCCCGGCGAGTGGCAGCCGCTTCCGCGTCTGGCCTAGTACGCCTTATATTTCTCCTGTCGAGACAGGGTAGTACCGTCCTACCCGCACGTCCACCGATTCACCGCATTCGACGGTATTCGTTGCATCAGTACCGGATTCGATATACAATCATATGGGAAAGCCTTTGAACTGTGAACAGACCCTAACTTTTATGACGAAAACGAGCCTGAACGTGGCACAGCTTGGCGGTGGGACTGGAGCACTTCGATTTCGAACGGCGTTCGGTGACGGATCGGTCACCGTGGAAAGCGGGGTGGTCGTGTGAGCCTCATCCTCTACGGGGTCGGCGGGGCCATCGTCGTGATGTTGGCGGTGGGGTTGTACGTCTCCCGGAAAATCAAGGGTGACAGCATCAACTACATCGTCGCGGGACGGGGTCTGATTCTCCCACTGGCGGCGGCGACGCTGATGGCCCAGTCACTGGACGCGAACGCGACGCTGGGGAACACCGACCTGGTGGCCGCCGCCGGGTTCTGGGCCGGCGCGGCACTGCCCATCGGGTTGGCACTGTGTCTGTTCATCACCGGCCTGTTTTTCGCCAAGCCGATGAATCGGATGAACCTCACGACGTTGCCCGACTTTTTCCGGCGCAGGTACGGCCGCGGCGTGGAGATGCTGGCGAGTCTCATCATGATCGTCAGTTACGCCTTCCTGCTGGCGGGGAACCTCGTGGCCGGCGGGTTCCTGTTCCAGACGTTCGTTGGCACCTCATACGCGACGGGCGTCGTCCTGATCGCTGCCATCGTGTTCGCATACACCATCGCCGGCGGACTGTTCGCGGTCGCGTACACCGACGTGATCCAGGCGTTCGTCGCCTTCTTTGGCTCCATCGGGCTCATCGTCTTCGTGGCGACCCAGTACGGGATCACCGTTCCCGACGGGATGGGACCGATGGCACTGGGCCAACTCACCGACCCGAGCCAGGGTGCGTACATCAACCTCGCGACTATCGTCGCCCTGGGATTGGGTGACATCGTCGCCATCGACTTCATGGAACGGGTGTTCGCAGCCGACAGCCCCGAGACGGCCCAGCGGGCCTGTTTCGTCGGGGCCGCCGGCACGCTGGTCATCGGCATCCCGTTCTCCGTCGTCGCGCTGTCCTCGGGGTCGATTCTGGCGGGTCTGGGCATCGAACCCGGGAGTCAGGCGGTGCTGTACGTCCTGTTACAGAACGCCGTTCCACCGTGGCTCGCGGCGATCGTCATCGCGGGTATCGTCGCGGCCTCGTTCTCGACCAGTGACGGCGCCATCCTGGGCACGTCCTCCGTGATGGCCCGCAACATCGTCGGCATCCGCGTCGACGAGGAACGGAGCTCGAGTGCCGCGACGGCGGCCGACGGCGGCTCGGCCGGCTTGTTCAGCGGCGAGAGCGACAAACTGCTGAAAGTGACGCGGCTGATGGCGGTGCCGATCACGCTGCTGGGTATTTTCTTCGCGCTCCGCGTCTCGGCGACCGGCATGTTGCTCGTGCTGGCGTTCGACATCATGCTCGCCGGCGCACTGGTGCCGCTCGTGTTCGGCCTCTACTGGCCGGACCTGGCGAACACGCCCGCCGCGATGTCCTCGATGGTCGCCGGCTCTGTCACCCGCCTGGTCTTTTTCGTCCTCGTCCCGACGACCTACGCTTACGAGAACACGCTGCTGTACATCCCCAACGACATCTTCACCGCGTCGTTCGACGGCCTGCCGACGTTCATTGCCGCCGCCGTGAGCCTCGTCGTGTTCGTCGTCGTGGGGTATGCCACCCGCGACAGCTACGGGAGTCGCTCGCTCGACGACGAGGGTCAACGGACCATCGTCGCCGGCGGTGACGACGGCGACGAATAAGACGTTCGTCTACCCCGGCTCGACTTTCGTACTGTTTCCTGAACCAGTACTCGCTTAAGCCACGGACCAAAACACGAATTCGAGAATAGATGGACGATCATCGACCGATTTTTCCCGGCCAGCGACGGAGTGAGTGGGCGTGAACCGGGACCCGATTCGGATGAAACGGAAGGTCCAGCAGTTGGGCTCGTCGACGCTCGGCGTGACGGTCCCGGCCGACTGGGTTCGACACCACGGTATCGAGAAGGGCGACGAACTCGTCATGCAACGCGACGAGAGCGGGGGGTCGCTGCTGCTCGTCCCCGAAGACCCGACACTCGCCGACGAGGAGGCGACGGTCGACGCGGACTCGCTGGCGGCCGACGCGCTGGAACGGGCCATCGAGACTCAGTACGTTCTCGGTCGGCAGCTCATCCGCATCGCCGGAACCGACCCGCTGACCGGCCCGCAACGCGACGCCGTTCTCAACGCGGAGCGCTGGCTCATGGGACTCGGCATCGTCGAGGAGCGCAGGACAGAGATCACGGTCCGGTGTTCCATCGCGCCCACGGACTTCGAACTCGGGACGTTACTGGGCCGACTGTGCCGGACGGAAGCGGCGATGCGTCGTGACGCTCTGACTGCCCTCCGGGAGGGTGACGCCACGGCGGCCGAGCGCGCCGTCGACCGGCAGTCCCAGATTCGGAAACTGTTCTACCTGTTTCTCCGAATCGTCTTCGCGACCTACCGCAACCCCCGCCTGAACCGGGCGGTCGGCCTCGACACGGGCTTCCCGCTAATCGGCTACCGGTCGGCGGTTCAGGATATCGTGTTGATGGCCGACGCCGCCACCGAAATCGCCGTGCTGGTCCGCGACCACGACGTGTCGGCGCTCGACGAGAGGACGGCCGCCCACGTCGACGCGCTCGCCGACGCGCTCGACACTGCCGCCGACGCCACCCGGACCGCGGTCGTCACTCCAGACTACGAGACGACCTGCGAGGCCCGGACGGCGCTCGAGAGCGTCGACGACCACGTTGCGGAGGTGAACGGCTACCTCCGTGACCGCCGGCCGGAGCCGTTACTCGTCCTCCAGCGCGCCGTCGATATGCTCGAACGGAGCGCCCGCCACACCCGGGATACCCTCGCCGTCGCGACCCACCTCGCCTTTCGCGAGGACCCCGAACTGGTCATCGCGGAGTGACCACCCCGTCCGTTCTCCGCTCCGTCCTTACCCGACGAATCCTCTAGGTATTTAATGACACAGTGACAACCACTGGGCCCAGCGGTACATGGGTGCCCGTATTACACATCTCAGGGAACGCTTTTGCATACTGGCCAATCACACATAAACGTCGACGAAAATGGCACGAACGAACCGCGTTCTGCCACAGGGATACACAAATCATGACTGACGACAGATCAGGCCGCGACATCTACGGCGAGGCGTACGACGAGGCGAACGAACCTATTTTTTCCGGGATTCCCTCCTTCCTCAAGCTGCCGGAGGTCGACCGCGAGGACCTCGACGAGGAGGACGTGGACGTGGGCATCATCGGTGCGCCGTTGGACACGGCGACGACGATCAGACCGGGCACTCGGTACGGCCCCCGCGCGGTGCGTGCCGCCTCGACGGTCCCCTCGCCGCCATATCAGCACTTCAACATCGAGACGGGCGTCGACCCCTTCGACCACTTCAGCGTCGCCGATACCGGTGACGCGTCGGTTTCCCCCGGCGACACCCGCCAGAGCCAGTTGAACATCGAAGACGCCGTCTCCGAGGTCAGTGAACAGGCGACGCCGATCGTCATCGGCGGCGACCACTCCATCAGCTATCCGGATATCAAAGGCTGGGCCGAGGCGAACGGCTACGAGGACGTAGGCCTGATCCACTTCGACTGCCACGCAGACACGGGGGACGAAGGTCTCACCGGTTTCGAGTACGACCACGGCGCGTGGGTCAAGCGCGTGTTCGACGACGGTCTCGTCACGGGCGAGAACTACACACTGATTGGCCCACGTGGGTTCTGGCCCGGCCCCGAAATCTACGAGGAGATGCGCGAGGCCGGCATGAAGTGGTACACTGCGATGGACGTCGAGGAGTGGGACCTCGACGACATCGTGACCGACGCCGTCCAGCGGGCCACCGAGGACACCGACGCCGTCTGGGTTTCCTTCGACGTGGACGTGATGGAGCCGGCGTTCGCGCCCGGCACCGGCGAACCGGAACCCGGCGGACTCGTTCCCCGGGAGGCCATCTACATGATCCGCGAGGTCGTCAGGGCGCTGGACCCCGAGGACTTCGGCTTCGACGTGGTCGAGGTCTCGCCCGCGTACGACACCAGCGACAGCAACTCCTACAACGGCGGCGTCACCAGCGGCCTCGCCAACCGCCTCATCATCGAGGTGCTGGGCAGCATGGCACTGGCCGACCAGGGCCTGGAGTCAGGCGACCCGATCAGGCCCAAAGAGCCCCTCGGACCGACCGAGGAGACGGAAGCGCCGGCGGACGACTAGCCTTCCGACGCCCCGCCCGCGGGTCGCCCACTGACAGCCCGGTGTGTCGCCCGCCCGAGTCCGGGCGCGACGAGACCGGGTGCCGGCCAGCCACCACTCGAACCCGTCTTGGACGCCCTGCGGTGCCACACCGACGCGGACCGGCAGACGAGCAGGGCCGCTGCGAAGGCGAGAATCGCGTCGCGTCCGCGCCGTGTCTCTGCAACCCACTCGTCGAACCGACCGGTCCGGAGTCGCCGGATCACGGCGGCGGTGACGAGCGGAAACGCCAGACCGGTTGCCAGTGCGGGGACGAGCGGCGGTTCGTTCGCTCCCAAGCCGGCACCCGCGAGCAGGCCGTAGACCGTTCCAAAGAAGACGAGCACGGCGTCTCGTCGAGTCCACGTAGGGGTGGCGGGCACGGATGTCCGGGCGGGACGTAGCTCTTAACCGCCTGCCCGTCCAACTCACTGGTATGACAGACAGAGAGCCCGACGACTACGAGTTCTCGGAGGGGCAGGGGTTCTCGGACCCGTACGACGAGTTCGACCTCGACCCGCCGGAACTCGACGTCGACCCGGACAAGGTCGATCCAATCGACTCCCGGGCGCTCACCGACATGCTCGACGAGCGCAGCCTCGCGACGGAGGCGGTCGACACCGAGCGGTTACTCGACGTGGCGCTGTCGTACATGCAGATCAACCGCTTCGAGCAGGCTACCGACGCCTTCGAGCGGGTCGCACAGTTCGCCGAGGACGACCGTATCGAACAGGAGGCCTGGGTCAACAAAGGTGCGGCCCACGCACAACTCGAGGAGTACGACATGGCCATCGGCGCGTACCGGGAGGCCATCGATATCGACGAGTCGGGTGAACACGCCGCCACCGCCGAGACGAACCTCGCATACGCGCTCTGGGAGTTCGGCCGCTCCGAGGAGGCGCTCGAACACGCCGAACGCGCCGTCGAGATCGACGAGCGCTTCGCCGAAGCCTGGTACAACCGCGGTTTCTTTATGCTGGAACGAGGCCTCGCCGAGGACGCCCTGAACGCCTTCGACAACGCGATCCGGCTGGGCCATCGCAACACCCGGATTCTGGAGGAGAAAGCTCGCGCACTCGAGGAGATGGGCGAGTTCGACAGAGCCGAGGAAGTCGCCGAGGAAGCGGAGGAGATGCGTGAAAACGCCGAGGCGGACCTCGTCCAGGAGCAACAACAACAGCAACTCGAAGAATGATTCTCAACGAGCGGGAGACAGACGAAGGACTGCTCGTGTCGGTCTGTGACCCCGACGTACTCGGGGAGACCTTCGAGAACGGCCAAGTGTCGCTCACCGTCGATACGGATTTCTACGACGGCGAGGCGGTCGACGAGGACGCCGTCGTCGACAGCCTCGCTCGCTGTGCCGTCGCCAACATCGTCGGCACCCGTGCAGTAGAAGTCGCTATCGAACACGGCTTCGTCGAGGAGGGGAACGTCCTCGACATCGAGGAGACGCGCCACGCCCAGCTGTTGCAGATGTAAACCCAACAGGTCGAACACCGCTTTGACGTGTTCCGTGGGTCTACTTCGACGGCTTCGATGCCCTGCTCGCTGGCTTTGTATGCGACGTACTCGTAGGGGCGACGGAACGCCCAGAGATGGTGCCTGTTTGAGAGTGAGCAGGCAACAGTCTGGCGGCTGGTTGCGACCGAGTCGGCTTCTGCTCACGGCTTTGCCGTTCGCACGGCCCGCGGAACTTCGTTCCGCGCTGTCCTCCCCACCCTGCTCGCTCGTGCTTCCGCCGGGGCCGGAAGCCCGGCGTCGTCCGAAAGTCTCCGATTTTCGGGACCACGAGAATCTTCGATTCTCGAACGACTTCTTGAGGGTGGGGTCTCGGACTCGGATTAGGTGATTGCCGCTCGTCGTCCACACCTCTCCCCCATCGCTCCGGCTGAACGCTTTTGTATCCGCCGACACCCTCCGTTTCCATGCAGATCACAGGCGTCGACCAGTATCACTTGGAACACCAAGCAGAGGGGAGTTTCGAACCGACGTGGATTCCCGGCTACCCGCAGGGCACCCACGAGGTGGAGTTGTTCGCGATTCGTACCGACACCGGCCACACCGGGTACGGTGCGATGCCGAGTTTCGCCGGCGGCATGGACTTCTCGGACCCACTGTCGTACTTTTTGCTCGGCGAGGACCCCCACGACGTGGAGGGGGTCTTGCGAAAGCTCGACAGCATCAACCTCGTCGGCCCGCGGCCGTGGGGCGTCGAGATCGCCATGTGGGACCTCATCGGAAAGAACGCGGGGAAACCGGTCTACGAACTGCTCGGGGGGTCGACCAGCGAGATTCCCGTCTACGCGTCGACGGGCGAACTGCTGCCGGCCGAGGAGCGTATCGACTACGTCGCGGATGTGACCGAGGCGGGCGTCGACGCGGTCAAACTCCGCGTAACCGAGCCGGATCACATCGACATCGTCCGGGCAGTGCGGGACGCGTACCCCGACCTGCCGCTGATGGTCGACGCGAACAAGGGGTGGGCGGTGCGGGTGGTGGAAGACGAACGCCAGTGGTCGTTCCGGGAGGCCCTCGAATTCGCCCGCGGGCTGGAGGACGTGGGCGGTGTCCGCTGGCTCGAAGAACCGCTTCCACGGCACGATTACGAACAGTACGCCCGCCTGCGCGATGCGGTCGACGTGCCCATCGCCGGCGGGGAATTCAACGACGGTATCCACCACTTCCGGGAGTTCGTAAAGCAGGGGTCGCTCGACGTGTTACAGCCGGACGCCGCGCTGGCGACGGGAATCAAACGCGCCGACGAGGTGGCCGCGATGGCGCGCCAGCACGGTCTCGAGTACGTACCCCACACCTGGACCAACGGGGTCGGGTTCGTCGCCAATCTTCACGTCATGGCCGCCAACGACTCGCCGTGGTGTGAGTTCCCCATGGAACCGCCGTGGACGCCCGACGTGCGTGATTTCCTGCTCGAAGAGACCGTCGACCACGAGGACGGCGTGGTCACCCCACCCGAAGGTCCCGGCCTCGGCGTTGAAATCGACGAGTCGCTGCTGACCGGGTGAGCGCGGACGGTCGCCTCTCACCCGTGAGCGAGTTCGGATTCACGACAGCAGCGGGGTCGAGGTCGCCGTCCGGGCCACCGAGCCGGGGTCGTCGGGCCTGAGGCTGGCTTGGGAGGTCCGGACGAGCCCTGCGAACCCGGGCGCCGGGGTCGAGCGAAGCGAGAGTACCGGTGTTCCCGCAGCCCGAGCAGGCGGGACGGTCTCGGCCACCGGCGAAACCACGCGGGTCCACATTGAGGACGGCACGCACACCGTTGCCGGAGGAGTAACGGGCACTATCGAGGCGTTCGAGCGCGAGCGGTCACAGACGTAACCGCCAGCAGCTAGCAGTACCCGGCAAGACCGAAGGAGTGTTGGGCACGGAACCCTTCGATATTGGTAATGGGAACCACTGAATCAGCGCCGCTTTCCGTGGACCGGATCCGCGAAGACTTCCCGATCCTAGAGCGGGAGGTCGACGGGACACAGCTGGTGTACCTCGACAACGCAGCGACCAGCCAGACGCCGGAACCGGTCGTCGATGCCATCGCCGACTACTACCGCCGGTACAACTCGAACGTCCACCGCGGGCTCCATCAGCTCTCACAGGAGGCCTCTATCGCCTACGAGGGGGCTCACGACCGCGTGGCGGAGTTCATCGGTGCGGCCGGCCGCGAGGAGATCGTGTTTACGAAGAACACCACCGAGTCGATGAATCTCGTCGCCTACGCCTGGGGACTCTCGGAGTTGGGGCCTGGCGACGAGGTGGTGCTCACGGAGATGGAGCACCACGCCTCGCTGGTCACGTGGCAGCAGGTGGCCAAGCGAACCGGGGCGACAGTCAAGTACATTCGCATCGACGACGAGGGGTACCTCGATATGGACCACGCCCGTGAGCTGATCACCGAGGACACGCAGATGGTCAGCGTCGTCCACATCTCGAACGCACTGGGAACGGTCAACCCGGTCTCGACTCTCGCCGACATCGCCCACGACCACGACGCCTACATCTTCGTCGACGGTGCCCAGTCGGTGCCCAACCGGCCGGTCGACGTCGAGGCGATCGACGCCGACTTTTTGGCGTTTTCCGGCCACAAGATGTGTGGTCCAACCGGGATCGGCGTCCTCTACGGGAAAGAGCACATTCTGGACGCGATGCAGCCGTACCTCTACGGCGGCGACATGATCCGGAAGGTTACCTTCGACGACGCCACCTGGAACGAACTCCCCTGGAAGTTCGAGGCCGGCACGCCAAACATCTGTCAGGGAATCGCGCTGGCCGAGGCCATCGACTACATAGAGGACATCGGGATGGAGCGCATCCAGGCCCACGAGGAACAGTTGGCCGAGTACGCCTACGACCGACTCTCGGAGTTCGAGGATATCGATATTTACGGCCCGCCCGGCGACGACCGCGGTGGTCTCGTCGCGTTCAACCTCGGTGCCGTCCACGCCCACGACACCTCGGAAATTCTCAACGAGTTCGCCGTCGCCGTTCGGGCCGGCGACCACTGCACCCAGCCGCTGCACGACAAACTCGGCGCTCCGGCGTCCGCACGCGCCTCGTTCTACATCTACAACACGCGGGAGGAAGTGGACAAGCTCGTCGAGTCACTCGAAGACGCCCGCGAACTGTTCGCCTGACCGCGGGTGCAGAGATGGCGTCCCAGCACGACCCAGAAGTGGTGGCCGCGTCGGGACGGTGTTTCGCGCCCGACTGGATGGACGACGCTGAACTCTGTTCTACCGTCGTGTACGACCGCGAGTGACTGGTGGTCCGGTTCTCCATCCCCGACAGCGCGGACCACCTGCTCGAGACGTCGCTTCTGGAACTGCTCTCACTGTACGACCGCCTCGAATCCGGGACGACCGGAACCATCGTGGTCCACATGGGCGCACATCTTCGGGTCACGGCGGACCAGCCGGAGACAGTTCTGGACCTGACACGGTGGACGTGGTCCGAGTCGGAGGGGGAGTGGGTCGTCTCGACACCTGGACCGGCGGTGGCCGGCGAGCGCGAGGCGGTGCTCGAAGTGCTCGCAGACCCGATTCGGGAAGCCATTGGGACCGTCGAGGATCACGGGTGGGGGGTCGAAGCGGTCCGGCAGCGCCACGATAGCGACCGCACAGAGCTGATGACACGGCTATCGGTGTGGGAGCGGTTAGTCGAGTGACTGCGGCCATCCTCGCGGCCCGTCACAGCGCAGGCAACAGGAGAAATCGGGCGACCCACAGCGTCCCCATCCCGACGGCCATGGTGGCGAAGACGTTCTCCGTGCGCCAGGCCACGACGGCGGCGAGGCCGCCGGCGACGAGTTTTTCGACCGCGAGCCCGCCGGCGTTGAGCGTGACGAACGCGGGCAGGACCAGCGCCGCGAGGACGGCCGCGGGGACGTACCGGAGCGGGCGTTCGAGCCGCGGCGGAATCTCGTCGAGGTAGCCGAAGAGCCCAATAAATGAGAGGCGGATGGCGTAGGTCAGGACGCCGATGACGAGGATGACGCCCCACACCAGCGGGTCGGCGTAGCTAGTGGCCATCGGTCGCGTTCACCTCCATGGGTCGCTCCGCGACCAGTCCCGCGACGATCCCGACCGACGCACCGACGAGCAGGCCGAGGTTGAGCGGGAGGCCGGCACCAGCGACGGCGATGGTGCCGCCCGCGAGGCCCGCGACCGTGGTCGGGCCGTCCTCCATGGCGGGGACGAGCAGGGCGAGGAAGACGAGCGGGACGGCGAACTCCAGGCCCCAGGCGTCGGGGACGCCGGTGCCCAGCACGACCCCAGCGGCAGTCGTGACCTGCCAGACGACCCACAGCGTGAGGGCGACCCCAATGTAGTATGCGGCCCGGTCGACCGACCGCTCGCCACGGTAGCTGGCGATAGAGAGCGCGTACGCCTGGTCGGTCAGCAGGTAGGCCAGTCCGGCCTTGAGACGGGTGGCGAACGTCCGGAAGTGAGGGGCGATTGAGGCCGAGTACATCAGCATGCGGAGGTTGATGACGACGGCGGTGAGGACGACCACCGAGAGCGGTGCGTCCCGGCCGATGAGGTCCAGCGCGGCCAGCTGGGAGGCCCCAGCGAAGACGATCACCGACATTCCGACGGCCTGCGTGAGGTCGAGACCGGCGTTCGCAGCCGCGATGCCAGCGACGAGGCCGAACGGTGCCACACCGAGCAGGAGCGGAGCGACCTCGCGAACGCCGCGAGCGAAATCTTCGCGGTCCATGGTATGAGGTGGACCTACGGGTGTTTACGCGTGGCTGTTCGCGGTGCGAGGGCGGGACTGGCGAGGCGGAGCGAAGCCAGCAGGTGTCGAGGGGTTGGCAGGCGACGGTCGACTCGGGGGTTGCGTTCAGCGGACGGTTCGCGATGTGGTGTCGTATGTGTATCCGCGCGACCGGAGGGAGCGCGGTTCACCGCTTGGCTTCGCCCGACCGGCTTTTTTTCACTGGTTTGTTGCGAGCAGTTCGCGCGAACTCGGGCGCGAGAAAGGTAGCTCGGAAGCCTTTTGCCTTGGACACACCAAGGTTCAGATAACGATGGTTGGCGGCTCTGATATGTACCGGCAGCAGATCCTCGATCACTACAAGAGCCCGCGTAACTACGGGGAAATCGAGGAGCCGACGTTCACACACGTCGGCGAGAATCCGATGTGTGGCGACACCATCGAGATGCAGGTGAAACTCGACGACGACGAAGAGGAGATCGAGTACGTCGCCTTCCAGGGCGACGGCTGTGCAATCTCGCAGGCCTCGGCGTCGATGCTCTCTGAGAAGCTCCAGGGGATGGGCGTCGAGGAACTCGACGAGCTGGACCGCGACGACGTGGTCGACATGCTCGGCGTCGATATCTCGCCGATGCGAATCAAGTGTGCCGTTCTGGCCGAGAAGGTCGCACAGGACGGCGCAGGTATCTACTTCGACGAACTGGATGTAGACAAAACCACGGTCGAGGACGGCGACTGAGCGCACGAGAACGGTCCCGTTTCGCGGGGGCAGTGCTGCCAGTCCGGTCACTGCGACGGATAACGGATAGTGACGGTAGTGTCCCCGTCATCGTTCTCGACGACGGCGACGTGGCCACCGACGCGCTCGACGGCCAACCGGACCATCCAGAGGCCGAGTCCTGTGCCGTGGGCCAGTGGCGTAGTCTCATCGTCGCGCAGTGCCAGGAGTTCGGGGTCGGGGGTCGGGGGACCGTCATCGGTGACGGTGAGTCTGGTCCACGGTTCGTCCGGCGAGACGCCGACGGTGACGACGACTTCGGGGTCGGGCGAGTCGGCGTGCTGGATGGCGTTCTCACAGAGTTCTGTCAGGGCGAGTTCGACCTCCGGGCGGATGGTCGCGGTCCCCTCGGCGGGGCGTAACACGTGGACGTGAGCGTCGGGGCAGCGGTCGTCGAGGTCGGCCTCAACGCGTTCGAGGACGGTTGCGAGGTCGGTCGCCAGTCGTCTTCCGGGGAGAGGACTTGGCGGATGCGCTGGACCTTTTCAACGAGGCGGTCCCAGCGCTGGGCGATGTCGCGAACCGTCCGTGCAGAGTCCCGTTCGGTCTCGTCGAGGGCGTCGGCGAGCAGGCGGGCGTGGCTCAGTACGACGGTCATACCGTTTCGGAGGTTGTGCCGGAGCAGGCGGTTGAGGACCGTCGCCTGGCGGCGCTGCTCGCGCATCGTGATGGCGACGAACAGGAATCGGGTACCGACGACGCCGCCGTCGTCGGTTCGTGGCACCGTGCGCACGAGCGTCTGCACGACGGTCCCGTCGGCACAGACCAGTTTGCGCCGCTCGGTCACCGGTTCGTCGTCGGTCGGTGGCCGTGGCCCGTCGGCTTCGAGCGCCGCCGCCGACTCCGGCGTGTAGACGTCCGCGAGCGGACGGCCGTCCGGCGACTCGCGGTCGTAGCCCAGCGTCTCGACGAACCGTTCGTTACACATGTCGATTACCGCCTGCCCGTCCTCGGTTCGCGTGTGGACGTACATTGTCGGTAGGTCCTCCAGCAGACACTGCCAGTTCCCTGCGTTATCAACCCCCTGAGATATCTCCGTGTGTTGTTTTCGAGCACTATTATTTGAAAACCATCGCGGATTACGACCCGTGTGTCGCCATTTCCCGTCGCGCCATCCACACCGAATCCGGCAGTTCGTGTTACTCGGTCTGACGTTCTGCGCGCGGTGGCCGCGCCTCCGGATATCGTGACCACGTTTTTCTCCGGCGGTGCGCTACCGGGTGCTATGCTGGAACTGGACGGGGGAGACGCCGGCGGCGGATACCTCCGGACCGCCCTCGCACTGTCGGTCCTGACCGGTCGGGCCGTCCACATCGAAAGCGTCCGCGGCGGGCGACCGGAACCGGGGCTGAAGCCCCAGCACGCCGCGGCCGTTGAGGCGGTGGCGACGGTGTGTGACGCGACCGTCACCGGGACCGACGTCGGCTCCGAGACCGTCGCGTTCGAGCCCGAGGGACAGCCGTGTGGCTCGACGTCGGTCGACATCGGAACCGCCGGTAGCGTCACGCTCGTCTTCGACACGGTGGTCCCGCTGGCGCTGTGTGCCGACGCGCCGATTAAGCTGTGTGCCACCGGTGGGACGGACGTGGCGTGGTCCCCGCCGCTCACGACGTTCCGGCGTGTCAAACTCCCGTTCCTGCGGCGGCTGGGCGTCCCGGTCGCCGTCGACACGTCTCGGCGGGGCTTCTACCCGGTTGGCGGCGGTACGGCGACGCTCACGCTCGCCCCCGCCGACCTGGACCCGCTCGCACTCGCCGAGCGTGGTGCTCCCGAGGGCCTCCGGGTCCATTCGGTGGCCAGTGCCGGACTGGCCGATGCCGGCGTCGCCGAGCGACAGGCCGCGGTCGCGGTCGACCGGCTAGAGGCCGCGGGTCGGACGGTTCACAAACGGACCGTTAGCTACGTCGAGAGCGATTCGCCGGGGTCTGTCTGCACCCTCCGAGCCGACTACGACACCGGCGTCGCAGGGTTGGACGCACTCGGCGAGAAAGGCGAGTCGGCCGAGGAAGTCGGGCGCAAACCGGTCGATGCACTCGATAGCTTCGAGGAGACCGGTGCCGCAGTCGACCAGCACCTGTCGGATCAGTTGTTGCCGTTCCTCGCGGTAGTCGGTGGAGTGGTGACCGTGCCAGCGGTGACCGACCACGTGGCGTCGGGCGTCGACCTGCTCTCCCGGTTCGGCTGTGACGTGGCGGTCGAGGAGGGGAACGGCCAGGTCCAGTTGCGGGCGGACGGGCTGGTCGGGAACTGAGGTCCAGCCAGCGGTGAGCCTGAGGTAACTCGTCGTTTTATTCGCCAGGCCGCCTAACCGACCGGCAATGCCAACGGTCGACCCGCAGCCGGATCGGTTCCGTCGCCTGATGCTCGACAGCCAACCGGGGTTCGAGGACGTGCTGACCTGTGTGTTCGACGTTCAGCGCCACGAGGCACGGACGTACCTGGAACTCGCCGAACGCCCCGACAGCACCGTTGCGGAACTGTCGGACGTACTGGACCGGGACCGCAGCAACGTCAATCGGTCGCTGTCGACACTTCGGGAGCGAGGGCTCGCCAGTCGAAACCGGCGGTTGCTGGACGACGGGGGCCACGTCTACCAGTACACCGCAACCCCGGTCCCGGAGGCCCGGGAGCTGATGCACGAGACGCTCGACGAGTGGTGTGCCTACGTCCACGAGCGTATCGACGAGTTCGGCGACGACGTGTAGCGAACGGAAACCACCCCACTTTTGCGCCGCCACGCCGTCCTGTCAGGTAATGGCAACCCTCAATCTCGAACTCGGCGGCTCGCAGGCGGCGCCCGAGGACGCAGACGACGGCGTCTGGCTGACCTGTATCGAGTGCGGCGAGACGTTCGCGCCCTTCGACGACGTTCGCTACACCTGCGACGACTGTGACGGTCTGCTGGAGGCCCGCTACGCCGACGCTCCCACCTTCGAGGACTTCGAGGGTCGCGGTGTCTGGCGCTACAGCGAGGCCCTCCCCTTCGAACAGGGTGTGACGCTCCCCGAGGGCGATACGCCCCTGCACCGCGCCCCCGACCTCGAGGACGACATCGACGTGCGCAACCTCCGGGTCAAACACGAGGGTATGAACCCGACCGGGTCGTTCAAAGACCGAGGGATGACCGTCGGCGTCCGGGTCGCCCAGGAAGTCGGGGTCGACCGTCTGGCCTGTGCCTCGACAGGGAACACCAGCGCCGCGCTGTCGGCGTACGGGGCCCGCGCCAACCTCGAAACGCTCGTGCTCCTCCCTGCCGGCAAAGTCGCCGCCGGGAAGGTGGCTCAGGCCAGTTTGCACGGCGCACGCATCCTCGAAGTCGACGGCAACTTCGACGCCTGTCTCGACATCGTGCAGGACCTCGCCCAGCGCGGTGAGGCGTACCTGCTGAACTCCCTGAATCCCTTCCGCCTGGAAGGACAGAAGACCATCGGCTTCGAGATTCTCGAACGCTTCTACGAGGACGAGGGTCGGTTCCCCGACCGAATCGTTCTGCCAGTGGGTAACGCGGGCAACACCGCGGCGCTGTACAAGGCTTTCCGCGAACTCGTCCAAGGCGGCGCGCTGGCCCCCGGCGACGTGCCGAAGCTCACCGGCGTGCAGGCCGAGGGGGCCGCACCGATGGTCGAGGCCATCGAGAACGGCTACGAAGACACCGAGCGCTGGGACGACGTCGAGACCCGCGCGACCGCAATCCGCATCGGCAACCCAGTCAACGCGCCGAAAGCCCTGCCCGGCATCCGCAACACGGGCGGAACCGCCGTCGCCGTCTCCGACGAGCGCATCACCGAGGCCCAGCGCAACCTCGCCGAACAGGGCATCGGGGTCGAACCCGCCTCCGCCGCGAGCGTCGCGGGTCTGCGGAAGCTCCGCCTCGCCGGCGAGGTCGGCCCCGGCGAGGACGTTGTCTGTCTGACCACCGGCCACCTCCTCAAGGACCCCGAGGCCGCCGCCGAGGCCGGCGCCGACCCCGAACCTGTCCCCAACGACACGGACAAGGTCCTCGACCACCTCGCGGGCAAACGCGTCGGCGTCGGCGGTGACGGCCTGCTCGGGAAGGTGCTCGGGTACGTCCGGTAAGCTGTTTAGTGTGGAAACGGCCGACGTGAACACGCCTGCGATGGGGTCACCTGTTCACCGTCGATACGGTCCGCGTGTCCTCTTCTGCGCTGGTTCGGTGTGCCAGCAGTCGTTCGAAACGGCACTCAGAGCGGCCGGTACCAGATATTGCGGAAGCGAACCGGGAAGCCGTGGTCCTGTAGCCTGAGCGGGGCCGGACCGTGTGGTTCGTACTCGCCGTAGTCGCGGTACGCCGTCGGCCCGTACGGCTCGGTCGCGTCTTGGACCGCAACCCCGTTGTGCAGGACGGTCACCCGTGCCGGTGACACCAGCACGTCGCCGTCGAATCGCGGGCGTCGCCAGACGATGTCGAACGACTGCCACGCACCCGGGGCGAGACAGACGTCGACCCGCGGGGGATGCTGTCCGTAGACGGCACCGACCCAGCCGTCGGCGTAGATGGGTGCCGTGACACAGTCCAGAATCTGGAGTTCGTACCGATCCGCGAGGAACACACCGCTGTTGCCCGGGTAGTCCGTGTCCGCCGGATCGGCTGGTGTTGCCCACTCAAGATGGAGCTGACAGTCACCCAGCGAGTCGGCCGTGCGGATGTCGCCGCTACCGGGTTCGACACGCAGCGTCCCGTCCGTCACCGTCCACTCGGGGTCGCCGCCATCGGCGGCAACCCATCCGGCCGGACTCGTACCGTCGAAGAGGACGGTCGCATCCGAGGGCGGTGACTGCGTGACGGGTCCGGCCGGCGTCACGGTCGGTGGGTGCGGTCGGTCGGGGTCGTGAACGCGATGTTCGGAGTCTGGAAGGCGTGGGGTGTCCTCGAACCCCGGTCGGTCGTCGGGCATACACCAGCGTTCGTGATGGACATCCTAAGCGTGGTGGGCTACCTGTTCAGTGACCGTCGAACGCGGGTCGGTGGTGGCCGTCGACGGGTCCCGGGCCGCTTGACAGCACAGGCTGCTCACAGCACTCGGATTCGGTACCCTTCAGCGGCGGAGTCGTCGGTGACCCGGCCCGCCTCGATAGCGGCATCGAGCAGTTCCGCGACGAACTCTTTGGGCACCTCGACGCCGATGAAGTCGGTCCCCTCGCGACCCGTGGTCAACCGTGCCATCGTTCGGTCGGTGCCGTCGTCGTTGTAGATGCTTCCGACACGCTCGTCGTCGCGCAGGAACCGGAGGGTCACGTCGGTCGGTTCGAGCGAGTCGAAGTGCACCTCGAACACCCGGTCGTCACTCTCGATGCGTGCGAGCATGGACCCGTTCCGTTCAGTCACGATGGTTTGCATACACGTGCAATGGATTCCAGACGTATAATGCCGCGATTCGGAGTCGTCCTGCGGTCCGTGCTCGCCTGTTCGTCCGGTGAGACACGCGCCCGTCGTTCGGCGAGCGAGTTCCACTACCCGTCGGGGAGTCGAGCCTGTCGTGTCGTTCTGTGGCTCCGTTCGGTCCACGGCGACGTCGACGGGGTCACAGCCGCGACCGATCGCCCGACAGCACGGTGTCGGCCGTCCGTGTGCCGGGTGTCTGACTGGTCTTTTTTTGACTCGGTAACACAGTCTCTCGCCCGCGAGATGACATCCGACACGACACACGCCGCCCCCGAGCTATCGGCCGAGGGGCAGGCCGATGACGGGACGACGGCCGCGCCGCCTGCACGCCCCGCCACCGGTCGATTCCCGCGCGCCGACAGTGTGCGATTACGAGCGACCGAACGCGAGATTCTCAGGACACGGGTCGCTCTGCTGGAACGACAGGTCGCCCGGAAAGAGCGCGAACTGAACGCGGTGATCGACCGGTACGAGGAACTGCTGGCCGCCGAGAACCCACGCACACACGTCGACGACGGGGCCGTCGAGATCGAGTTCGAGAGCGACGAGACCGAACCGGGTGTGGGTGTACGGCTCCGGGACGCGCTGTCGCGACTATTCTGACGGTCAGGAGGTGGCTTGCCCACCGTCGAGGAACGCCGCGGGTTCGGGGCATCCGGTGTCCCGCGAGTACTCCCGGACCGTGATGACACCGAGGCGGTTCGAGTTCGATCCGTCATGACAGGCGTCGAGATACCGGACAGCGGCGTCACGGCTCCCGTAGTACTGGACGAGATAGACCGTCCCGTGGCGGGTCGAGAGGCCCCGCAGGTACCGGAGGTCGTCGACGCCGATGCGACTCGACTGGGAGAGCGTCGCAGTCGTGAGTGCCGTGTCGGCGTAGTACCGTCGTTCGTACCCGCCCATGTTGCCGGGCTGGTGGACGACCACGTCGTCGGCCTCGGCGTTGGCCGTGATGGTCCCGGCGGCCTGCGACCACGGTTCCGCGGAGTCGGCGGTGTAGTAGACGCCGACGAAGACGAGCGAACTCACCAGCACGACCGTCAGCAGGCCAGCCCGGACTCTGCGGACCGGGACGTTCCGGAGGCCGCGGGCGGCCAGCACGACGAAGCCGACGCTGGCCGGGGCCGCGTACCGGGGGACGTAGGTCGGGACGACCAGCGAGACGAGGATGGGGACCAGCGTCGGCACGAACAGCAGAGCGGCGAGCTGGCCGACGGAGCTCGGGTCTTCGAGCGTGAGCCCGTCCGCGCCGACACGGACGACCGACGCCAGCAACTGCCCGACGTAAACGAACAGGACGACCGCGGCCAGCACGTAGAGCCCGACCGTCCCCGCGGTCAGCGGGTAGAAGTCCGGAAACCCGACGAACGAGATCGCCGTCTGTGTCAGCAACACAGACGAGGGCTCGGGGATCCACTCGATGTTGGCCCCGCCGGTCCCGGTGACGATGGCGACGACGCGATGTCCGAGGAGGGCGGCCCAGGGTGTCGACAGCAGACCAAGCGCGGCCGAGACCCGAACCCAGCGGCGACGGCCGATCCCGCCGTCGACTTCCGAGAGTGCGGTGTAGGCGTGCTGGGCGAGGACGACGAACAGGCCGTAGACGTGGGTGTAGACCAGCAGCGTCGAGGTCAGGACGTAGCCGACCGCACTCGTCCGGGTGCCGTCACGCAACCGGGCGTAGTAGTACCACGACAGGGCCGTCAGCATAGTGAAGAGCGCGTACATCCGGGCGACCCGAGAGAAGTGGACGTGAAACGCCGAGACGGAGACGATAGCCGCCGCGAGCAGGCCGGTTCGGTCGTCGAACAGTTCTGTCCCGAGCAGATAGACGCCGGCCGTCGCGCCGAGGCCGGCCAGGACTGACAGCGACCGGACGGCGACCCGTCCGGTTCCGAAGGCGTCCATCCACCAGTGGAGCAGGAGATAGTACAGCGGCGGGTGCGGATCGTTCGGCAGGACGAGCAGGTCCGCGACAGGGAGGGCACCGCGGACGGCGACGGAGTAGATCTCGTCGGTCCAGAGGCTCCAGCCACCGAGGACGAACACCCGGAGGATACCGGCGGCGGCGAGGACGAACGCGAGTGCGAGGAGGCGCTGGTACCGAGGCAGGGTCAGCCGACCCGTCCGCCGGCCGAGCGCGCCAGGGTCGCGCTCGTCAGTATCGCCCGTTCCACGACCGAGGTGCTCCGTGTGTTCCCACCGGAGGTCACCGCCGTAGAGGCGGACGAGCGCGCGGATGTCGGCCCCCCACTGGACGAACCAGTACAGTGGGAGCGTGAGGGTCGAGAGGAGCGCGCGTCTGAGTCGGGTCGGGAGCGCCGCGTCCGAGGCCGTCCAGTACCCGACGGTGGATAGACAAGCGGTGACGAGGGCGAACGCACCACCGAGACCGAGGACGAACTCGACGAGTGTCGACGGTTGGTACTTCGCGAGGTTCGCGATCAGAAATAGGACGACCAGGCCGGCGACGTTGAGCGGCCCGAGGTGAGGGAGCAGCGACTGCCAGTAGACGTGGGCGCGGTCCCGACGGTCGGTGGGCGGGTGTTCGCGCCGGTCCAGAAACGTGTACACTTTGCCTTTCTTCCAGCGCGTCCGCTGGTCGAGCCAGCCCGACAGCGTCGGCGGCGACTCCTCGGTCGTCACCGAATCGAGGTAGGTGAACTCGTAGTCCAGTTCCCAGAGGAACAGGCCGAGTTCGAAGTCCTCGGTGACGTTCCGGGGGTCCCACGGCCGGACGCCGTCGAGGCCGTGCGCGCCGGTCCAGGCCCACTCGTCGTCGGTCCAGGGGTCGCCCCGCTGGGCCAGCCGCTTTTCGCTCGCGGTCTCCAGAACCGACCGACGGAAAAAGCAGGTCGTGCCGGCCATCGGGATGGGATAGTCGACCCGCGCGAACGCCGGCGTCACGACGTTGTACCAGTAACCGTACTCGGCGCGAAAGAGCAGGTTGAGCCAGCCGTCGTCCTCGTTGGCCATGTCGAGGCGGCCCTGAGCGAAGTCCGCCCCGCCCTCGACCGCCGCGGCCACCTCCTCGAGGAGGCCGTCGGCGACGATGTCCTCGGCGTCGACGACACCCACGATGTCGCAGTCCGTGTGTTCGAACCCGTAGTTGAGCGCACGCGGTTTGTTGGGGTCGCCCGGGTACGACGCCGGGACGGTCAGCACGTCGAAGGTGTAGGACTCGCGGAGGCGGTCGACGACCGCGCGGGTCGCGTCGTCGCCCGGTTCGAGCAGGACCGTCAGCGTGCGGTGATCGTCGGGATACTCCGCGTCGAGGACCGACGTGATCGCCTGTTCGATCACGTCCGCCTCGTCGTAGGCTGCCAGCAACACGTCGACCGTGGGCCGACCGCCGTCGGACAGCGGGCCCGGGTCGGCCTCGGGGTCGGCGGGCGGTCCGCGCAGTCGCTCAACGAGGGCCTCGAGGCCCGACTGGACGAGGGGGTAGAACGCGTAGAAGTTCGCCAGCGTCCAGATCGCGCCGAACAGGAGCGCCAACAGCGTGATGGCCGGGTTCGGTGACAGCGCCGGCAGTTGCAGTGGCACCGCTGGCAGGGAGAGCGCGACGGCTACTGTGGGGAGCGGTGTGAGCGTTATCACTAATGCGGGGAAAGTGAATCGACTGCACCGAACCCGGAGACCGCGGTCCGGGATGGGGTGTGTGAGTACCGAGTACTCGGCACGGGATACATATAAGCAGATAGATACTATTTTCCGCCGGGGACCGCCTTCGAACGAAATAACGGGGGAGACGGGGTGAACGAGAGCTACGGGAAAATCGGGCGAATAGTCGGTTACTCGTCGTCTTCGGCGGCGCCGTTGAGGCTGATGTGGCTCACGTCGATGATTCGGTCGTCGTCGAGGGTAGCCTCTAGTACCTCCTCGCCCGGCGGGTCGTCGAGGTTGTACACCGAGAGCGCCTCGCCGCCGATGGTCTCGCGGGCGTTGAACATCGCCGCGATGTTCACGTCGTGGTCGCCGAGCGTCGAGCCGATGAATCCGATGACGCCGGGCACGTCGTCGTTTCGTGCGACGAGCATGTGGCCGTGGGGAATGGCGTCGACCCGGAACCCATCGATCCGGACGATTCGCGGGTCCTCGCCGGCGAACTGGGTCCCGCAGACGCCGACTTCGTCGTCGCCGTTGCGGACCGTCACCGTCACCAAACTCTGGAAGTCCTCGGAGGACCGGCTTTTCGTCTCGGTCACGTCGATTCCACGCTCGTCGGCGACACGGGGTGCGTTGACGGCGTTGACCTGCCACTCCAGAGGCTCGAAACAGCCCTTGAGCGCGCTCGCCGTGACCAGGTCCAGCTCTTCCTCGGCGATATCGCCCTCGTAGGAGATTTCCACTTCCTCGACGCGGTCGTCGAATAACTGGACGGCGATTTTCCCGGCCGTCTCGACGAGGTCGATGTACGGCCGGACACGCGGGAACGCCGACTCGTCCATCGAGGGGGCGTTCAGCGCGTTCATGACCGGTTCGCCCCGGAACGTGGCGAGTACCTGGTCGGCCGTGGCGGTCGCGACGTTCTCTTGGGCAGCCTCCGTGCTGGCACCGAGGTGAGGCGTGACGATCACGTCGTCCGCGTCAAGCAGCGGGTTGTCCGGGTCGACCGGTTCCTCGGCGAACACGTCGATCGCGGCGCCGGCGAGCGAGCCACTCTCGACGGCCTCGGCCAGCGCGGGCTCGTCGATGATTCCGCCGCGAGCGCAGTTGATGACGTATCCGTCGCCGAGCGTTGCGAGTTCGTCCTCGCTAATCATATTCTCGGTTTCGGGCGTGAGCGGGGTGTGGATCGTGATGAGGTCCGCACTGTCGAGACAGTGTTTCAGGTCGTCCGCGAGGTCGGCACCGAGCTGGTCGGCCCGTTCCTCGGAGATGTACGGGTCGAAGGCGACGAGATTCATCCCCAGACTCCCCAACCGCTTGGCGACTTCCTGACCGACTCGACCGAGACCGACGATACCGAGGGTCTTGCCGTTGAGCTCGGTGCCGAGGAACTCGCCTTTGGCCCACTCGCCGTCCCGGAGGCGGGCGTGGGCCTGCGGGATCGAGCGGGCGGTGGCAAAGGTCATCGCGACCGTGTGTTCGGCGGCTGCGCGAACGTTGCCCTGGGGAGCGTTGGCGACGATGACGCCGTGTTCGGTCGCGGCGTCGATGTCGATGTTGTCCACCCCGATGCCGGCGCGACCGACGATCACCAGATCGGTTGCGGCGTCGAACACCGCGTCGGTGACCTCGGTGCCCGAGCGGACGATCAGTGCGTTCGCGTCGGCGACGGCGTCGAGCAACTCCTGTCCCTGCACGTCGTAGGCCGTCTCCACGTCGTGGCCCGCAGCACGCAGACGCTGGATGCCCGCGTCCGCGATGGGGTCCGTGACGAGTACCTTCATGACCGACCAATTCCAGCCTGCCGGCATAACCCTTTCCTCATCGGCTCGGCCCGAAACCGAGAGCGAGCGACCGCCTCGCGTGGGATTCGTCCGCACGGGCCGCCCGACCGCGAACGGTTCCGCGAGGCTGCACACGGGACGATTCGGGCTAGCCACCCGAAACCGCCGCGTTTGAAGCCCCCGGCCGCGAACGATAGGGTATGACACTCGTCGCCTTCGATTTCGACGGGACGCTTTCGGACTCTGAAATGACTGTCCTACTGGGTGCGGAGTGTGGGGTCGCCGACCAGATGGAAGCGATCACCGAGCAGGCGATGAACGACGAGATCGGCTACGCCGAGAGCCTCCGGGGCCGGTGTGAGCTTCTAGACGGCCTCTCCCAGGAGCGGGCCGAGGCGGCCTTCGACCAGGTCGTCCTCCGGGCGGACGCCGCCATGGTCATCGAGAATCTCAACGAGGCGGGTGTCCACACCGCCATCCTTACCGGCGGGTTCGAGCGCGGCGTCGAGCGCGCCCTCGAGAAGGCCGGCGTGGCTGTCGACTCCATCGTCGCCAACCGGCTCCCGATGGAAGCGGACGAACTCACCGGCGAGGTCGATGGGCCGCTCATCGAGGGGACGAAAGACGACGCCCTCGAGGACCTCGCCGGCACAGTCGGCGTCGACGTGGCCGACACCATCGCCGTCGGCGACGGCGCCAACGACATGCCGATGCTGGAAGTCGCGGGCCTGTCGGTCGGGTTCGACCCGAAACCGGCCGTCGAGTCCGCGTGTGACACCATCGTCCTCTCGATGGCCGAACTGCACGGCATGCTCGAAGCCGAAGGCGTCCTCTGAGCGGCACGTCGCTCCGTGGGGCAGGCCACGTTCCGTCGCCGGTGATTGTTCCGAATCGTCTTCTGTCTTAATTTATCTCGTATCGGCCGTTGGTGTTTTATGTAGTCGGCGTATATACAACGTGTCTTGAGTGTGAGCCTGTTTCCCACATCACAGTGGCTCGACGCATACCAGCGCGAGATCAACGAGAGTACCGCGCTGGACGACGTCGGTGTCGGCTGGGGAGTGGGGTCGAACGGAGACGTGCTTATTGTGGTCGAGGACCTGCCGCTTGCGGAGACACGGCTCGGTGAGCTGCCCGAACTGGTGTTCGACGGCGTTCCGGAAACCGTCCGGAACGACCTCGGCGACGTGGCTCTCGAGAGCGCCCCGTCGCTGATGGACCCGAGCGTCCGTCAGCATTTCCCGCCGGTGGCCCAGAGCCTGCTCGACCAGCTCGAACACTGTGTCGTCGATGGAAACATCTACTGCTACATCGGACTGGAAAGCGGCAAGTGCCCGGAGGTCGACATCCTCGACGGACCGGACGAGCGTGAGGTGAACGCCGTGCTGGAGGCGCCGTGGAACGTCTGGCAGGCGATTATCGACGGGCGGCCGGCGACCTCGGCCGTCCTCAGCGGAGACCTATCCGTCGAAACCGACGGGCCGTTGGGCCCACAGACCCTGACGATGTTACAGTTGCTCGGCGACGTGGCCGCCGACGTGGAGACAACGTTCCTGTTCGAGCAGTCCCGTCGGTCGATGTCGGACCTGGTTCTCGACGAGGCAGTGCGGCAACCGGCCGCGTTCCAGAAACTGGCGTACCAACAGGCCGCGCTGACCAGCCGGCTGTTCAGCCTGTTCTAGGTCGCTCGTCCGATAGCCTGATCGAGGTCCGATTTGATATCCTCGACGCCTTCCAGACCCACCGAGAGACGCACGAGGTCGTCCGTGACGCCTGCGGCTTCCTGTTCCTCGTCGGTCAACTGCTGGTGGGTCGTGCTCGCCGGATGGATGACCAGCGTCTTGGCGTCACCGACGTTGGCCAGCAGACTGGCGACTTCGGTGGACTCGACGGTCGTTCTGGCGGCGTCGTACCCCTGTTTCAGTCCGAACGTGATCATGCCACCGTAGCCGCCGTCGAGGTACTTCGAGGCGTTGTCGTGGGTCTCGTGGTCGTCGAGGCCGGGGTATGTCACCCACGACACCTCGGGGTGGTCGTCGAGGAACTCCGCGACGGCCATCGCGTTCTCACAGTGAGCGCTCATGCGCTGGGGAAGCGTCTCGATGCCCTGGAGGGTCTGCCAAGCGTCGAAGGGTGACTGCTGGTTGCCCAGGTCGCGCAGGCCGCGCGCGATGGCGGTGTAGGTAAACGCCTGTTCGCCCATCGCCTCGGCGAAGTTGACGCCGTGGTATGCGGGGTTATCCTGGGCGACCTCGGGATACTTCTCGTCGTGGGCGCTCCAGTCGAAGTTGCCACCGTCGACGACGACGCCGCCGACGGTCGAACCGTGACCGTGGATCCACTTCGTCGTGGAGTTCCAGACGAGGTTCGCACCGTGTTCGATGGGGCTGCAGAGCGCAGGCGTCGCGAACGTGTTGTCCACGAACAGCGGGACGCCGTGGTCGTCGGCGATTTCGGCGAGGCGGTCGAAGTCCGGCGTCACCAGCGCCGGGTTGCCGATAGTCTCGCAGTGAACGTAGGCGGTGTTCTCGTCGATGGCGTCGTCGTAGGCCGCGTAGTCCAGCGTGTCGACGAAGCGGGCCTCGACGCCCTGCCGAGGGAGCGTGTGGGTGTAGTACGTGTAGGTTCCACCGTAGAGCGACGAGGCGGTGACGATGTTGTCGCCGGCGTCGGCCAACACGAAGTCGGTCACGTTGAGCGCCGCCATCCCGGAGGCGGTTGCGACGGCACCGACCCCGCCCTCGAGCGCGGCGATGCGTTCCTGCAGGGTCTCGACGGTCGGATTCATCAGCCGCGAGTAGATGTACCCCGGCGTCTCCAGCGAGAACTGTGAGGCGGCGTCCTCGGCGTCCTCGAAGACGTACGACGTGGTCTGGTAGATCGGCGGTGCGCGCGCTCCCGTGGCCGGGTCGGGGTCCTCCTGGCCGACGTGGAGCGATTTCGTCTCGATCTGGTCGTCTTCGTTCGTCATGACTGGGAACAATTCACACGTCTCGGACAAATAGCTGTCTACTCGGGTGTGACAACGTCCAAATATTTTCGTCCGCGAGACGGCCCCTTAGCGTGGGTAGATTCATATTGAACCGGCGAGACGTTCCCGTCGATGAGTGGCCGCGTCGGTCGGACCGGGGGCGTCGTTCTCGAACGACTCAGCGACAGCCCGCTGGCCGTCGCTGGGTTCGTCGCCGCCGTCGGAGCAGCGGTGGTCGTTCTCGTGGGAGCCAGCGCCCGGAGTGGGGCGGCACTGACCGACCCCGCGAACGTGCCGACAGTACTCTCGGCCGTCCCGGGTGTCGCAGTCGCGCGACCGGCATACGTCGCGGCGTTTCTGGCGGGACTGGCTGCGGCGGTCTACGCGCGGTGAGCGCGGGGGCCGGTTACCGGCTCACGAGAACAGACTCGTGTGGACGGGCGCGAACTGGCTCTCGGTGCCGTCCGCCGCTGCCGTGTCGGTGATCGCTTTCCCGTCGACGCCGTCTTCGAGGAAATCCGACAGCGGCGGGCCGACCTTCTCGGGTTGGACGAGAAAGGCGTCGTGGCCGTGGTCGGACTCAACGACGTGGTGGGCGACCGGCGTGTCGAGGGTGCGGAAGGCGTCGGCGACCTGCTCGGACTGCTCGGTCGTGAAGTGCCAGTCGCCGCTGAACGACAGCAGCAGCGCCTCGCCATCGAAGGCACTGAGGGCGTCTGCGTCGTCCTCGAACCCGGCGGCGAGGTCGTAGTTGTCCATCGAGCGCGTGAGGTAGAGATAGGAGTTGGCGTCGAACCGCTCGACGAACTTCTCGGCCTGGTAGTCGAGGTACGACTCGACGTCCCTGTAGGGAAAGAAGGTACCCGCCGGGTCGACGGGGAAACTCCGCATGGCGTCGCGGCCGGCGGCCCGACGGCCGAACTTCTGTTCCATCGACGCCTTCGAGAGGTACATGATGTGACCCAGTTGACGCGCCAGCGCCAGTCCGTCCGTCGGTTCGGCGTCGGTGCCGTAGTAGTCACCGCCCTGCCAGTCGTCGTCAGTGGTGATGGCCCGACGGGCGACGGCGTCGAGGGCGAGACACTGCGGGTCGAGGCGCGCGGCAGCGGCGATAGGGACGACCCGCTCGACGTGGTCGGGGTGGCGCTTCGCCCAGTCCAGCGCGTTCATGCCGCCGACGCTGCCGCCGACGACGGCGTGGAGGTGGGGGACGCCGAGTTCGTCCAGCAGACTGCGCTGGGCCTCGGTCCAGTCGCCGACGGTGACCGCGGGGAACTCCGTGCCGTACGGCTCGCCGGTCTCGGGGTTCTCGCTGGCCGGGCCAGTCGTCCCGTAACAGGACCCCGGGACGTTGGCACAGACGACGTAGTACTCGGTGGTGTCGATGGCTTTTCCGGGGCCGACGATGTCGTCCCACCACGCCCGGGCCTGCCCGCTGGTCTCTTTGCCGGTTCGGTGCCCGGCGACGTGTGAACTCCCAGTCAGAGCGTGACAGACCAGCACCGCGTTCTCGCCGGTGAACTCGCCGTAGGCCTCGTAGGCGACTTCCAGGTCGGGGACCGACTCCCCGCACTCGAACTCGAACTCGCCGACCGAAACCGTGTCGCGTTCGACCTCCATCTATGTCGCCGTCCCGATTGCTTGGTCGAGGTCGGTTTTGATATCTTCGACATCCTCGATACCGACCGACAGCCGCAGGAGGTCCGGCGTCACGCCGCTGGCGCGCTGTTCGTCCTCGGTCAACTGGGCGTGGGTCGTGCTGGCCGGGTGGACGATGAGCGTCTTGGCGTCGCCGACGTTGGCGAGGAACTGGCCGAGTTCGACGGCCTCACAGACGTCGCGGCCGGCCGCGTAGCCGTCCGCCAGTCCGAACGCGACCATCCCGCCGTAGCCGCCGTCGAGGTACTTCGAGGCGTTGTCGTGGGTCTCGTGGTCGTCGAGGCCGGGGTATGTCACCCACGACACCTCGGGGTGGTCGTCGAGGAACTCCGCGACGGCCATCGCGTTCTCGCAGTGGCGTTCCATCCGGAGTTCGAGGGTTTCGCTCCCCTGAAGCGTCTGCCACGCGTCGAACGGCTTCTGTCCGTCACCGAGTGCCCGAATACCGCGGTAGCGGGCGGCGGCGGTGAACGCACGGTCGCCGAACCGCTCGCTGAAGTTCGTCCCGTTAAACGCCGGATTGTCGGCACCGATTTCTGGGTAGCGCTCGGGGAACTCGCCCCACGGAAACGAGCCACCGTCGACGAGGATGCCACCGACCGTCGTTCCCGACCCGTGAATCCACTTGGTGGTCGACTCCCAGACGATGTCCGCCCCGTAGTCGAGCGGGGCACAGAGCGCGGGGGTCCCGAACGTGTTGTCCACGAACAGCGGCACGTCGTTTGCCGCACAGACGGCGGCCAGTTCGTCGAGGTCGGGCGTCACCAGCGACGGATTCCCGATGGTCTCACAGTGGACGTAGGCGGTGTTTTCGTCGATGGCGTCGTCGTAGACCGCGTAGTCCAGCGTGTCGACCAGGCGGGATTCCACCCCGCGTCGGCGGGCGTTGTGCGAGAGATAGGTGTGGGTCCCACCGTAGATGGACGACGCCGAGACCACGTTGTCGCCGGTCTCGGCCAGCACCGACGTTGCCGCGTCCAGCGCCGCCATCCCGGAGGCCGTGGCGACGGCGTCGACCCCGTGTTCCAGTGCTGCCAGTCGCTCCTCGAGGGTCCGCACCGTCGGGTTGTGAAACCGTGAGTAGATGTTGCCGTCGTCCTCTAGTGCGAACAGGTCCGCCGCGTGGTCCGCGTCCTCGAAGACGTACGACGTGGTCTGATAGATCGGCGGCGCGCGTGCCCCCGTCGCCGGATCCGGTTCCGCCTGTCCGGCGTGGACACACCGCGTTCCGAACCGTCGCGTATCGTTGTTCATGTATCACACTCATATATCCCGAACCATCTATAACCGGGAGTTACGGCAATATTTCTGTGTGTGTTCATGTCTCGCATGGGTTAGGGGGTCAGGGCAGATGAGACTGGCGACACGAGAGACAGAGGCAGTCAGTCGTCCGACGCCGTTGGCGTGGCGGTCGCGGCTGCGGTCGTGTTGCCCGTTGGCGTCGTCGCGCCGTTCGGTGCCGTTTCGTTCCCGCAGGGCTGCTCTTGGAGAATCTCGTCGATCGCCAGTTCGGCCAGTTTCCGGCCGGTGAGGACGAAGCCATCGTCCTCGCTCACGTTCGGTCGAGACTCGTTGTAGTCGGAGGCGTTCGTTCGGTTCTGGAGGCGCTCTTTCGAGAGGTTCTCCGTCTTGTTGACCGGTTCACACTGGCTCGAACCGACCGCACCGGACGCCACCGCGAGTCCGGTCCCGGCGGCCACAGCGAGCACTGTCAGCAGGAGTGTGCGTTTTTGTACCATCGGTGTCGGAGGGCTCCCGCAGTGCCGCACGCGAGAGACGTTGCCCTTCTATTCTCGTATTTCCTATTTGCAATTTACGGTTCGCCGGAACCCTCTCGCCACCGGGGAGTCGCGCGAAACGGGGCAACCGATTTGCGGTCAGCAGACGCATCGGTACGGTCGCGACCGTCGCCAGGGTATCTGTCGACACCAGTGACGGGTCCCGCCCGCAAACCGGGTTCCCACGGACGCTCACCTGTCGCGTTCTCGCGGAGTTGACTCGGTCCGCGCTCCAGTGGGGCGGGCCGTGGCGGGGTGGTGAGTCGTCCGGTGTTCGGTTCGTCTCGACGCTCTCCGCGCGGTATCAAAACTACCATGCTCCCCCGCCGAGGAGTATATCTCACTAGGTGGTTTCGGTGACAAAGAAACAGGAATACACGGGCGACTATCCAGACAAGACGCTGTATCTTCCGGGTCCGACCGAGGTTCGCGACGACGTGCTCGAAGCAATGGCCGAACCGATGTTCGGCCACCGGATGGACCGGATGACCGACCTCTACACGACCATCGTCGAGGACACGAAGGCGTTCCTCGGCACCGACGACGAGGTCATCGTCCTCACGGCCTCGGGGACCGAATTCTGGGAGGCGACGACGCTCAACCTCGTCGAGGACCGCATGCTCGTCCCCACGTCGGGGAGTTTCAGCGAGCGGCAGGCCAACGTGGCAGAGCGCCTCGGTAAGACCGTCGACCGCATCGAGTACGACTGGGGCCGGGCGGTCAAGCCCGAGGACGTCCG